>PMBY01000382.1:4821-12447 GCA_003153875.1 Myxococcales bacterium | reverse complement strand
GTTGCACTTGCTCCAGTCGCGCTCGACCTTGTCGCAGGCGAACAACAGAAAGAGTGGAAGGACATATTGGATTCGCAGCTTCATGGGGTGCCTCACCAGGTGAAGGAATAGAAAAGGACGCCGCCAACGAGCACGGCGCCGATGCCGCCGCCAAGGAGACCGGCTCCGGGTCCAGCTGTGACGTAGCGTTGAGTACAGTGGTCTGTTTGTCCGGCTTTGCACACAACCTGACCGTCGAGGTGCAAGAGATATCCGCCGTAGACTGCCGCGGCCACGCCCAGGACTGCTAGCGCCAGGCTGCCCACTTGGCCGATGCGCTTGCCCGTAGAGCTGGCTGGCGCAGGCTCGGGCGCCGGAGCCGGCGGCGCCACGTCCAGGGCTGGTGCCGGCGGCGCCGGTGGCACGGGAACCGGCGGCGGGGCTGGCGCAGGTTCCTCGGCCTCGAACACGCGCGTGCACAGCGCGGCCACCCGGTCGCGCAGGGCCTTGTGCAGGTCAGGCAGCGTGCAGATGTCGCAGCTCTTGCCGTCGGAGCTGAGCGTCTTGCCGGTGCGTGCGTCCCACATCTGCAGTTGCAACGTGAACGCGCCCTTTTTGAACACCGCTTCCACGCGCAGCACGTGGGTGGCGCCGGTGGCGCCGTGGATCGCGATCATGCACTCGGGCTGGTTGCAGTCCCCGCCCGCCGCGGCCTTGGAATCGGCCAAGGGCACGACCTCGGCGCCCAGCGAGCCCACCACGTCCTCGATATCAGCGCGCAGGCTGGCCGCCTCGCCGCGCGGAAGCTTGCTGGTGCTCGCCTCGACCAGGGCCACACGATGGGAAGCTGCCGTGACTGCGCGAGGAACCAGAACCGATGCCAGGATGACCCCAAACAGGCCGACGCGAAGGAAACGCATGCGCGCACAATCGCGAGATTCGACAACAACGTCAAGGGGTTACTGGAATTCGTACGCCAGAACAACCGCGGCGACGGCGCTGGCGAGGGTCTCGACTACGCGATCAGACGCCGTTCCACTATGCCCCACGGCCGCGCGCCTTCCCAACTCGCGCCGCCTCCGCGATCTCGCGTAGTCGCCGGTCGAATGCAAAAGACGTGCGCTGGATGACCCAGTCCCATTTCCAGGCGGGATGCTTGGAGTTGAGCAGCAGATTGGACTCGCCACGGGTCACCGCGCTCGGCACCTTCATCGCGGGAGACAATCGCTCGTCACACCAGCGGTTTCCGACTTTCTGCGCTGCCGGCGAAAGATCGGGCGCATCCCATCCCTTGGGAAAGTCGGTACAGACCACAATCAAAGGATCGGGTACCTCCACGACGTACAGGACGTGCGCCTGCAAGGCATCGAAACGTTTGTAGTGCACCAACCGTTCCAGCACGGCCAGCGACTGGCTTTCGGCCGCGTAGTCCAGATAGCGCCCCTTGCTGTGCCAGCGCCCGTCCGCGGCGTAGCCACTGGCGCCGCTGAACGCGGCCCGGGCCGTGGCGCCGTATCGCTGCAGAACGATGCGAAAGGCCTTCACAGCGGAACGCCGTGGATCATCGCCTGCAGCAGGTTGTGGACCTGGGCCGCGCCGACGTCAGTGGACAGCATCGCCAGCGGCGTCCGCCTGCCAAGCGCAGGGTCAGGCGTGGTCAGCCACTGCGCCACCGCGGCGTCGGTCGAGAAAACCTCGCGCGCAAGCTTCTGCGCCCGAATCACGCGCAACAGGCGCTCGGATTCGGTTGCCGAAAAGCGCTGGTTCTTGTTGACACGATGGCCGATCGTGCGCGGGGCCAGGCCAAGCGCGTCGAGCAGGACTTTCTGCGATACGCCCACCAGCGCCACCAGCTGGTGCAGGACGCGGCTGGGCAGTCCCTTTTCAATGGCGACGACCTGGAGCGCGGGCGACTGTTCGACGAGCTGGAAGACGGTCATGGCAATTTGGCTTTCTCCAAGAAGCAATTTTGCGCTAGCGCGGGCGAATGTCAAATGACCCTCTTGGGGCGACCGCAGGTCGCCCCTACCCGGACCGCCCCTACATGTCGCCGCTACGGGCCTTGTTTCGCGCGCACCAGTTGCAACTGGCGGGCGATGCGCGAGTTGTCCGGATCGCGCGCCAAAGCCTTGCTGAGCAGGCGCTCGGCTTCGTCGAGATTCCCGCGTTTGAACGCGATGGCGCCCAGCAGGGCGTCGGCCTCATGGCTGCCCAGGGCAGCGGCACGGCGGGCCTCGCTCTGCGCGCGATCCAGGTTGCCCTCGTCAAAGGCAGCCTGGGCCCGATCGAGCAAAGCGGTCCTTTCCGCCAGAGACCCTTCGGTGCTGGGGCGAGGCGAATGCATCGCAGCCCCGCCGGTCGGGACGACGGGGCGAGAATTTCCCGGCGCTGCTGACGGCGCCCCGGCCAGCGCGGGCACGGCACCTGGCGCCACCGTCGGAGCGGCGGGCAAGCCGACCGTCGCAGCCGGCTCAGGCGCGTCGATGGCCCGGCGCAAGTGCAAGAAATCGTAGGCCAAGAAGCCCGCGACCAAGAGCGCGCCCATGATCGCTAGCGCGACCACGTGCCAGCCACGTCCGCCCGCTTGCGCCGCGGCCTTCCTGCGACTTCGGCGCTTGCCCGGCGCAGCCGTCACGCTAGCAACCGCTGCGGGCGCAGCAGAAACAGCCTCGGCTGGCGCAGTTCCCGCGCGCAGGGTTCGCCGCGCGACTGAGACGAGCTCGGCGCGCTCGGCCCGCTCGGCCCTGGCATCGAACGAGCCTTGCATCAGCTCAGCCAGGATCGCCTCGCCCGAGGGAACCACCGACGCAAACGGCGCCAGGGCAGCTGCCAAATCCGCCGCGTTGGCAAAGCGGGCTTCGCAGCGTTTGGCCAGCGCGCGCGCCACCACTTCATCGAGCGCAACCGGCACCGCCGAACTGAGCCGCGAAGGTGCCGGCGGATCGCGTTTGAGCAGATCTTCCAGCAGGCGCTGCCTGTCGGTCGACGGCGCGACCACGCGCTCGCCATCCAGGGTGGTGCCCACCGGGCGACCGGTGAGCATGGTCCACAGCACCAGGCCCAGGGTGTAGATGTCGCTGCGNNCCCCAGCGCTGGCCGGGCACGGTCAGGCCCGCAGACAATTCGGAGCGCGCGATGCCGAAGTCGAGCAGCTTGACCTCGCCCGCGTAGGTGATGCGGATGTTCCCGGGCGTGACGTCGCGATGAATCAGTTCCAAGTTCTCGAAGTCGTGCGCGTAGGCCAGCCCGCGCGCCACTTCGCATGCCACCTGCACCGCCGCGGCCACCGGCATGGGCCGTCCCTCGCTGGCCGCGCGGTCGAGCAGTTCTTGCAGATCGTGACCGTCGACGAATTCCTGCGCGATGAAGGGCTCGCCTTCTATATCGCCCACCGCGTGGGTCTGCACGATGTTGCCGTGAACCAGGCGGCGCGCGATGTCGGCTTCATGGTGAAAGCGTCGCAGAAACTCCGCATCGCTCCGCCGCTCCTGCAGAATGCGCTTGATCACACAAAGAGTTTCCAGACCGGGCGGTCCCGACATGGCCAGAAGAACCTCGCCCATGCCGCCCTCGCTGAGCGAGCGCAGCAGAACATAGGGACCGAAGCGCACCGGGAATTCGTTCACCGGCCGCCAGGCTAACCCAATTGGGGCGCGGGCGGAACTTGTCTACTGTTTCTCGCAGGCCACCGCGGCCACGCTTTCGATGGCGATGGCCGCAACCGCCGAGGCGTAGTCCAGGTCGATGTTCTTCATGGTGTCGTCGGTGTCGTGGTACCCGGTGCGGTTGATGTCGTAGTTCTCCATGAAAAGCACGACCGGTATTCCCAGGTCCGAAAAGATCTGCCCGTCGGTGTTGTACAGCGACGAGCGCGGCTCCCATTCGACCCGCACCTCGCCGGCCACGGGCAACCGCGCGAAGGGCGGCGGCACTTGCTTGCCGTCGGGCATGCGTTGCGCGCGGCCCAGGCCCCGCCGCTCCGGGGCTGTTTCCCGCGCCTGATGGTTCCAACGCTGGTTGGCCAGGTGGGCAGCCAAGGCCAGTCGCGCCGAGCCCGCGCCCTCGCCCGAGGCAATCTGGAACACGTCGCGGTCGTGGTTGTTGTTGTGCCCGATCATGTCCAGCACAAAGGCGCCCTTCACGCGCACCGCGGACGCGTCCCAGGTGCTGCCGTCTTCCGCGGTCAGGTGCAGGCTCTTTTCCACCAGCGCCTGGCCCAGGGCACGCGCCCCCAAGCAATCCGACGGGAATTCCTCGCCGGTCAGGTGCACCAGCCAGATATCGCGTTCCAGCCGGCCGGCGCGCGCGAGCGGCAAGAAGACCTCCGCGGCAGCCAGCAACGTCGCAGTCGCGGAATGGTTGTCGTCGGCACCGGCAGCCGCCGCACGCAAACCGTCCCCGCCGCGCTCCTTTTCAAAGACATCCTCCATGTACGCGGTGTCGTAGTGGTCCGCCATGATCACAGCCTGGGTGCGATCCTTGCCAGGAATGACCACCACGATGTTGCGCTCCTGCGCCTGCCCTTGCTGATTCTGGGTCCACGCCTCTGACCACGACAGATCGAATTCGGTGCGCCAGGTGAAACGATGATCGAACACCTGGGCACGGCCCTGCATGCCGTGGCGCTCGATGGCTTCGCGATAGCGCTGGTGCAGGTGCTGGCCCAGGCGATCGAGATCGCTGCGTGTGCCCGCCTCGACCCGGGCCGCCCGGGCCACCGGTCCGCCGGTCCGTCCCTCGTTGATCACTACGCGGTCGGCGGTTTCCTTGTTTCGGAATTCGCCCTCGGCCAAGGCCGCGATGGTCCGCCACAGCGATTCTTCAAACGCGCGGGTTGCGGTCTTTTCAAGGGTAAGGGGCGCGCCCAGCGGAATCTCGGGCGCGATGGCCGCGCGCAGATCCTCGGCCAAGCGGGCCCCGGCCCCTGCATCGCTCGCCAACTGTGGCAGCTTGTCGAGCCATGCGCCCAAGGTCGTGTCCTTCGCGATCCGCAGCAGCGCGCGGGCGAACGAGCCGGGCAAGGGAGCGGCGAGATACTCTCGAAAATCGAGCAGCTTGCGCAGGTTTTGGGCGGTGGTGTGGCGCAGTTGACCGGGCTCGCGCGCGAACAGCTTGGCCGCCTCGCGATGGCCGGGGCGATCGAGAAGATTGGCCGCGAGTGCGAAGGAGCGCTCGCCGGTGGGCGCGGTCGCTTCAGCGGAGATGCTGCCGAGGCGCAGCGTATCTTCATGCAGCTCGGTCTGATCGCTACCGGGGTGGAGGCGCGCCAGCAAGGGCAAGTGCCAGAACAGCTCGCGGGTTCCCGCGCGCATCGGAGGATAGTAGAGCCGGTAGCCGAAGCGGCCGCCGCGGTCGAGCATCTCGGCGGCGTGTTCCATCTGGGCCTGGCTGGCGCGGGGACCGTCGAGCAGCAGTTGATAGTCGTGGCTCCATATCTGCGCGTTTCGCGCCATGGGTTTGCCGTACAGCCCGAGATCGTCTGGGTTGGTGGAGAAGAGCGCAACCGTGACCTCGTCGGTGAAGGCGCCGTCACCGACCAAGGCTTGGTCGCGCGGCGTGCGCTGCCAGCGGTGGGTGCGCTCAATGCGGCGGACCATGCGATGGGAACCCGAGGGCCGCGCCTGACAGGGATCGTGCTCGTCGAGCCAGCCCGACTGGGGAATGCGAAGCGTGTATCCCCCTTGCACGCGGGGAAAGAGATGCAGCAGCGGGATCTGCGTGGCGCGCGGCAGGGCTGCCGACAGCTTACGATACAGAGGATGCCCGGAAAACACGTGGCTGACTGGCGTGGGCAGAATGCGCAGCGTCCCGTCGAGAAAAGCCTTCTGCAACGAATTGGGCAGGGCCGCGAATGGCTCCAGGGTAAAGAGTGTATGAATCTTCTCAGCGGGCTCCTGCTCGCGCCACAGGCGAGCGCGGGCGAACCCAGGCAGCTCGGCCTCCACGCCGAAGAGACGCAACCCCTCGCGCGGAGGCGGCACATCGCCGCTGGCCCATGCGATGAGCCGCAGAAAACGCTCTTCGTCGTTGTCATCGAAGCCGCGCCAGAAGACTGCAGCGGCTGGCTGGTGGCTGGCGCCGAACAGGGTCCAGCGCACGTTGCCTTTGTCGTCCTGGGTGCGCGACAGCGCCAGGGTTTGCATGACGAAGAAGGGGCGCTGCGGGTAAGCTCCCGCACGGGCGGCAGCCGCCAGCGCTTCGGGCCAGGCCAGGTTCCCGTCGAGCAGGGTGCGCGAAAATTCGTGGGTCACGCCCGCGGCCAGCTTGCGCAATTCAAGCACGAGGTGGCTTGCGATCTTGGCAAGGCCAGGGCGCAACTCGTGCTCCTGCTCGTATTCGTCGACAGCGACGCCGTGCTCGTCACACACGCTGGTGTTGTCCGCGGCGCCGCCAGCATCGCAAGCGGTGAAGGGCTTCAACCCCACGAACGGCGGCGGCATGAACTCCGAGTATGCGGGCACGGGGAAACGCCCCTGGCCGAGAAAGGCGCCTGCCGCTTCCTTTTCGATCTGGGACCACGCTGTCTTGTCCTGCATGGGACTTAGGGTAGTGCCGATGCCGCTCTTCCGCTAGCATGGCCACATGTCCGTTCTCTTCGACGTGAAATTCCGAGACGCGCAGATTCTGTTGCGCGCCTTCGAGCCGACCCCGGACGAAGTGCGCGGCGCCGCAGCCGAGCTTTCCAGCTACTACAACAACGCGCACAACCGGGCCATGTTGACCCACGAGGAAGACATGTCGGCCGAGGAGGTGATTGAGTACTACGCCGAGTCGTGCGGACGAGGGGATCGGCTTTTCTTGCTTGAGCAAGACGGTGTGCTGATCGGGGACGCGGACTTTCGTCAGTTCGACACCGATTCGGCCGAGTACGCCATCATGATCGGCGCCCGCAACCTGCAGGGCCGCGGACTGGGCCGAAAGTTCACCACCATGCTGCACGCCTTGGCTTTTCGCGGACTCCACCTGGCCCGGGTGTACGTGACCATCCTGCCGGCCAACGGCCCATCCATACGGTTGTTCCAGCAGCTCGGCTATGCACCGGACAACAGCCCGCGGGCGCGCGGTCTGATCGACGAAGACAGCGACGTGACCCTGTCAATGGATCGCGCGGCGTTTGAAAAGCAGCACGGCGCGATGATGGACCAGGTGCAGTTCGCGCTGCGGACGTGATGGTGTCGCTCAAGGCTTCGTTCTCAAGAGTGGCGCTGCGGTCGTGAATAGCCCCTCCCCGTTGGCCGCGTCCGCTTCCTGGGATCGCTGGAGCCCGCTCGCGCGTCGGGGAGTCGTAGCCGCGGTGGCGGTCGGTTTGATGGTCTGGGCATTTCTCAGGTGGCGGCACAGCCAGGCCGCGTTCGACGATGCCTTCATCTCCTTTCGCTATGCCCGCAACCTCGTCGCCGGGCGCGGCCTGGTCTTCAACCCGGGCGAGCGCGTGGAGGGCTACACCAACTTCTTGTGGACCTTGATCGCCGCCTTGGGCATTGCCCTTGGGCGAGACCCGCTGGCCACCACGCGGGCCGTGGGCGTGGCCGCGTACCTCGGCACGATTCTGGTTGGTGTCGTGGCTGCCGGCCGTCACATCCATCGCGGGCGCGACGGGCTGGTGCTGCTGCTGTTCGCGTTGCTGGTTCTGCCGCCGACCTATCC
>PMBY01000382.1:225-4778 GCA_003153875.1 Myxococcales bacterium | reverse complement strand
CGGCCGGCGATCGGTCCGACGGCGATTGGCCTGGCGGCGTACCTCGCTTGGAAGCTGTACAGCTACGGCGAAATCCTGCCCAACACCTACTATGCGAAGGCCGCGGACTTGGCGAGCTTTGGCCTGGGCATCGAGTACCTCTTCGGTTTTGTGCTAAGTTGTCCCGTCTCTCTGCTGCTGGTGGCTCTCACGCTGTTCGCGAGCCTGGCCGCGCAGGATCCGCGCAGCCGGGCGTTCGCGCGCTACGCCGGGATTGCGCTGCTGGCACAGGCGATTTTCCTCGCGAAGGTGGGCGGTGATTTCATGGAGTACCGCCTGCTGTGGGAATACTGGCCGGTGCTGGTGGCCGGNNTGGCCCTGGCCCAATCTCCGGTGGTGCTCGAAATGGAGCACGGCATGCAGTCGGTGCAGGAGATGGACGGCATTGCACAGAGGACGCGTCTGGTCGGCGTGGCGCTCAATGCGGTCCTACCGCCCGACACCATCATCGCCACCCGGGCAGCCGGAATGGCCTACTTTCTGCCCGGGTTTCGGGTCATCGATCAGTGGGGACTCAACGATCCAGTGGTGTCGCATTCGTCTGTCCCTGGAATTCGCACGCGCGGACATGTCAAGCAGGCTTCCCGCGACTACATGGTGGCGCGCGGGGTGAACCTGGAATTCGGTCATCCCATGCTGTGTCGCTGCTCGCAGCCACGCAAACAGGCCCAGCCCAACGTGTTCATCCGCCTGGGCAGCGCCGACGAATGCGTGCGCTCGCGCTACCTGACACCGACGGCAGAGTTGACCCGACACTTCTGCTCGCACCCCGAGCGCTTCGTCCTGCACCTGGTGGACTGCCCGGTAACCAGCACACCAGCGACGGGCGAGGCGCGGCTGTGAACGGCTAGATCAGTTGTCCAGCCAACCCGGCTCGCCTGCTATATTGCGCCGATGAGCTTGCCCTCCGAGCTGCAGTGGCTGGACGGTGTGGCCGTGTCGGTCGTGGCGTGCGACACGGCCGGCGTTTGTACCTATATCAATGAACGCGCTTGCCAGATGTTCGCCAAGGATGGTGGCCGCGCCCTGCTGGGACGCAGCCTGATCGACTGTCATCCGGAGCCTGCGCGGTCACGCCTGATCGACTTGCTGCGCACCCCGCGTGCGAACAGCTACACCGTCGAGAAAGCGGGAAAGAAGAAGCTCATCCATCAGACGCCCTTTTCGCGTGACGGTGTCTTCGCCGGCATGGTCGAAATTGCTATCGAGCTGCCAGAGCAGATGCCGCACTTCGTGCGCTGATTCTACTTTCGCAGGCTAGCCAGGCCCGGGAACGACGTCACTGCTTGCACCACCACGGCGGGTGGAATCTCGCCGCGGCGGCGCATGCGCGCGACCCATTCCACCGCAGGTCCCGACGCTGGCGGGGTCACCACGGTGCCGCGCAGCCGGCCTTCGCGCACCAGGCGCTGTCCCAGGGTCGGCGAACCGTCGCAGCCGACGATGGGAATCTTGTCAAGCGGTTGGTTCAGTCGAACCGCGGCATCGCGCGCGGCCTGGCGCAGCCCCAGCGCCATCTCGTCATTCTGCGCGACCAAGACACCGGGCACTTCCGTGTCCTTGGTCATGTTGTTCAGCCAGCGCTCGAGCGCCAAGCGCGCGCCCTCGCTGGTCCAGTCCGCATTCAGCGTCACCAGTCGGTAGGGATCCGCGACGACCGACTTCAGACCGTCGAGCCTGTGCTGCGCTGATGAAGTAGTGAGCGGCCCGGTCACGCACANNGCCGATCTCAGCCTGTTCCGGGCTCACCGCGAAGATGGCCCGATCGGTGAATTGCCGGCGCAGCTCTTCGATGAAACCCACTTCACGGTTGAGCAGCACCCATTCCACGCCTACCTCGGCCGCCGCGCGCGCCGTCGGGACCAGGTTGTCATCGCGAATCGGAGCGATCAGCACGGCCACCAAATTGCCGGCGCGCGCTTTCTCGATGGCGGCTGTGATCTGCGCCACCTGTCGCCCGGCATCGTCCTGCGCGGACTCAACCTCGACGGCAAATCCCGCACGCTTGCCTTCGCGCAGGGCCTCTTCCTTAAGTTGTTGTTGATAGTCGTTCTCGGTAGTGCGAAGGAACAACCTGATGGTGCCTGCCATGGCGGGTATTGTCGCATGAATTTGCCGTGATGTCGGCTACAAATTCGCCCCCAAAGTCCGGTCACACTGCGATGCGCTGCCCTGAACGCGCCACACGCGGGCTAGTCCTGTCCTGGCTCGCCGCTTGATCATTCCGATGCCGGACGGCGCAGATACCGTCGCAGCATCGCCCATCCGAGCGAACGCGCGGCACGGCGAAAATACAACCTGCGCAGTCGCCAGAGCGTCCGCGCGACAAAGCATGTCTGGTGGCCCGCTTCCCAGAAAAGCGTTTCGCCGCGCGAGAGCGTTCGGGCGAGCCCCTCCACCGGGTATCCCAATTCAGCCAACAGGGCGCCCGCGACGCTTTCGAACAGCGCCTTCTGGCCCAGGCTCATGCCGGATCTCCACCGGCCGCCGTTGTCCCTGACGATGCCGTTGGCGAAAGCCGGGCTCTTCGGTCCAGGGATATCCCGCCAGGGTTCAGGCGGGATCCGATTGAGAGAGAGAACCGCCGCACAGTAAGGTTCGTTGAGAAACGCGCACACGTTGCGCATGGTGGCCTCGGGCTCGGCCAGCAGAGTTTCATAGCGCAGTTCAAGGTAGGTTTCGGGAGGCAGCGAGGCGCCATCGCGGCGGCCTTTCGTCACCATTTCTTTCCACATGCGTGCGGCCACATATAGGTTGCACGGCTCGAAGCGCGCGCGCAGCCAGGACAGCGCCACGTCGCGGCCGTCGCGAACGATGTGGATCACCTGCGCGTCGGGGAAAAGCCGCAGCAGCAGCGGAATGTCGCGCACGTAGTGCGGCGTCTTGTCGCCCCAGCGCGCTTTGCCTTCCTGGGCTGCCCATATTTCGAACAAGCGCCGTGTGACTTCGCTGAACGATCGGCACCCGGCGAAGTCCGACTGCTCGGGGGCGATTCCCCATTGCATGGAGATCCGGGGATTGTTCAGAATGCGACGGGCGAGCCGCCAGGCCTCCTCGCCGGAGCAGGGTTCGCCGTAAGCCCGATAGAATCGCGGAATGAAGTGCGACTCCGGCGGAAAAGTGAGGTTCGGATGCGAACGCAACAAGTCCCGCAGCAGCGTGGTGCCGCTGCGCGGGCAGCCCACCAGGAAGATCGGTCTGGTCACGAGCGCGCCTGGCGGCAACCCATGCTTGCATGATACACCCATTGCTCGCACACCCGTTGAACTCGGCGTTCTGGTAGCTGGCTCCAGTTGGTGGCGCGAGTCGGGCTGATGAGAGTGGCGTGGTTGCTCCTGCCGCGCGATCGGCGCAAGCAGATTGGCAGGATGCGGCTGCCCCGAGGCAAAGCCATGTTCCCCGACAAGAAGACCGCGACCATCGTTTCTGACGCCATCGACTTCCACGGTGCGGTCCTGCGTGTGGACGTGACCGAGCAGCACAAGTCTTCCATTCTTGGTAGGGCGATCAACATCGCCGAGGATCGCGTCGTGCGCCTCGCGGAGCGCGGCGTCGAGTGCTGGGTCGACAGCTCACTCGTTCACCTGCGCCTGGTTCCCCGCAGCGGCAAGGACGCGCGGCGCTGGACTGGCGCCATGGTGTGGGAGCTGCCTCGCAAGAGGCTGCGGCAGTTACCCGTGCTAGTGGATTTCGACGGCCGTGGTCGCTTCGCCGGTCTATGCGTCTTCTCGTCCCGCCCGCGTACGAAGAGGGAAAGCTAAGGCGGTCCGGTGAGCCCGGGTTTGCGCCGCGCCACAAGGCTATTCGTCCGTCCACGGTCTTTCCCAACTACATGGACATCGACTACGTCCGGGTCTACCGGTGAGGATCTCTCGCTACGGGCTCACGAATTCGTACGCGCCACGATCGGTGCCGTTGCCCAGCGGCCGGGCCGCGCCCAGCAGGTCGATGGCCGGCGCCAGCGTGCTCGTGCCGCTGTCGATGGCTGGCGACCCGGATGCGAGGCGGAAGTCGAGGCACGCCGGGTTGACGAAGCCGGGATCCGCGACCAGGTCGTGCGCGCCGAGGGCGGGTGCCACGCGGCTGTTCCAGTAGAGATTGTACTGGTAGGTGGCGCCGGTCGCGCTGGCGCTGACCCGCTTGCCCGCGAAAGCGACCATCACATTGTTGACGATGTTCACGTCCGACGAGCTCTGGCCAACGATCTGCCCCTCGTCGAGGGCCGGGCTGTGGTTGTTGCGGTAGGCGGTGTTGTTGACGAAATCGACGTGGGCGCTGGCGAATGCGTGCATGCCGGTGCCGCCGTTGCCGTAGACCAGGTTGTTGGTGACCAGCGTGCGTCCGGCGTAAGCGCGCTCAGGGTGCCCGTCCTGGGTGTGAAGGTTGTCGTCGATGATGATGCCATTGCCGTCAGTGATGGCGGTGTCGCCGCTGCAACTGCAGTTCAGAAACTCCTCGTTGTCGTGGGAGACGTTGTTGGCGACGACATTCTTCGTGCCGGCATTGTTGTCGAC
>PMBY01000382.1:0-129 GCA_003153875.1 Myxococcales bacterium | reverse complement strand
CATTGATGCCGACCCAGTCCGCGGTCCTAATCTTGGGATGCGCGCCGGGCGCGGCCCGGAAGACGATCCACGACTCGACGGTCCCTGTCGTCGAGATCTCCATGACCGCGTAGTTCGTGGAAGTGAACG
>PMBY01000291.1 GCA_003153875.1 Myxococcales bacterium | reverse complement strand
GCGAAGCCATCGCCTGGCGCGGTCTGCCCAGCGACGGTGAACAGGCCCTTGCTGGCGGTCAGCTCTCCAGAAATGCTGGCATACCCGCTCACGTCGAAGACGATGGTGCGGCCAGAGGCCGGGACGTTCTCGATGCCGTAGGCGAACGAGCCCGCGCCGCTGGCTGCGAGGTTGGTGACGTGATACACGTCCCCGCCGCGGCCTCCCTTGGCGAACGCTCCAAACCCTTCTGCGCCGGGAAAGGCTGGCAAAGGCTTTCCAGGGGTTCCGCAAATGATGGGATCACCGGCTCCACCTGTGCCGGCTCCTCCGGCGCCAATCCCAGCCGAACCGGATCCGCCGGCTGCGATGCCACCGGTGGCGGATCCACCTGCGGCAATGCCAGCCGAACCAAGTCCGCCCGTCCCGCCGCGACCGGCCGATGCCGATCCACCGGCGGCAATGCCTCCCGAAGCGGCGCCCCCTGTTCCGCCACGCCCGGCCGAGGCAGATCCAGCCGTTGGAATGCCTCCCGAAGCGGCGCCTCCTGTTGCAAGGCCACCCCCACCGGCTCCGCCGCGCCCGCCTGTGCCGGCTACGCCTGTCGTGACTCCGCCTGTCACGGCTCCACCGGCCGCAGCACCGCCGGTGTCGGCTACGCCGGCTGCAAGAACGCCCGCTCCTGCGCTCGCTCCGTTGCCGCTCGCGACGGCTCCACCGCCAGCGTTTCCTGCCGAGCCAAGCGATCCGGCGCCGGCGGCATCACTTGTACTTGCACCTCCGCTGGACGTGCTCGCCCCCGTGCCGCCACCTCCTGTGCTGCCTCCGTTGCTGGACGATCCTCCGCTGCCGGGCACGGTAGAGCCGCTGCCGTTGGAGCTGCAGGCCGATAGGCCGAAGAACAGAATTAGGAAGCCGATGCGAAACCGAGGCGAGCTCAGCATGACGCTTCTCCCGGAACGAGGGAGCACCGTCTTCAACGGTGCGGAACATCCTAATTGTATATCAGAAACGCGACGCGAGACCGTCTTCCAGCCGCTGGGGGACCCGAAGCGACGGGCGGCGCCCGCACTTGACCCAGGGCAGGCTATCGGCGACGCTGCCAGCCCAATGATGGCCACGCGTGTCTTGGGCAGAAATGGGGTCCACGTTTCGGCGGCGGTTCTTGTGAATCACGCCTGCGGCACCGGCTAGGAAGGCTTGAAGAGGTGGTCGTCGATTCCCATCATCATTTTTGGCGCTACAGCCCGGCCGAATTCAGCTGGATAGAGGACAGCATGGCGGCGATCCGTCGGGATTTTTTGCCCGCAGACTTGCAGCGAGAGACGGGCGCCGCGGGTGTCGACGCGGTGGTGAGCGTGCAGGCGCGCCAGAGTTTGGACGAGACGCGTTGGCTGCTCGATCTCGCCGGGCAGAATCCCCTGATTGCCGGGGTGGTGGGCTGGGTGCCCTTGGCATCGCCGGCGCTGGCAGAGGACTTGGCGCAATTTGCGGCCCATCCCAAGTTGGTTGGCGTCCGCCACGTGCTGCAGGACGAACCGGACCCGCGCTTCATGCTGCGTGAGGATTTTCAGACGGGGCTCCAAGCCTTGCTCGCCTACAACCTCACCTACGACATTCTCATCACCCATCGACACCTGCCCCAGACGATCGAACTTGTGGACCGGAATCCCGCGCAACGCTTTGTCGTCGATCACATGGCCAAGCCTGCGATAGGGCAAGGGACCGTCGAGCCTTGGGCGAGCGGCATGCGCGAGCTGGCGCGACGGCCCCACGTCTGCTGCAAGCTGTCCGGCATGGTCACCGAGATCGGCCGCCCGCACTGGACCATCGCTGATTTGCGTCCATTCGTCGAAGTCGTGCTGGAGGCATTCGGACCCCAGCGGGTGCTGTTCGGCAGCGACTGGCCGGTGTGCCTGGTCGCCTGCGGATACGCGCGCTGGATGGAGATCGTGCAGGAACTCATCGCGCCCTTGTCGTCAGCAGAGCGCGCTGCCATTCTCGGGGACAACGCCCGGCGCGTGTACCGGCTGAGGAAACCATGAAGGCGCTTTTCATCACAGCACCAGGAAAGACCGAGATGCGCGAGATTGCGCGGCCCGAGCCCGGGCACGGCGAGGTGCGCGTTCGCGTCCGCTATCTGGGATACTGCGGCTCCGACCTCAACACTTTCCGCGGGCTCAATCCCCTGGTCAGCTACCCGCGCGTGCCGGGTCATGAGGTCGCGGGGGTGATCGATGCGGTCGGTCCCGAAGTCGCAGAGGCGTTTGCTCCGGGAACCCCGGTACTCGTGGTTCCCTACACGAGCTGCGGGACATGCTCTGCATGCCGCAAGGGGCGCTCCAATGCTTGCCGCAACAATCAGACCCTTGGAGTACAGCGCGACGGCGCCCTGGCGGAGCAGGTCGTGGTTCCCGCGACCAAGCTGCTCACGTCGCGACACCTGTCGCTGCGAGACATGGTCCTGGTCGAGCCGCTGTCGGTGGGCTGGCATGCCGCCCGGCGCGGACGCGCGACCGCGGGAGACACGGTGGTCGTGTTCGGCTGCGGGATGGTCGGCCTGGGCGCCATCGCGTCTGCGGCTGCGGCCGGGGCGCGGGTCATCGCGGTCGATGTCGACGACGGGAAGCTGGGCATCGGGCGCGCTGCCGGAGCTGTCGTGACTATCAACTCGACCGCCGAAGACTTGCACCAACGCTTGCAGGCGCTGACTGAGAATCACGGTCCCGATCTGCTCATCGAGGGAGTGGGGTTGCCCGCAACCTACCGCGCCTGCGTCGAGGAAGTGTGCTTCGCGGGGCGCGTAGTCTACGTCGGATACGCCAAGGAATCCGTCGAATACGCGACCAAGAACTTCGTGATGAAAGAGATCGACATCATGGGCTCGCGCAACGCGACTCCCGACGACTTTCGTGGCGTGCTTGAGTACCTCGAGGCGGGACGATTTCCCGTCGACGCGGTCATCACCCAGGTGGTTCCTTTGGCCGATGCCGGCGCGGCGCTCGACATGTGGGCCAAGAATCCAAGGACTGTAACCAAGATCGTGGTCGACTTCGGAGGATAACCATCGTGCCCAAAATGTTTCGCGGCGAGAATGGACGGAACCACCTCTTCACGTTCCTGCTGGTGTGCTCTCTCTTTCTGCTTTGGGGATTGTGCAACGGAATGATCGACGTGCTCAATAAGCACTTCCAGAATTCATTGCACGTCTCCAAGGCACAATCAGCCCTGGTGCAGTTCTCGAATTACATGGGCTATTTCCTCATGGCCATTCCGTCCGGGATGTTGGCCCGGCGCTTCGGCTACAAGGGCGGGATCATCATCGGTCTTGCCCTGATTGCCGTCGGCGCCTTCTGGTTCATTCCAGCGACCCAGATCGGCACCTTCGGCGCCTTCTTGATCGGCCTTTTCATTTTGGCTACTGGGTTGACTTGCCTGGAAACGGTCGCCAATCCCTATGCCACGGCGCTGGGCCCACCGGAACTGGGGGCGGCGCGCATCAACCTGGCGCAGAGTTGCAA
>PMBY01000100.1:5512-9354 GCA_003153875.1 Myxococcales bacterium | reverse complement strand
AACGAGCCCGTTCCGGGAGCCGGCGATACGCACGACGGCGTCGGGGGAGACTCAACGCAGCCGGGGAAAGTCGGGTCGAAGACCCACCCATCAGGGCAAATGCCCGAGTCGGGCAACCGGAAAACTAGGCATCCGTAGGCAGGTGTGAGACAGATCTGGGACGGCCCACAGGTCGCGTCCCCGCAAGCGAACTCCCCTGCGTTCATCGAGGTGGCATCACTGGCCGCTTCTGTCACGGCAGCATCGCTTGCTGCTTGGTTGCTCCCGGTATCCACGCCGCCGTCTTGCGCTCCAACAGGTCTTCTTATCCCGCCTCCGCTACACGCGAGCACGAACCCGGTGACGGAAAAGATGAACGCCCGATAGCTCACACAAAGGAGCTACCGCTCGGTGCCGCATGTGTCAAGGAAGCGAGTACTTCTTAGGCTCTTCAACGGCGTGCCGCGGGCTTGCCGGCATAGGCGTCTTTCAGTGCCTTCACATTCAACTTCACCATCCCCATCATGGCCTGCATGGCTCGCTCGGCGCCTTTGCGGTCCTTGCCGCCTAGGCATTCACCCAGGGCCTCGGGTACGACCTGCCAGGACAGGCCGTACTTGTCCTGCAGCCAGCCGCACTGGCTGGGTTGGCCGCCCTTGAGCAGCTTGTTCCAGTAGTAGTCGACTTCTTTCTGGTCCTTGCAGCTGATGAAGAAGGAGACGGCGGGATTGAACTTGAAGTGGGGCCCGCCGTTGAGCGCGTAGAACATCTGGCCGTCCAGCTCGAAGACGACGGACATGGGCGAGGCGCTGTGGATCTTCGACTTCTTGAAGATGGAGCAATAGAACTTGGGCGCATCCTCGGCCTGGCCGTCATACCAAAGGAAGGGGGTAATCCGGTTCATCTTCATGGGCAATCCTCCACTGTTTCGTCGTCAGTAGGATGCGTCAGGGGGCGGTCGCGTTGCCAGTGGCAGACGACAGGCACGGCTTTCGCGTGCTGCTGACCAACACCAGCTGCTATCCTTGGGCCGTGGGCTACTCGCGAATAGTGCGCTTTTGCGGTGCCTGGGCCCTTGGTGTCGGCACGTTCGTCGCGGCCGGCGCGTCGACGGCTGAGCCAGCCCCGCCCGCGACAGCTCCAGCGACGAGTGACCCAAAGGCATCCGATGCACGCGATGCCCCGGCGGTCCCGGCCCGGCCCAGCCCGATTGATGGTCTGGGGCGGAACGCGGCCGAGAGCTTTTGGGGCTGGAATCTGGCGCTGCACCTGAGCGCCATCGGCCAGACCGCGCTAATGAGTCGCCTCGACGTGGACTATGAGGTGCGCCAGGCTTTTCACCACCACACCGCCTGGGGCCAGGCCGCGTACCCGGCCGTGATCCTGGGCGTCGCGGGACCGGTGGGAGTCATCAGTGGCCTGTTTGCCAAGGGGTACTGGGGCAAGAACGACGAGACCCTGGGCGCGGCCTATGCGGTGCTGCAGGCCAATGCCCTGACCTTGGGCTACGTGACCGTGCTCAAGCTGATTACCGGACGGCCGCCGCCCAAAGATGAGCTGGTCGGACCGGTGGCGCCCGACATGCGGTCGCTGAGCCACACTTTTCGCTTCGGTGTGGGCCGCGGCGGCATCGTGCACGGCTGGCCATCGGGCCACGTGGCGGTCACCATGGCCACCTGCTCGTCGTTGGCCGCATATTACCCAGACAGCTGGGCGCTCAAGCTGGCGGGCGCGGCAAGTG
Source organism: Myxococcales bacterium (assembly GCA_003153875.1). The sequence continues at coordinate 7,634 of PMBY01000100.1, read as the reverse complement.
TGGCCGCCATGATGTTCGGCGTGATCTCGTTCCGGGGCGGCTCGATGCACTGGTTCTCGGAAGCCATCGCCGGCGCTCTCATGGCCTATCCCATCGGCGTCGCCACCGGCGAAGGTTTCCGGCGCATGCAACAGGGACGGGCGCCAGCCCAGGCGCACACTGCTTGGGTCGTCCTGCCATCATTCAGTCCCGACGCGACGGTGATCACGGCGGCGCGCAGATTCTGAAGAGCTCTACACCAAGACAGGCACGGAGGAACCATGGAGTCGACGACAACTTTGCAGGATCTGCCTCGCTTGCGTCCAAACCCCTGCTGCCTGAGGCGATGTAGAGCCCTGGTCGGCGTGAGCGCAATGCTTTGGGCGGCCCAGGCTTGGGGTCAGACCCCTTTCCTCACGACGTCCGACTTCACTCTCGCTCTGCAGCGCCAAGCTGGCGGCGACTGGGTCGACATGCCCTATGCCGAGGCCGCCACCTACCTGAACCAGGCGCGCTGCCAATGCGCCACGCCTGTGCAAATCTTGGTGCAGATGGCCGCCGCTTCACGCAGCAAGCTGTCGTCGCTGACCATGGTCGGAACCCAGGCACGACTCTACGTGGGCACCAACTGCGCAAACTTGAACAGCACGGGCACCGGCCCCCAATGCCCCGATAGTCAGATGCTCGGCGAGCTCAACGACATAACAATGTTGTCGCAGGGGCCATGGGCGGTGCCGACCAGCGTGGACAAGCTCTTCGCTGCTGCCGGAGATTGCGCCGTGACCCGCACTACGGCGATCTGGCTCTGGCTCGACTCCACAGGCACGGGCCGCCCAGACGACAGCGTAACGGGCGGCAGTGCGCCCAGCCTGGGCATTGAACTCGACGGCACAGCCCCCCCAGCACCCTCGGGCATCACAGTGGAGGCCAGCGACCAAGCCATGATTGTGTCGTGGACACCATTGTCAGCCGCCGATTGGCCCGACCTGGCCGGCTACTTGGTGTTCTGCATGCGCGAAAGGTCTGAGTTGGTCTACATTCCGAGCTACTACGACAACCAGTACCTCACCGGCCAGCGTCTGTGCGGCGCCCCATTCTCACAAATGGCCAGCACGCCCTCAAGCGCAGCCGGGAACACAACAGCCGTTGAAGTCGTGGCGCCTCCGAATTTCCAGGGCCTCTACCCCGACTACCTCTGCTCGGGCCTCTTGCCTCCCACCCAGACCAGCGCGCGGCTGGGCATTCCGGGGAACGGGATTCCGTACACAGTTGGTGTCGCGGCGGTGGACTACGATGGCAACGCGAGTCCCATCCGCAGCGGGTTCGTCCAGGTGTCCGTCCAGGTTTCAAACGCAACGGGTGGAAATACCCCCGTCCAGGTGCCAGACGACACGGGTGGAAACACCGGCCATCTCGGAAGATCGGGTTGCAGCTGTCATTTCGTTGGCGTCGACCGCGGCGCCGTCCCTTGGGGCGCGATGTTGGTGCTCGGTTTGGCCAGGCGGCTTCGGCGCCGTGGCAAGCGTCAGCGTCGGTCGTCGTGATTGAGGAAGCTACATTATGGCGGTTGCCGTTGGCTACCCGAGATTCGCGTACTTCATGAGAAACCCACACACTTGATCCACTGTCATCCTTCCTGTCGACAAGGCCAGGCTTCTCGCCAGCGCGGGGCTGAAGTTCGCGACGTCGGTTCGTTCGATCTTGCTCCAGATCTGGCAGAAGTTCTTTGCGGGGTTCGTCAGGTATCCGACGATTCTGTCGAGCGTCTCCTGCTGGAACGGCAGTCTTGTTGCGGCTTGCGAGACCACGAACACACCGAAGTGAGAGCGCTTGTCGTATTCGGCAAGCGCGCGGTGAATGTCCTTGTCCTTGACCGATACGATTGAATGCGTTGCGACTCTCACATTCTTCTTGCCCAATGCCGCCTTCATTTCGCCCGCAATACCGTTTTCGTCAGCAGGAGCGTGCATGATTAGAATGTCATTTTCCTTCTTCGTATCCCGGCCGCAGCCTTCCACGATCAAGTCCATTGCTGCGTCGCGCCATCCCAAGTCTTGCTCGATCTTCAGTGCGACGAAAACCGCGGATATGGATTCGTGAAAGTAGGGAGCCGTGACCGTGGCGATGTCGGCCAGCAATTGCG
>PMBY01000100.1:0-5492 GCA_003153875.1 Myxococcales bacterium | reverse complement strand
TTATGAGTTCAACCATGTCAAGATCGTTACGGCTCACGTAGATCCGGGTCAGGCTCGCAAGAATGGCCTCCAGATCCAGGGCCATGGTCTTGTACGGGATGAACTCGACGATCTTCCTGCGGGCTGTCTTTGACTCGGTGGTACTCATCGCGGTCTCCTTCTCGACAGGGATGATACGGAACGGGCGAGAATAGAGCAATAGACGGGGCGAGTTATGGCCGCGGCTACGTGTCGCCCGGGCTTGGTGTTTCCCTGCTTATCGCGGCTAGTGCACGACACAGGTGAAGCCTGTGCACGCCAGACCGACGGCATCGCTGCCAGTCCAGATCTGGAATCCGCCGAAGACGTCCGTCAGATACCAAGCGGAGCTGATTCCGTTTGCTGCCGCATCCATGATGAAGAGATTCAGGTCGAAAGACAGGACGGCAACCGGTGAGTCCGTGGCGACGTAGGAAACCACCAGACGGTTGGGTCCATCCGTGCCAATGGCGTCGGTACCGCGAGTGCCAACCCAGACGTTCCAGGTATGACGGGCGATGGTCGCGGTACGCTGCTGGCTGCCAATCGGCGTGCGGCTGGGCGGCTGGTAGAGCCAGATCATCACGAAGCCAGAGACTGCCTCCGAGTAGCTGCCAGGTGCGGGCCTCCTGCTCGAAAACCATATATCATAGCTCGCGTTGAAGTCGCCGCCGGCCGTCCCGCCTGACCAAGCGAACGAGGTTGGGACACTCGCAATACTGCTGTTCTGCATGCGAGATTTTCGGGCCACAAGTCAGAACGTGACCCATTTGTTGGTGCACGGATTCGGCGTGCTTGATCCTGAGATACTGTTGGTTACGTTCACATTCGTCCCGGACGGAATGAAATTCACGTTGCCTGGGCCCAGCGTCACACTTGTGTACGAGGCGGTCACGTTCGCAATTGAGATCCCGTCGATGATCACGTTGTCGAGCGTGACGCTGTTCATGTGCGACGAATCGTACCCGTCAAGCGTGACCAGGGGCGTGTTCGAGCCGCCACTTAATCCGTGGAAGTTTTGGATTTTGATGTTGGTGTACTGCGGAATGAAGGAGCCGGTGGCCGTGGAGTACTTGGGAGTCAAGAGGATCGGGTTCGACAGGTTCCGCACGCAGACATCGCTGTAGGTCACGTTGTTCACCAGTCCACCCCGGCTGGTGTCCGACTTGATGCGAATTCCGTTCGAGCTGCCGCCGCTCGTGCCCATGTTCAGGCCGTCGATGGACAGATCGTAGACATTGATGTCCGACACGCCGCCCGTGAACTCGCTGCCAATGGACATGCCGTGGCCAGCGCCGAAGTGGTTGTGGGCGATGACCAGGTGCTTGACCCCGGTGGCACTCGAACCCTTGATGGCGATCTGGTCGTCGCCTGTGCTGATCTTGCTGCAAACGATGGCGCCGTCNNCCGGCGGCACCCAGCTTTACGTGGAACTTCGGGGAATTGTGCAGAGTAATTCGGTACAGGGTGAAGTTGGTCGCGCCTCTCACCGAGATCAGCGCCGGGCTGTTGCCGCTACTGCCTGCATTCTGGTCCCACCAAGACTGGCTGGAGCCGAGGTTCGGTTCGCCGCCTTGGCCATCAATAACCCCGTCTCCCACGATTCCCGAATTCGCTCCGGTCACTGAAATCAGCGCGGTGGACGCGCCCCACACCTTGGTGTCGCGTGTAGCGTAGAGTGTGGTGCCAGCGTCCACCCACAAGGTTACCCCCGAAGGAAGCGTCAGCGGTCCCGTCACAAACGCATTGTTCGCACCGCCCGTCGTGAGCTTGACCGCCTGTCCCGAAGCGCACGCGGTGAGCACTTTTTGGATGGCCGATGTGTCGAGGCTGGCTTCACTTGGGACGCCTCCTGCGGGAACGTTTTGGGTTGCTGGCAGAGTCGCGCAGGCAGGCGGGATCGTCGGCTCTGGGGGCATATTGGGATCGCCGTCGCCGCATGCGCCGCTGCCGCCACCTGCATCCACTCCGCCGCTTCCTGTGGCTCCGCCAGTGCTGGTGGCGCCGCCAGTGCTAGTGGTGCCGCCAGTCGAGAGGGTGCCAGCCGACGACGTCGAACCACCGGTGGCGGGCCATCCGCCGGTAGCGCCCCCGTTGGAATCCACTCCGCCATCCAACGCGGTCCCGCCCGTCGAGATGGCCCCGCCCGCGGCCGCAAGATCGGCCGTTTCCTGCGCGCCACCAGTTCCAGGTGCGGAGGTGTCCGCGGCTCCGCCGGTTGCAGTGGGGACATCAGGCTCGCCGCTGAACGCGTCGATGGGGCTCACCCGTGAGCCTGAGCCACTGCTGCAGCTACAGACGAGCAGCCAGCAGGAAGGTAGCAGCACTTTGAAGATGCGAGACATGAAACTCCTGAGCTTGATTTTCCGCCGAGGCGCGAACGTGTCTCGACGTGATATTTGGTGCCCGCTCACGACGATTTCTTACCTCGATCGAGTGAACGCCAGCCCCATTGAGAGCGGTTTCGTCCAGGTGCCAAATGCCCCTGCCGGCGGTCTTGGAAAATCAGGGTGCAGCTGTCATATCGGTGAGGCTGACCGCGGCGCCGTCCTCTGGGGCGCGATGCTCGTGCTCGGCGTGGTCAGCCGGCTTCGGCGCCGTGGCAAGCGTCAACGCAGGGTCAACGTGTGCTTGGCTTCCAGCCGGACCGGNNCGGTTGATGAAGGTCAGCCCCTGGGCTGCGATGGCGCGCGCGGTTTCCTGGTTGATCACCTGATACAGTCCCTTTTTGTCGCGCAACGCACGTTCGAACAAGACCAACGCGGTGGTCGGGTTCAGGCGGTCGTAGATGGAGAAAGCGGCCGGCCGATCGTCAATGCGCAGGAGCAGTCCACGAAGCCCGAGCGCAGCGAAGTCGCGAATCGCGGCTGCCAGCGCCTGGCTTTCCTGCTGCAGGGTAAGCGTCGTGCGTTTGGCTGCGATGTCGTCGCCGACTTCGAGACATTCCTTGCTGTGCTGCGGGCCGAGCGGCTCGATCCGCCAGGCGTAGATCCGCGTAGCCTGCTGGACCAGGTTGCGCTTCTTGGCGTAGCGACTGCCGGCCAACGCCGCCAGGTCTTGGGTGCGGTACACGTAGTTGGCACTGTCGCGATTGGCGACCACCTGGAAGTGCGCGGAAAAAGCCGGATGGTGCTCCAAGAACTCGGCGCTGACCGATTCGATGACCAGCGGTGCGGGCAATTTGAGGGCGCGGGCGAGTAGGGTTTCCTGCAGGGACTCGGAAAACCGTCCCAACGGTTGCAACAGCCTCGGCTGAGGATCGGGGGCGACCTGGGCGTGAAGCAGGAGTGTATCCGGTTCAGCGACGGCGTAGTGGTAATGGAAAACCGACGACCAGACGCACAGCGAAGCCGAACTGTAGTCAGACAGGGGTTGCGGGTGGCGGGCCAGAAAATCGTTCACGAGCGCGCGCTGCTCGATCTCGATGGGCGCGAAGGGGAATCCCAGAAAAGCCGTCGCGGTCAGGAGCGCACCTGGTAGAGCATGGGTTGAAAGTCCGTGAGGGGCTGGTATCCCAGGGCCTGGTAGAACTTCTGCGTGCCCGGCTCGGCCACCAGGCCAATCCAGGTCAGGCCCGCGGCCACGCAGCGATCGGTCAGGCGCCGGATGATCTCGCGGCCGATGCCGCGTCCGCGGAATTCCGGGAGCACGACCACGTCCTGGATGTACCCGTCGCTGGCGCCGTCGGAAATCACGCGCCCCATGCCCACGACACGGCCCCCGGGCTCGCGTGCCAGGAGAAAACAGAAACTACCGCGTATCATCTGGGGAATCGCCGCGCGCCAGGCGGGTTCTTCTTGCCACCAGCCGCCGGCGCGATAGAGGTCCACGATGGTCTCGCTCGGGGCGCTGGTGACGTTTTCATAGACGATGTCGGGCATCGAATACTGGTTCCTTCTCGAGTACCTTCTTTGTACCATTGACTGCAATCCCGACAAGCCGATGCCAAGAGATTTGCCAGCATGGCCGCAGGTGGACCGGTCGCTGCCGACGGGAGAGCATCCCTATCTCAAGGTTCTTCCGGCGGTGAAGTCCAGTCCAGCCTTGGCGCGCATCGCCGCGCTTCCGGCCGCGCGCGATCGCCTGCTGGAACGGGCGCGTGTGCAAATCCGCGGCGATCAAGGCTACGCCTTCGTCGACGTGGACGTGCCCTGCATCGTGCTGTCGGAGTGGTATTTTCGCAGCGGCACGGATCGGGATCTCTATCTCGACCTCTTGCACGAGCTCACGCATCTGCGCCAGCTCGACCAGGGGTTGGATCTGTGGGACGAGAGATTCGAGTACGTGGATCGTCCCACCGAGATAGAAGGCTACGCCGTCGCCATCGAGGAAGGACGCCGGCTGGGCATGACCGGCGAGGACGTCGTCGACCATCTAGCCAATCCCTGGATGACCGCGGCCGATACTGTCCGGCTGCTCGCGCACGTCGACGGGTTCCTGGCCACCGGGGTGCTGCCCAATCTCGCGGCCGCGAAAATTCCGGCGCCCCGCCGTTCGCGGCGTCCCTGGTAGCGGGCGCCGCGTGAATGCAGGAAGGCGAGGACGACCGGCGGCCGCAACCCGGCTGACTCAGACGCCTTCAGTGAACATCGGCCCCCGCGGCTTCTCCGCTTCTCCCGTCTCGATCCTTTCGTATTCCGCAATCACCTGCGCGCCCAGCAACAGCAGCGTGACGGCCACTTCCAGGCTGAGCAGCATGATGATGCCCGTGGCGAGCGATGATTTTCATGGTGGCCGCGCGGATACCGTCGCGGCTAACTGGCGGGAATTGGTTTGAACCGGATTCTCAGCTACGAGCGCGTCCGGTCGGGTGAGCATTTCCCGGCCGACGTCATCGTGGGTTCGATGGCCGGCGCCGCGATCGGCGTCCTCGTCCCCCATTTCCATCGACGCCCTCACCTCCGCGAAAAACAGTTGGAGGTTGTGCCCCAGTGGATCGGCTTTGCTCCCCCGTCCCATGGAGCAGGCGCGGTCAACATGGGGTGGGTCTTCTGACAATTCTGCGGTCGGCACGAACCTAGCGCTACTGTGTTGAGAAGCAGGCTGCCGCCGGCGGCGAGGGCGAGGTAGCGAGCCTCTCGAAGCTGCCGGCGAAGGACCAGCGTCACGAGCACGCCAAGCGTGAGCAGTTTCATCGGCAGGCTGCCGCCTGTCGGAGTTAAACCGCGTGGTGCAGGCCTGTCGCCAGCCGGGCTCGACCTACAAGCCGGTCTACTATTCGCTCGCTCTCGGCGCTTCCTGCACCCGCATCGACGAACTCCCCCGTGCCTTCTCGGCCTTCGCGCGCAACGGCTCGCTTTCGGAACCTGTCTACGTGCGACGCGTGCGCCGCCGCTCTCACCAAGCCGTAGCCGCCCCGGCCGGCACTACACGCGGGGCGGCGTCTGGGTGCCCGAGCGAACGGCCTCGAGCTGGGCGGCTATGGCGGCGCCGAAGAAGATCGCGACGGCCGAGCAGAAGGTCCAGATCTGAAG
>PMBY01000112.1 GCA_003153875.1 Myxococcales bacterium | reverse complement strand
TGGCGATCGGTGAAGTTCACGATGCTCCCTTGCGGAATGCCCTCGATCGCAGTGTGGGGCGCGTCGACAAATGACCCCGCCCGTTCCCACAGCCAGTGGTAGCGCCGCGCCTGGCGTCGATCCGGGTTCATCCCCTGTTGAACCACGGTCCACTTGCCGTCGTCGGTCACCACGAACCCGTGCAGGTACAGAGCAAACCCGTCTTGCACCGCTGCGCTGTCCACTTTCGCGACCAAGCGGCTGGCTCGGACTAGGGCCGGCGCGTCGACCGACACGCGCTCCCCAAGCGCGAGGAGTTCCGCCGGTGTGTGGCGCGAGTGGCGACCGCGTCCCCCGCAGACATGCAGACCCAGCTCCCATTGTACCGGGGCCAATCCCCGTTTGAGCGCACCCAGCACGCTGGTCGTGATGCCCGAGGAATGCCAGTCCATCCCCATCACGCAACCGAGCGCCTGAAACCAGAATGGGTTGGCCAGCCGCCGAAGAACCTCATCGCGGCCGTACTCCAGCACCAACGCCTCCACCACCACGCGGCCCAGCCGCGCCATGCGGCCCGCNNGAAAATCGCACATAGCTGCCAATCTGGTCCTGTGCCGACTCGATCATGTTGCACGACACGATGCCATGGTCCTTGTCTGGCTTGGGCGGCGCCAGCCGCGTTTCCAAATATGCCATAACTGTACGTGCGTTCAGCGGGATGTGCAAGAGTGGCTAAACCAAAAAAAGGAGATCCTCCGGCTCTGCCAGGGGGCAGCAGCAGTTTGACATTTCCGGGAGTCAGCTCGTCGATGACTAGGTCTCTTAAAGAGAAGGTCACGTTTCGTTCGGAGAGGCCTACCGCGGTCCGCGTGGTCACCTCCAGCTCCTGGTCGACCTTGCCAACGGGCAGGACCAGCCGATCGCCGACCTTGAGCTGTTGCTTGAGTGGCTCCGGCACGCGGGCAGGTGCGGCGGTGACGATGATGGCGTCGAAGGGAGCGGCCATCGAAACAAACGCCCGGAGCCAAGCAGAAACAACCTGCTCGTCTATCCAGCTGACGGAACAGCCCGGTAGCGCCTCGGCCAGAGGCGCGCGAGACGATCTTCTGGAAACAAGCCATCGGGCGCTGAATCCAACTGAGCGGCATGATCAGGCAGGCAGAAACCAATGCGGGAAATGGGGCCTGACGGACAGCCCGTCGTGTGTTAGACAGCACCCGTCAGGGAACGGACCCCATCTTTGGCCAGCACGCGCGCCAGCTCGCTCTTCCCCGTGCCAGTCGGCCCGTACAGCAGCAGACTCACGCCCGGCTTCCGTTCCTGGAATGCAGCCTCCAGTAGCCGGCGCGCAATCCCCAACTCGTCAGCCAAATGGGAGAAGTCCGCCGGGGTCAGGCTGGGCGGTGGTGCCGTGGGCAGAAACTCGTCGATGAACGACGTCCTTTCCAGCTCTCGCACCGGGATCATGAGAGGCAATCGCTGGTCCGCGGTGACCCGGTCATCCAAGTCACCATGGCTCACCAACTGGACGAGGCCGCTTCCCACCAGTCGCTCTTTCGGACGCAGGGCAGCCTCGACCTTGTGCAAAGGCTGCGCGATGGCGCTGGCGATGATGATGGCGGGATCGTTTGCGCCGCCGCATGGGATGGGGTCGACCAGCGCCTGCATGTCGGCGCGATCCAAGGTGATGAGGAATTGCAGCACAGCGCGCTCGACGTCGGAGAGGCCCAGCATTTCCGACGCCATGTCGAGATTGCGTGGCACCGGCGGCCGTGGCTCGGCCGGACTACGGGGTTTCCCCTTGCGCTGGCGTACCAGAGCCTTGATTCCTGCATCCAGACGATCCGCGCCGCCCTCGCCTGCCGACCGCTTCCGTTTGGGCAGACACTCTCGGTTCACCTCGACCAGACGTTCAAACACGCTGGCCGTCAGGCAGCGGCGAACCTACAGCGCCGTGATCGAAGGCTTTGTGGCTGATGGCTTACAGGAGGCCAAGAAAGACGCGCCCCATGCCTGAACGAAGCCTCGTCCCGCTGGAGCGTGTGGAGCGGACAATCCTCATCCTGCGCGGGCGCAGGGTGATCCTCGATTCGGACTTGGCTGCACTGTACGGTGTGACGGTAAGCCGCCTGAACGAACAGGTGAAACGAAACGCGGGACGTTTTCCGGACGATTTCGGCTTTCAGCTCACCCGCGAGGAGTTCGAGACTTTGAGATCGCAAATTGCGATCTCAAAAACCGAGCGTCGAGGAGGACGGCGCTGGATGCCGTATGCCTTCACCGAGCATGGCGCAGTCATGGCCGCATCCGTGCTGAACTCGCCCAAGGCCGTCGAGATGAGCGTCGAGGTGGTTCGCGCCTTCGTCAGGCTCCGAGGATTCCTGGCATCCCATCACCAACTGGCCGCCAAGCTGGACGAGTTGGAGCGCAAGATTGCAACCCACGACACCCACATCGTGGCCCTGTTCGACGCCGTCCGCAGCTTGATGGCCACGCCGGAGAGGCCCAAGCGGCGGATCGGGTTCCAGGTCAAAGGCAGGGGCTTGCCGCCCACTCGGCCAAGTTCATAGGGATCTCGACGAAGCTGTCAGCGACTTGTTTGAAAGAGGCTGGTGGACTTGACGCAGATGCCCAGCCGTGCGCGGACAGGGTCGAGCAGATTCTCGGCGCGAGTGGTCTGTGCCTTCGGATCATGGCGAACCACAGGTGGCGCACGCCTTCGCCGCTTTCGCACACAGCCGAGGCCTGCCAGCCG
>PMBY01000473.1 GCA_003153875.1 Myxococcales bacterium | reverse complement strand
TCGACCTGCAGGTTGCGGGCTTGGTCCGGCCGGGAGAGCAGGGCGGACAAAGTGCCTGCCAGGGGTGTCTCGCTGCCGTCGGCGCGCACCACGAAGCGCCGCAGTTGCAGCCCGCCGGGAATTTGCGAAAAGCGGTACAGAATGCGCGCCCAGGTCTCCTCGGCTTTGGGCAGGGGCTTGGCGTCCGCGTCGCCCGCGCTTGCGGCCTCGCCCTGGCCAAGCGCAATGGCTGCTGCAGCCAGGTGTTCGCACGGGCGCACCCGACCAGGACAGTCGCAGTCCCACTCGTTTTCGCCTGGATACAACACCACGGTGGGCGCCACGGCCCGGCCCGGACTGCGCACGCGCAAGACAATCTCCTCGTCGTTGCGGGATTCCACGGCCACGGCCCCGGCGCGCACCAGGTTCACGCCGCTGGACCATAGGCCGGGTTTGCAGGAACGGCGTAGGGAGGCCAGCAACTTGGTCAAGGGGTCAGGCATTCAACCTAGACTACTCACAAGAAAGCCGGATTGGGCTAGCTGTTTCACCACAGAGAGCACAGAGAACACAGAGATCGGAAAGGAAGAAGGGGTTCGGACCGGACAGAACCCAACCCTTTCCTTTCCGGTCCGGCTCTGTGACCTCTGTGCTCTCTGTGGTGAAACAGCTAACTTCACATGTTGGCGATGATGCGCGTGCCGAACCCGGAGCAGGAAACCTCTTTCGCCCCTTCGGTGAGGCGGGCGAAGTCGTAGGTCACAGTTTTTTGCGCGATGGTTTTCTCCATGGCGCGTACGATGCGCTCGCCGGCCGATGACCAGCCCAGGTGTTCCAGCATCATGATGCCCGAAAGGATCACGGAGCCAGGGTTCACCTTGTCGAGGTTGGCGTATTTCGGCGCGGTGCCGTGGGTCGCCTCGAAGATGGCATGACCGGTGAGATAGTTGATGTTGCCCCCAGGCGCGATGCCGATGCCGCCGACTTGCGCGGCCAGCGCGTCGGAGAGGTAGTCGCCGTTCAGATTTAGGGTCGCGATGACGTCGAACTCGTCAGGACGGGTGAGCACCTGTTGCAGGGTGATGTCCGCAATCGAGTCTTTCAGCAAGATCTGGCCCGNNATGGCGTAGTCAAAGGCCGCGCGCAACAGGCGTTCAGAGCCTTCGCGCGACACCGGCTTGATGCCAATGGCCGAGGTGGCGGGGAAACGAATCTTGCTCACGCCCATTTCGGTCTGCAGAAAGGCGATCAGCTTCTTGGCTTCGGGCGATTCCGCCGCCCATTCGATGCCGGCGTAGATGTCTTCGGTGTTCTCGCGNNAGCGAGCGGATGCCGCCGCCTATCGGCGTGGTCAGCGGGCCCTTGATGCCCACCAGGTAGGTCTTGAAGGCCTCGATGGTTTCGTCAGGCAACCAAGTGCCGCACAGGTTCTTGGCTTTCTCGCCCGCGTAGACCTCGGCCCAGGCGATCTTCTTCTTGCCGCCGAATTCCTTTTCCACCGCAGCGTCGAGCACGCGCACCGAGGCGCGCCAGATGTCAGGCCCGGTGCCGTCGCCTTCGATGAAGGGGATGATGGGGCGATCCGGCACCGTGAGCGCGCCGCTCGACGACACGGTGATAGGTTCGCCGCCCGCAGGAATGCTTGGTTTCGCTGATGCCATGCCCGTGGCCTAACACGGCCATGGTCGATAGTCGAACCAGGCTAGCCAATCCCCTACGTCGCCTTTGCACCCGGCGGGACTTCGCGATCGAAGACACACAGGGCAAGGACGTTGTCCGCGCTGCCGGCCAGGATCATGCCCTGGGACATGACGCCGCGGATTTTGGTCGGTTTCAGGTTGGCCAGGTAGAGCACGGTGCGGCCGATCAGGTCCGCCGGGGCATAGGCGCCGGCGATACCCGACACAACGGTGCGCTGCTCACCCCCGAGGTCGAGAATCAGCTTGAGCAGCTTCTCCGTCTTGGGCACCGCCTCGGCTTGCAGAATCTTGGCGGCCCGCAGATCCATTCTCTTGAAGTCCTCGATGGTGATTTCCGCCACGGGCTGGCCGGGCGCGCTGGCCCCGACCGCGACACTGACCGGCGGGGTCTGGTCCAGCCAGGTGGCGATCAGCTCTTTCTGCCGGTCCGGCTCCAGGCGCGGGAAGATGGGCTTGGGTTCGCACAGCTTGCCGCCTGGCCAGCCGCCCCAGTCCTCGAAGGGCCACAGTCCCACATCCTGATCGCGTCCGATCTGGCGCAAGATCTCGCGGGCCGACGCCGGCATGGCCGGTGCAACCATGATGGCCGCGCGGCGGATCACTTCGCAGGTGTTGGCCAAGACGTCGCGCAGCTCGGCGGTCTGGCCCGCCTTCTTCAGTTTCCAGGGCGCCGTGCGATCGAGATACACATTGCCGGCGCGGATCATGGACCAGGTCGCTTCCAAAGCACGCGAGGGCTGGAAGTCGTCCCACGCCTTGGTTGCGGCCAGGGTGGCCTCGCGCGCGGCGTTGCGCAGCACCAGCTCCTCCTCGGACAGCGGGTCACCGGCCGAGTACCCCGATCGGTGGGCCGCATCGAGACCGTCGCCACCGAGCGTACGGGCCATTGCAATCGTACGATTTGCCAGGTTCCCCAGGTCGTTGCCCAGATCGGACTCGTGGCGCTGAAACAGCGCCTCGTAGGTGAAGTCGCCGTCACCTCCCAACGAATACTCGCGCAGGACGAAGTAGCGCAAGGTATCGGCCCCCAGCGCAGCGGCAATCTGGTTGGGGTCCACGCGCGTGGCCGGGATGGACTTCGAGATCTTCTGTCCCTTGACCGTGATGTAGCCGTGGCAGAACACACCCTTGGGCGGCGGCAGCCCGGCCGACATCAGGAAGGCCGGCCAGTACACGGCATGGAAACGCAGGATGTCCTTGGCGATGAGATGGGTACACGCGCCCCACAGCGCCTGGCTGTGCGGGTCGGTGAGCACCCGATCCGGCCCGCCCAGGGCCGACACGTAGTTGGTCAAGGCGTCGAGCCACACGTAGACCACGTGCTTCGGGTCGTTGGGCACGGGGATGCCCCATTTCACCGAGGTGCGCGAGATGGACAGGTCGCGTAGCCCGCTTTTCACGAACTCGGTGACTTCGTTCTTGCGCGACTCGGGCCGGATGAAACCGGGCTGCCCATAGAGCGCAAGTAGTTTGTCCGCGTATTTGGACAAGCGGAAGAAGTAATTCTGCTCGCGCACGCGCTCCACCGGCTTGCGGTGCAGCGGGCACAGCTTCTTGCCATCCTCGACCACCACCTCCTCCTCGGTCTTCCAGCCTTCGCAGCCCACGCAGTACATGGCGTCGTAGTCGGCCAGGTAGATATCGCCGCTGGCGGAAATGCGCTGCCACATGGCCTCCACGGCGGCGTGGTGGTCGGGGTCGGTGGTGCGGATGAAGCGGTCGTAACTGATCCCCATGCGCTCCCAGGTCTCTTTGAACTTGGCCACGATGCCGTCGCAGTAGGCCTTGGGACTGATGCCCATTTCCTGCGCCAGGCGTTCGATCTTCTGACCGTGCTCGTCGGTGCCGGTGAGGAAGTAGGTTTCGTGCCGGCGCGCCCGGTGGTAGCGCGCCAACGCGTCGGCCACCGTGGTGGTGTAGAAGGTGCCCAGGTGGGGCACGGCATTGACGTAGTAGATGGGCGTGGTGACGTAGAAGTGGTCGGCCATGCCCGCTAGGCTACCACTTCCGCTGCATTTCACCGATCAGGACTGTGCATGCTGGAATTCGGAGTCAAGGGCCTGCCCGAAGTGCGAGGGCCTGATCAAGGTTCTAGCCATGATTGGCAAGCCCAATTCCGCGCGCGCTTCTGGCTCCCGGGCGATCTCCAGCGAAGCGACGCGTCGCAGCCACGCGCGCCCACGCGCCTGCACGGCTGCTCCAGAGTGAGTCTCCCAGCCAACCCGCCGAGCCGTTCTGCGCGGACCCATCCAGCCCCGAGTCTCAAGTACACGCCGGTCAGCAGCGAGCGGACGGGCGCCTCTGTACCCCAGGAACGCGACCCGCTAGAATCACACTCATCCTGCCTGGGGTAGGGGAGACGCGGTTGACAGAATGGGCGCTATCGGACACTCAGAGACGTGATGACAAGCAGAAAAAAGCGGGTTCGTGCCGCCTGTCGGCTTGTGGATATCTCCCATGCCTAGACGTAGAAACTCTTCAAAGAGCCAACCACAGATACATCGACCCCTCCAGCAATCGATGAAACCGGCGCTATTGCATTCGCTCAATCGGAATTTGCTCTGCTGGCTATTGCTCTCAATAATCACCCTAGCGGCCTACAAACCCGCATGGAACGGGCAGCCAATCTGGGACGATGACCATCATATTACTGGAACGGATCTTCGTTCAACCAATGGCCTGACACGTATCTGGACGGACCTTGGAGCCACGCAGCAGTATTACCCAGTCGTTCATAGCGTATTTTGGCTTGAATATCATCTTTGGGGCGATTCCACTCTTGGATATCATCTGGTCAATATTCTGCTGCATTGTCTCGCCGTATGGTTGTTGTTTGGAATTCTGCGCCGCTTGGCCATACCTGGACCTTGGTTCGTAGCCGCAATCTTTGCACTGCATCCGGTGCAAGTTGAATCCGTGGCGTGGATTTCGGAATTGAAGAATACGCTGTCGGGAGTCTTCTTCTTCGCCACAATCCTTGCCTACTTGAAGTTCGCTTCGGAAAGAAAGAGAAGCTCCTTCGCCATTGCTATCGGGCTCTTTGTTCTCGGCCTAATGTCGAAATCCGTTGTTGCGACGCTGCCGGCATCGCTGCTTGTCGTCTTCTGGTGGAGACGCGGAAGGCTAGATTGGAAGCAGGACGTTGTCCCCTTGCTGCCGTTCTTTGTAATAGGAATCGGTTCCGGCCTGTTTACTGCCTGGGTGGAACAGAAGCTCATCATTGCAGGAGAAGAGAGCGCGTTTGCTCTCACCCTTGTCGAACGGCTTCTCGTGGCGGGGCGAGTAGTTTGGTTCTACCTGGGAAAGATAGTCTGGCCCGTTCACCTGGTCTTCATCTACCCTCGTTGGAGGGTGAGCCAGGTCGTATGGTGGCAGTATCTATTTCCGTTCGCGACGCTGATGCTGGCTGGCGTGTTCTGGCTACTACGGAAGCGCTGGCGTGCGCCAATGGCAGTGTTCCTGTTCTTCACGGCCACGCTATTTCCGGTGATGGGCTTCTTCAATGTGTACCCGTTCCGGTTTTCTTTCGTCGCTGATCACTTCCAATATCTTGCCTGCGCAGGTCCAATTGCGCTTCTGGTCGCGATGGTGTCTTCATTGGGCTGGTTGGAGGGAGGAGCGCGACGAGTTCTTTACGTCATAGTGCTTCTTCCGCTTGCGATCTTGACCTGGCGACAAAGCGGAAGATACGTCGATGCGGAGACCCTCTACCGGACGACGATTCGAGAGAACCCCGATTGCTGGTTGGCCTATAACAACCTGGGCAATTTGTTGGGGCAATCCAATCGAATTGACGGTGCGATTGATGCCTACTCGAAGGCGTTGAAGGTCAATCCGGGTTTTGCTGTGGCGGAGAATAACCTTAGCGGCGCATTGTTGCGAAGCGGTCGTGGGGACGAGGCTTTCGCACATTGTCTGAAGGCGGTGGAGATTGACCCCAACTATGCGGATGCTCACCACAACCTTGGTATCCTTCTGGAGAAGAGGGGTCGAATCGATGAGGCCATCGTCCATTATCGTAGGGAAGTCGAGATCTATCCGACTCATGCAGAGGCCCAGAACAAGCTGGGTAACGTTTTGGCAGGTGTCGGACGGATTGACGAAGCAATTGCGCATTATCGCGCGGCTTTGAAGAGCAATCCCGATTATGCCGAGGCGTATTTCAACTTAGGCAATGTGTTTGCTCAGAGCGGGCGGAGTCGTGAAGCTATTGAGCATTACCTCAAGGCTGTGGCAATTCGGCCCAACTATGAAAGGGCACACACCAATCTCGGCCATGCGCTGCGGCGGGCTGGCCGGATGGATGAGGCCATAATGCAGTATGAGAGAGCGTTGGAAATCAGCGCCAGTAAGACCGGTGCGTTGCGGAATCTTGGCTCTGCGCTTTATGAGAATGGGCAAGCGGCCAAGGCGATTCTTGTTCTGCAGAGGGGTCTTGAGGCGGCGAGGTCGGCGGGGAGTGAATCGGAGGCGAACGAAATTGCCCAAGATCTTGAGATGATGAGGGGAACGGGGTTCTGAGCTGCTCGGCTAGCCGTGACGCCAGCGACCCCAACGGCACCTTCGACGTTCGCCCGGTCTCGGGCGCCGGCTACGCTGCCGTCTGGTTCTTCCCCGATTTTCCGTCGTTCCACAGTCTGTCGCGAGCGTTCACGAACGCGTTGGCGGAGGTGGTCAGAACGCCTTCTCGATGACGATGAAATAGCCGGTGGCCGCCTCGGGGTCCTCGGCAGCGGAGAAATCGGCAAGTGGCCTCGAAGGCAGCCCTGCCTTCGTCCTGTTCGGGCACGGTGGGTTGGGAAGTTCAAGCTTGTTGGATCGAGGCCACCGGCGCAAGATTGGTCGTCTGTTGCAAGCCTTGAAAGGATCGTTACCATGCGTGTCTATCCGTCGTTTTCGATTTTCGCTTTTCTCGCCGTGGCCACTGGCACGGGGCAAGCCATGGGGGAAACGGGCCAGCCGGCGAATAGACCAGCTATGGAAAAGGCGGCGAAGAAGGCGTGCATCACCGGCGACGTGGGCAGGGGTATCGACCTGCTGGGCGATCTCTACGTCGAAACTGGCGACGCAACCTACGTTTTCAACCAGGGTCGCTGTTTCGAACAGAACCACCAGTGGGAAGAGGCCGTCGACCGGTTCCGGGAGTACCTACGCAAAGTCCCCGACTTGACGGCCAAGGACAAGGCCCAGGTCAACGAGCATATTTCGGACTGCGAGACCCAGCGGGCGAAGCTGGCGCCGCCGCCCGCGGCCCCCGTGGCCGCTTCGGTCCCTGCTGCGCAACCCACCCCGACCACGACCCCGGCGCCTGCTGATGAAGCCATGAATCTGGCGGCGGCACCCATCCCGGCGACCAAGCAGCGTTCCGGCTCGCGACTGCGGACGGCCGGCATCGTGGCCGCATCCGTGGGCGCCCTGGCCTTGGCCGGCGGCTTGGTATTCAATCTCGAAGCGAATAGCCTGGCGAGTGACCTCAACAAGCCCGCCGGCTGGGATCGAGGCAAGGCCAGCAGCCGCGAGACCTACCAGACCTTCGGTTGGGTCGGCTATGGCGTGGGTGCGGCGGCACTCATAACAGGCGCCACGCTCTTCGTCTTGGGCGGGCGTTCGGGCACGACGACGGATGAGCCGAACGCCGTTGGGCTCACGCCAGTTGTTCTCCCAGGCCTAGCCACCCTGTCGCTACGAGGTACCTACTGATGAATACGACACGCGTTGAACGCGCACCATCCCTTCACCAGTGGATCGTGCTTCTTTCCTTGCTTTCAGCGACGGGTTGCTTTACCAAGCCCTCCCCCGATCTCGCCAACCGGATCTGCACAACCGAGCAGCAATGTCCGTCAGGCTATTCCTGCCTGGCCCCAGGAAAGGTGGGGGGCTGCTGCAAGCCCGGAACTTCGGTCTGTCCCGTGCCCATCGGCAGCGATGCCGCGAGCTTCGATACGCCTCCGGCTGACATGCGCTCCACGACTGAGACTGCGCGGGAGATTGGAACGAGCGACAGCCGCGACGCGTCTTCTGGCGGCGATCTTCTGGGAATCGATAATGCAGGCGGATCGCGCGACGCCGAAGGCTCGGGCGGTTCTGATGGCGCCGCTTCCGGCGGAACGGGCGGATCGGTCGATGCAAGCAGCGCGGGTGGCATCGGTGGCTCGGGCGGCATCGGTGGCGCGGGTGGCATCGGTGGCGCGGGTGATACCGGTGGATCGACTGGCACGGGTGGCAACACCAGCGTTGGCGGGACTGTCGCGACAGGTGGCTCGGGTGGAATCGCGACGACGGGAGGAACCCTGGCCCAGGGAGGTTCCGGGGGAAGTCTCGACGGCGGCTCGCACGATGCCCCGTTGGATGCGCCAGTCCGAGACGCGGCCCCAGAAGGGGCGAACCCCGATGCAACCGGGAGTTGTAGTCTCGATAAGGACTGCCCGGTGGCGAGCCCGCTCTGCTTGGCCAACAAGTGCGCGAGATGCGTCGCCGATCCCGACTGTACAGGCCGGGCAGGCACTCCCGCCTGCGCCACCAGCAGCGGCCTATGCGTGGCTTGCACGGCGAACAGCCACTGCACGGGGGATCCATCCAAAGCGTTCTGCGTCGCGAATGCCTGCGTCGGGTGCAATGCCGCCGGCGCCAGCGGCTGCACCACCCGCACCGACGGCAAGACTACTTGCGCGACAAGTGGAACCGTGGCCGGCCAATGCGTGGTGTGCCAACCGAGCGACACCCATTGCAGCGGGACCGGCATTCCCCAGCTCTGCACTGGAAATGGAATATGGCAAGACCAGTCCGATTGCTTGGCCAACTATGCTTGTGCGCCCGCGACCGGAAAATGTGCCTGTGCCAAGACAGCCTGCACGGCCACGTCATGCATCGATACCCAGGGGACCGACGCGAACAACTGTGGCGCCTGTGGCCACAGTTGTCTTGGCGGAACCTGCAGCGCAGGTCAGTGCCAGCCGGTGGTGGTGATTTCCAAACTCGACCCATCTCCGACGGTGCTTGCCATTGACGCTTCCTACGTCTATTACACTGTCGCCCCAGATGCTGGCAGCTTGCTCAATGTCTACCGGATCAGCAAAACGACCGTCGGTGGCACCAGCGGCACCCTCCTAGACATCGGAGGCTCCTTCGCCCCCTATCTTGGAGTGATCGGGACCAAGCTTTTCTCGACCGTCCGAGGCAGCTACAACATCTGCGATTTCGCCAGCAACAACCCATGCTCGGCAGGACAGGTGGCGCTGCCTGGCACGGGCGATCTCATTCCATTCTCAAGTCCCTCGCCGCAATACTTTGCGCAACAAGACAATCCTGCGACTGGTCCCGTCGGAGCAAGGATGAGCTTCGCTTGGTACACAACTGCTGGGGTTCTGATGAAGGCTGCGAGCGACGTCACATACGCCTTCGCTTCAACATACGACTCCTTCGCCGCGTTCGCTGATTCAGTCTATTGGATCAGGACGCTGTCCGACGCCAGCAGCAATATCACCGACCGAACAGTCTACTCGGCCAACGTATCCAACCCGGCACCGGCGCGACTGACAGGCCCCGGGACCGCAGACCTGGGCACAATTGTCGACGCGAATGCGCACTCGCTACTTCTCGTGAAGAACAACGGGCTCTACTACATATCCTTGCCCGGTGGAACACCAACGGGAGCTCCTTCGTTCCTGACTGCGCTTGCGACCGCGGGTACTCTGAAGGCCGCAACTGAGGACTCCAACGGCAGCGGGATGATCTACTGGTTCGAACAGGATGGAACCCTGTACCAATGCCCTCGGGCGACCTGCTCCACGGACAAGAAAGTTCTCGCTCTCGGTCAGTCGCCCCTGAACCTCGGCATCTTTCCGCAACCATGGCAAGACAGCACGGCGCTCTATTGGGGAAATGGCAGTACCCTTGAGATCGTGCGACTCGCCAAGTAGTGGCTAGCAGCGCCAGTTCTCGGCGTGCGGGCCGAAGAATTGTCATTCGTCCGCCCCGTGCTCAACCACGACAGTGAAGCGCCTTCTTGGCGGCCATTGGTCTGTTCAACCGTGGTTCACAGACTCGTCCTGGCACAGCGGACGCCGCCCGCAGTGGAGCGAGCTTCCGGGATAGTCTCCAATCGGTTGGCCGTCCGGGAGAGTGTGGGGATGCAGTAGAAAAAGCCGCCCCGGAACACACGCAGGGATGTGCCTGCGAGATTGGCGCAGTCCGCGCAGGGTACAGGGTAGCTGGCATACCAATCGAGCGTCCACTCCATCACATTTCCAGCCAGGTCAGCATGACCCCAGCGGCCGTTTCCCGCGGGCTTCGATCCCACGACGATGACGTCCGCCAGCGTGCACCCGGGAACCCCGTCGCCCATGCAATACCCTGGGAGGTCGTTGTAGCTCGCCTTGCTCGGGTCGATGCCGCTGCCCCACGGGTACTCGCGCTGCTCACTCCCGCCTGCCGCCGCGTAGTTCCACTCGGCCTCGGTCGGCAGCCGTTCTCCGTCCCATGCGCAGAAGGCAAAGGCCTCGTACCAGCTGATGCAATTCGCCGGACGGCTCTCATTGCCGCCCGGCGTATCGGTCCAGGTCTGGAAGGTCGAATCGCACTTCATGGCGGTCTTCAGGCTGGCCGTGTCGGCGAGCAGATTCGTGTTCCACGCCGAGTCCCACCCCGAGCCCGAGATGAGCGGATGAGCGCCCGCGCTCGCAGCCGGCGCGCTGACCTGTGTGCCCATACCCGCTTTCACGAACGCGCGAAAGCGGCCCACCGTGACCTCGTACTTATCGAGTGCGAAGTCGCTGACCGTGGCTGGATAGCTCTTGTCAGTGAAGGTCACGCCGTCGTAGCCGCGATAGAACGTCCCACCCGGCACCAGCAAGCTGGTGCAGCAGCCTTCGTTCCCTGACGGGCCACAGGTCGCGGCCAGCCCGGCACAACTTGGGCCGGGCGTGCCAGCGGGTGTTCCGGTCGAGCCCCCTCCACCGCCAGCGCCGCCATTTCCTCCCGTGCTCGTCGCGCCTCCCGTGCTCGTCGTCCCACCTTTGCTCGTACCTCCGGTCGCTGCACCAGCAGCCGTGCCCCCACCGCTGCCCGCGCTGCCGGTCGTGCCTCCCGTGCTCGTCGTGCCACCGGTGATCGTCCCCCCGGTCGCTGAGCCACCAGTTACCGTGCCGCCGAGGTTCGTCGTGCTGCCAGCGTCTGGCCCGCCTCCGGTGCCCGAGCTTCCATCCGTGCCGACGCCGGTTTTGCCGCCTGTACCAAGCACGCCGCCACCGCCACTGATCGAGACATCGGGCTGACCGCCAGGGGCGTCTGGCAGCCCAGCATCACGCCCGCCACTGTCTCCCAATCCACTGCTGCCACCTGCACCGATGCCTGCACTCCCGTCCGTGGCTGTGCTACCCGACCTCGCCCCGCCAGAGGCAGTGCTGCTGCCAGTGTTTGCACCACCCGCGCCGCCGGTCGCCCCGCCTTGTCCATCGACGCCAGTCGTGCCAGCAGCTCCACCTGGATGTCCCCCGGTTCCGAAAGCCGCCTTGTTGTTGTTGCTGGTGCAAGCAGCCAGCGCGGTGACGGACAGCAGACACGCAACCGCAACCAAACTATTTTTCATGTCCATGTTCACTTCGTCAGCCCTTCCACTGTGCAGGCACAACGCATTACGCGAGCGGAGACACTATAACATTTGCGCAATGGAAACTTCCAAAGCCCGGCGCGCGGCCAACCTGTCGGCGCGAAATTTCTCCGGGGTCTTGGGCCCTGGGTTACGCTGCTAAGCCGAACTGAAGGAGTTGGATTCATGTCCACAGTTGTCCGGTCCTTTCTCAAGTCAACGCTTGGCCAGCGCGCCGCCGGCGCCGGCTTCGCACTCGCGGTCGCTGTCCTGGCTCTTGGCTGCGCGGTCAGCGCTCCGGCGGATCGCGGCGTGCATGCCGTGGCTGCCGTGCCCGCGGTCACGCCTGCTACCCAATTGCCGCCCGCGTGTGGCTCTCCGACGGATCGTCAGGTGGAAGCCTGGGTTTCCGCGATGACTCTCGACGAGAAGATAGCGCTGGTTGCCGGCACCGGGTTCGACACGGTCGGCGTTCCTCGGCTGCACATTCCCGGTTTGCGCATGACCGATGGTCCCGTCGGGGTGCGCGTGGGCCAGGCCACCGCCTTTCCCGCGGGCGTGCTTTTGGCCGCGACCTTCGATCCCGCGCTGGTCGAACGCGTGGGCGCGTCCATCGCTCGCGAGACCAAAGGGCACGGAAAAAATGTCATTCTTGGCCCGGCCGTGAACATCGCGCGCACGGCGCTGTGTGGCCGCAACTTCGAGTACTACGGCGAAGATCCCGAAGTGGCCGCGCGCACGACCGTGGCCTACATCAAGGGCGTGCAGAGCCAGGGCGTGGTGGCCACAGTTAAGCACTTCGCCGCCAACAACCAGGAGACCGAACGCATGTCGGTCAGCGCCGAGGTCGATGCACGGGCGCTGCACGAGATTTACCTGCCTGCGTTCGAGGCCGCCGTGAAGCAAGCCGGCGTGTGGGCCGTGATGTGCGCGTACAACCGTGTGAATGGCGTCTACGCCTGCGAGAACCCGGGGTTGCTCGATCAAACGCTCAGGCGCGACTGGGGCTTCCGCGGCCTGGTCATGTCGGACTGGGGCGCGACCCACAGTGTGGTGCCGGCCATGCGCGCGGGGCTGGACCTTGAAATGCCAAAGGCCGCGCACTACACGCCGGCCGCGATTCGGCGCGCCCTCGACAAGAAGGAGATCGAGCCTGCCGCTCTCGACGAGATGGTCCGGCGGCAATTGCGCACAATCGCTGCATTGAAATTGGACGAGGACGCGAGCGAGCATCCCGAGGCCACCGATACCCTCGAGCACCGCGCCCTCAATCGCGAGGTCGCACGCTCTGGCTTCGTGCTGCTCAAGAACGACAACAACACCTTGCCGCTCGACCGCAGCAAGTGGCGGCGGATCGCGGTGGTCGGTCCGCGGGGCGGGCTGGTGGACGGCGGCGGCGGCAGCGCTCATGTCACGGCCACGCGCAAGGTTTCGCTGGTCGATGCGCTCCGCGGAGCCCTGGGCAACAAGGTGCGGGTCGATTTTGCGCCTGGCGAGATCACCCCGGACGGACTGGAGCCGATCCCCGCGTCCGTGTTGGCGCCGCCGGCAGGGCACACAGGGCAGGGGCTGCTCGGCGAGTACTTCGTCGGGAAGGAGCGCGCGGGAACGCCCAAGCTCGTGCGCTTGGATCCGACTGTGGATTTTCATTGGGAGCTCGCCGCACCGGCACCCGGCTTGCCCGAGGATGGATTCTCCGTGCGCTGGACCGGCAAGCTCACGCCGCCCAAGTCCGGCCTGTACGCGCTCGGGCTGCGCTCCGACGATGGCTCGCGCCTCTACCTCGACGGCAAACTGGTGGTCGACGACTGGGGCGACCACCCCCCGACGCTCAAGACCGCGCAGATGGAACTCGTCGGGGGCAAGGCCTACGACGTACGTCTGGAATACTTCGAGGGCATCATCGGCGCGTCGGTCGAGCTGCTTTGGCAGAGGGCGGACAAAGATCCGATCCACCGCGTGGCCGAGGTCGCGCGCGGGGCGGACATCGTGATTGCCGCTGTCGGCGACGGTATGGGAGACGAGACCGAGGGCCTCGACCGCGCTTCACTGTCGCTGCCCGGCCGGCAGGACGAGATCGTACGCATTGCCGCTGCCGTGAATCCCAAGATCGTGGTCATCACGACCTCAGGCGCGGCGATCGCCATGCCCTGGCTCGACCAGGTCCGCGCCGTGCTGCACGGCTGGTTTCCCGGTCAGGAGGCTGGCGCGGCTTTCACGGACGTGCTCTTTGGCGACGTGAGCCCGTCGGGCAAGCTGCCCGTGACTTTCCCCAAACGCCAGGAAGACGAACCCGCATTCGGCAATTTTCCAGGCGCGGATGGCAAGGTAGCCTACCAGGAAGGCATCTTGATCGGCTACCGTTGGTACGACACGCGCAAGATCGAGCCGCTCTTCCCGTTTGGCTACGGACTTTCCTACACGACCTTCGTCTATCGTGACCTGGCAGTTTCCGCCTGGGATCCCGAGCGTGGAGTCAGCGTTCGCCTCAAACTGAAGAACGCCGGCGCGCGACGAGGCGCAGAAGTCGTGCAGGTCTACCTTCACGCCGCGTCCGCCGCGGTTTTCCGGCCCGAGCAGGAACTGCGCGCCTTCGCCAAAGTCGACCTGGCCGCGGGCGAAGAACGCGAGGTCATCCTGAAGCTGCCGGTGCGGGCTTTCGCCACATTCGATCCCAAACTCCCCGAGCGCGACGCCTGGCGTACCGATCCCGGCGCCTTCGAGATCCGCGCCGCCAGTTCATCCCGCGACATCCGCCTACGTGCGACCGTGACCGTGCCGGCGAAGTGAAGCAGCCCCGAGAGGGCCTGACGAGTTGTTGCTCGGGCATTTATGCACCCGACCCCAATTGACTGACCTGTTTCCACCTGGACACCGCCCTTTGTTGGAGTCACTGACCTAGCACTACTGATTGAAATTCTCCCGTCACCCTCGGGGCTGCGGTGACCGCTGACTTCCTTGCTCCTCGGTCAGATACGTCTAGTATCATCCCTCGTCGCGCGTGGTCATCGGTCATCCTCGCTTCCGAGGGCTCGGTCCGAATTTCAATCAGTAGTGCTAGACTTGGAAGTCTCGTATCGCTGAAGGTGCCCTTTGTCGGGAGAACGTCATGTTGCCGAGTTCATCTTCGTCGCGCATCGGTCTTCTGGCGCTGGTGTTCGGCGTTTCGGCTTGCGGTTCCAGGGGAATCAGGGGTGGCGGCACAGCGCAGGGCGGTGGTGCAGGCGGTGTCGTTTCGGACGCAGGCGCGGCCGCCGGCGGATCGGTCGGCTCCGGAGGAGAGGCTAGCGGCGGTATCATCGCGGGCGGGGCAGCCGGAGAGACCACCGGCGGCGCAACCGGCGGTGCTCCCGCAACAGGCGGTTCGGCAACGACGGGAGGCGCAATCTCAACTGGTGGTGTTCCGGCCGCTGGCGGGGCAAGCGGAACGTCTGCCATGACATTGGCCGAGGC
Organism: Myxococcales bacterium; assembly: GCA_003153875.1. The sequence continues at coordinate 44,239 of PMBY01000473.1, read as the reverse complement.
TTGTACAAGGAACTGCGCCCTTGCTAGTGGGCTGCCCACTTGCTCCACCACAACAACGGAGTGCGAGCAGAACTGCATGACTACCTACGACAACACGTCCGCTGTCAATTCGGATTTGGGACGGATGTACACGGAAATGATGGTTTGCGTCGCGACCAATCCAAAGTTCGCCTCGTCCGCTGACTTCGTTTGCGCGAAACCAAACTACCCTTTGAACAAGTGGTCGCCCGGACCCGACTCAGACTGTGAGCAGCTCATTTGTGATTGGAACTGCAACGACGTCACATTCGGGACTATGGATCCCTGGGTGTTTTTCCGGTGTTTTGCCTGCGGCCCATGAGTGACGATCGGCGGGAGTCCCACTGGGGGCATTGGCGCCGGCAGCATTGGCGCCGGTGGCGGCGCGGGTGGCGAGGCCGACGGGGCGGTGGACGTCCCCGGAATGAACACGTGCGGCGCCAGGTTGGCTTCTACCGCCTCGCCTGTCGAGCGCGGAAGGAGAAGCCCCACGTGACTACTGCGGTTCTGGCTCTGGATCCTCCCCACTCCCCTCTGCGTTTTCAGCAGCGGGATCAGGAATAGACGAATCCGCACCCTTGGCCGTATCCGCAGTGTCCTCGAGATCCTCTTCGGGCAGCGAGCGTCCCTTGAGCGGCGGCACAGTCACCAGCGCCGGCGTGGGCGTGGCGTTCGCATCGAACGTATGGACCTCGTCCGCGTTAAAAGTCGCGGAGGGGCGGTCAGGGAACGAGACCCGCACCTGGCGGGCCAGCACGTCGAGGTCGTCCACCCGCCCCACGCCGTCGGGCGTGTGCACCTGCTTGCCCACCCTGGGCAGGCCCTTGCCTGCTTCCACGTACTGCGCGTCCTCGTACATCAGGCAACATTTGAGGCGCCCGCACTGGCCCGCCACTTTGGTGGGGTTGAGCACCAGGCGCTGATTCTTGGCCATCTTGATCGACACCGGCACGAAGTGCGGCAGGAAAGTCGAGCAGCACAGCTCGCGGCCGCACGACCCGATGCCGCCCACCAGCTTGGCTTCGTCGCGCACACCGGTCTGTCGCATTTCAATGCGGGCGTGCAGGCGGGCCGACAGGTCGCGCACCAGATCGCGGAAGTCGATGCGCTTCTCCGACGAGAAGCAGACTAGGGCACGGTCGCCGCCATGCCCGACGTCAACCCGAAACACCTTGATAGGCAGGTGCAACGCGTGGGCTCGGTCGCGGGCAAACGCCAGGGCGTCGGCCTCGCGCCGCTGTTCCTCTTCGGCGCGCGCAAGGTCGCGGGGCTCGGCCCTGCGCAAGATGCGGCCCAGCGTCCCGGCACCCTTGCGCGTGGCGGTTGGCACGCTGACCGTTGCTACGGTTCCGCCGGATCGGTCGTCCACCACCACCACTTCCCCACGCCGGAACACCAGGGTGCCCGAGTCGCAGTCGATGGTCGGGCTGGTGGGCGTGTGCTTCACGCCCACGACTTTGCGCTCTTCCGTGCGCAGGGCAGGCAGGTCGCGCGGCGCAGGTCGTGGCGAGGGAGGGGCTGGCAAATCGTTCATGACGCCTCCACGGCCGAGGAGCGAATGTCCATCATCATCTTCTCCAGCGCGGTGACCGCATTCACGTTGGCGGCCAGGGCCGACCGGGCATCCAGCACCGCGGTTACGGCTCGGCGCAACGGTATGAAACTGTGTCCGCGCTGACACGCGGCCGCGGGTCCGGCCATTTCGGCGCTGTGATTGGCCAAGAGAACCAGATCCTGTGCGCTGGCCGCCAGGGCCAGGGCATCGCGGTAGAAACCGGCGAGCAGCACCAGCGCCTCGGGCAGGTCTTGGCGCTCTTCCTTGTCAGAAAAGGCCGCGGCGGCATCGAAGATCGGTCCCATCTCGCTGGCCGCCGCTGCCTGGCGGAAACGGCTGGCCACCGTCCAAAGATTGGACTCCTCCTCCGAGGCGCACAACTCGCAGAGACGCGCCGCTGACCCGCCAGCCGTGGCCGCGGCGGTTTCGGCGCGCGCGCGATCGATTCCTCGGCGGGTGGCCAGATCGATCAAAGTGGCAGGGGTGAGGCCGACGAAGCGCACGCGCTGGCAGCGCGAGCGAATGGTGGGCAGCAGACGAGCCGGCGCAGCCGTGACCAGCACGATGAAGTTGCCGGCCAGGGGTTCTTCCAAGGTCTTGAGCAAGCAGTTGGCTGCGCTGGGATTGAGACAATCGGCCTGGTCGACGATCAGTACGCGGGCTGGTGCTTCGTGCGGCCGGGTGGATGCCAGGGCCACGATGTCCTTGGCCTGCTCGATCAAGAATTGGGTGGTCTCAGGCACCAGCACGCGCACGTCAGGATGCTGGCCAGCCAGGATGCGCCGGCACACATCGCAGGTGCCGCAGCCTTGCTGGGGTTCCTGCGGGCAGCACAAGGCCAGGCCCAGTCCCAGGGCCGCGCTTCGCTTACCCACGCCGTCAGGCCCGTCGAACAAGATGGCGTGGGCCAGACGCCCCGATGCAACCGCGCGCAAGAGCAGCGCGGTCGCCCGATCCTGGCCCGCGATGTCGCGTAGACGCATCGACGACAACGGTAGCAGAAAGTTCCGGCCGAATCGACACGCGCGCGCAGCCCCAGTACACTTGGCCGCATGGGCATTCTCGGACGACTCTCCACCCTGGTGAAATCCAATGTCAACGACCTGGTCGACTCCATGCAGGACCCGGCCAAGGAGATCGATCAACTTGTTCGGGACATGGAGGATTCGGTGCGCGAGGCGCGCGGCGAAGTCGCGCAGTGCCTGGCCGAGGAGAAACGCATGGGCAAGCGAGTGGACGACCTGGCCGAGGAAGTCAAGTCCTGGGAAGGGCATGCGATGCGGGCCGTGCAGGCTGGCGACGACGCCCTGGCCAAGGAGGCGCTGCGCCGCAAGGCTGAGAAAGAGGCTGATCGCATCCAGGCGGAAAAGGCGCTGTCCGATCAGCGGGCATACTCGGTGCAACTGGGCGCGGGATTGAAGGCGCTGCAGGCGCGGGTGCAGGACGTAAAGCTGCGCCAGGGAACGCTGCGCGAGAAGGCGCGCGCCGCCAAGCGGGGCGAGAGCCCGGTCTCCGGCAAGAGCGCGGCCTTCGAGGACTTCGAGCGCATGTCAGGAAAGATCGAAACCCTGGAAGCCGAGGTGGGCCTCAACGACGAGCTGACTGGCCAGACGGCCGCCGCGGTCGCAGCCGAGCGCAAGCTGCGCGAGATGAGCGAGCAGAAATCGGTCGACGACGCGTTGGCCGATCTGAAGAAGAACCTCGGGGGCTGATCTCAGCGCAACGTCCGGCTCAGTCTCACGAGGGAGCCACCGCTGAGAACCCAGAGGGGAGAGGGGAGGCCGCAGAGTCGGAGAAAACGGAATGATGTTCGGGCGTTCCCAACGAATCTTCGCGGCTCGCGAAGGTACGCGACGTTGGCGGTCCAGGGATCCGGATCGCCCGGCTGTACCTTCCTCGCTCCGACACGTGCTGCGGACTGCAAGGGCCAAGGACTGTTTCGAACGAGGGAATCCCGTGCGCCGCAGGCCTTCTCTGTGCGCTCTCCTCTCGCCTCTGGGTTCTCAGCAGCGGGCTGCTTCTTAGTCTTTCTTCCGCTCTGAACCAAGGCGGCGAGCAGTGAGAAATAGTAGGACGGCCAGGGTGGCGATGACTGCCAGGCCGGCCAAGAGTATGCCCACGAGAAGGTTGCGGCTGGCCGGATCCATCTTGAGAGGCCCGACGCTGGCCAGGGCCGGCGCGCGCTGCGACGGCACTTCGGTCGCGGGCGTGACCACCACGGCCACCGCTTCCGGCAAAAGGCCAGCCACGCTGCCCGCCACCAACTTCTGCACGTCGGCCTCGCGCAGCGGCGCTGGTGTCGGCCGCACCTTGAGCAACACGGCCGCCTGCGCAGCTACGCGCGGTTTGCCGTCGACCGCCAGCGGATCAGGCTCGGGAAACACCAGGTGCACCCGGGCCGTGACCACACCGTCGGCTGTCTCCAGGGTGCGCTCGATCTCGCCGGCCAGCGCCTCCAGGTAGCGGGCGCGATCCTCGGTGGGTGTGGGCACCAGGCTGGCCTGTTTGTAGACCTCGCCGAAACCGGCGCGCCGGCCGCGCGGCAGGCCCAACGACTGCAGGATCTGGAGCGCGCGGACCGCGTGGACCTTGGGCACGCTGATGACGAAGGCCTCGCCGTTGGCCTCGTCGCGGGCCTTGCAGGCCTCGATTCCGCCCCGCTCCAGGGCGGTCAACACCTCATTGGCCGCAGTTTCGTCAAGGCCATGCTGAATAGGCGTCGAACATCCGATCGCAAGTGCCACCGCGACTGTCCACAGAGCGCGCATGGCGCCCGAGACTAGCAGAAACTGCTTCGCGCAGGGGCCTCAACTGAGCGGCGTCGCATTGGCGGCGGATCAAGCCGTAACGAGGGGCCGGCCCGCGGGTCTCGAGAGCGTGAGCGTGAGCGAGTTCGTGGGCGTTTTGCGGGAAGACGGAGAGCGGGTCGCGTACCGCTCACGCTCACGGTATTTACCCCGCTCACCCCACAAGGGGGCTTCGGGACGGACAACCCACCCTGCCCACCCCTCGCGCTTCGCGCTCGCCCGTCGCGCTCACGATAGCCGCCCACGCTAGCCGCTGCCCGCAGATCGCTCACGCTACCGCTCACGCTCACGGTGGCCGATCTGCGCTGTTCTCTTCTTCTTCCAGAACCTGACGCAGGCGATCGACGGCGCGGGCGTGCAGGCGAGAGACCCAGGACTTGGACAGCCCCAGCTCCGCACCGGCGCCTTCCAGGTTCCTGTCCTCAAAGTAGTGGAGCTGCAACAGGCGTCGCTCCTTCTCCGGCAGCTTCTGCATGGCTTTGCGCGCTCGTGCCTGCAGGTGGAGACGTTCCAGTTGCTGGTCAGGCGGTGGCAGGCGTTCATCGGTCACGCTGGCGGCTGCCTCCAACGAAGTAATGTGGACCGTGGCCACACCGCTCAAGACTTCCGCGATCTCCGCCAAGGTCTCGGCCGCGTCGCGAGCCTGGCCCGCCGGTGCGGCCGCGGCGCTCTGCTGCTCAGCCCGATTGCGCAGATACTCGTTGGCGCGTTCTTCGGCGCGATAGCGGGCGTAGTCGCCCCGCGAATACCATCCCATGGTGCGCATGCCGTCCAGCATGGCGCCGCGGATGCGGTAGTAGGCGAAGGTGGAAAAGGCCACGCCCTGCCGAGAATCGAAGCGGCTGGCTGCCTCGACCAAACCCTTGGCTCCGTAGGCCACCAGTTCATCGAGGTCCAAGGTTCGGCCCAGGCTGCGCTTGAGCTTGCCGGCAATCGACCGCACCAGATCGAGGTTCTCCTCGACAAGCCGGTCGCGCTCGTGCCCCATAGCGCACCGAATAGAGCAGACGCCGGGCGGTGTTGACAAGAGATAACTCAGGAGCTCTCACACCGGGAAATTCAGGCCAATGGGCCGACACGTGTTGCCAGCGGTTCAAGCCGAATTGGCTGGACTGGGCACCCATTGTCGCCAGGGTGGCGCCGCGCAATCGGACAACACGTGCACCGTGTTTTCAGCCCAGAAGTAGCCCGCACCGATGGCATCGACGAAGCGCCTCGCCGGACGCAATAGGCTCGCGCTGGTAGGACGTTTGCCGTTCTCGTGGGTAGGGCCTTCGTCCTGCCCTGCTGTCCGCGCGGCCCTGGCGCTCGGCTGTGGCTCGGTTTGGCATACGTGGACATCGAATTCGCGACGAGCACTATGGAACGCATTTCGCTCGCTGGACGCGTGAACTACGGAGACTGCCAACCCGTGACCACCACCCACTGCTTACCGGATCCTGCGCCGATTGACTCGGCGCCCAGGTCAGCCGATTTGTGTGTAGATCTGTTTGTGTTGACAGCGCGGCGTGACTCTCAGAGAATGACGTCACTCAGCAATCGCGCCCAGCCATAGTCGAGCCATCTCGCTCCTATCTGCGGGGGTACTGCAGCCGCTCATCTAGCTGCACGGCCTCTCAGATACGCCGAGTGTCGCGTTTCCAACGGAGGAAAGGTTGACTGCCATGACATCTCGTTCCACCAGAATGAAGAGGCCGTTTCTCATTTCTCCACTCGCTCTTGCCGGAATTCTGTCTGTGCCTTTCCCCTTCTCGGGCTGCCTCGCCGAGGTCAAAGTCGACAACGTCAAGCCTGAGAAAGTCGAATCGCCCAAGCAAGCCTTCGGCATCAAATACACTCAGGATGTCACCCAAGCGCGTGGCCATTCCTGGATAATGCTAAAGGCGCTGCAGTATCTGACAGCGCGCGGAATGCTGCCTCGCGAGCTACAGGGTGACAATGCTGTCCGGAACCTGACCTTTGGTGCCAACTTCGCCGATGATGTCTTCATGGGCAGACCAGACCAGTATCCCAACTACGTCTGGACCCCACCGGACGATGAGCTCTGGACGAGCGCGCCCGGACAAGTGTGTGCCAAATACTCCTGCCCGAGCGGTCAAAAATGCACGAGGACGTGCTTCCCTCCGTCGGATCTCGGCAAGGCGGTGTGCATCTATTGCTATCCGGGGACAGTAGTGACTGCCCCACCGAACTACTACTATGGAGACCAGCACTACGGGGACACCTGCGATCTGTTTGACGTAGACTACGAGTTCCAGCTCTGGCTGCGCACGAAGCAGTATTCAGAAGCGCCTTGGCCAACAACCGCTCACGAGACATCCATCCACACCCTGGCAACGTCCTTTCTGGCCGACAACACCCAAGATCTCAGTTACCAAACTGACAACCTCTTTCACTACGCCCTGGCAGACCTACCGGCTGGCGATCCCAGTATGACTGATCCCGATATTACGCCAGACGTCAGGATGTTTCCACACGACTCCTCCGATTTCGATGCAGGAACTTTGGGCGATCTCCTCGGCGTTGACACCTGCGCGGCCGATCTCATGGGCAATCAGAAGATCATCCTGGCCGGAGGTTTCGGCGTGGCAACATACGGTTCAATCCTCTATCAACTATCGCGACGATTTTTCGATAACGCTACATACTGGCCACAGCCTGACATCTCCGAATTGATCAAAGCCGGCAGCGGTTCCGATATCCCCTCCCAATGGCAAAACGGCGGAATGGACCTCTCTCCGCATTGGTCCAACCTCCATACTCCATTCCCGTATACCTACCTAGGCGGAAATCCCTTCATTTGCACAGGCGGGAGCAAAGCTGACCCTTGTGCCGCAGGCAATCCCACGTGGCCGGCCTTTGTTCCCACTAGCCAGTACTCGACAGCCACCAAGGACTTGTTCAAACAACAGATCACTGCACGATATCCTGGCAGAAGCAACATGGCGGCCCAAGTATACCTAGGCTGGGCTTCGCACATGATAGAGGACGCCAACCTACCGCACCATGCAGCAAACTGGACCGGGAACGAGCACAAAGCCCAAGAGACAGCGGCGGATGGGTTGGCGGCCGCCGGGGAGGTGCTCTACAAATGTCCCACGCAGGCTCCTTCGTCCTTTCCCCTTAATGGCATTTGTCGCTTAGCCAGCCCTTCTGTCCCTGGTTCCTACTCCTTGTCGAGCCTGTGTGAATTCGCGAAGGATGAATACGGACAAAGGTCGTGTGCAGATGTAGCCGGACAGAAGCTTACCTTCGACGAGACCCCAGAGATGCTGAACGCCCTCAGCGCTCGATTTGATTCCTTTACGGACAAGTCCAAGATGTGTGACGCTGCTGGCATTACGGACAGTAGCCTGCTTCAGAGTGGCATCAATTGGCAGAGCAGCTATGGCGTGTTTCTCGCCGCCCTCAAGCGGGGCAGGACATTGGCGAAGAACCAAAACTACGGCTCAAAAGGGCATGTGGCAGACAGGTTCACCATGATCATCGGCGTTTTGGCAGATGCCATTGTCGATACCATGAAGCTTCTGTACTGCGCGCCGCCGAGGACGAGGAACACAGCCGCGCCTGAATGCAAGAACTTGGGCTATTGTTGGCCGGGGCCGTCAGAGGAGTGGCATCAGGGAACGATTTCGACGACAGGTCAACGATACCCGATGGACTTCAACATATTTGCGTTCGGGAACGTTTCCGTGGGTGATGTGGAGGGACCAGTTGCCGCAGCCGGGACGCTGAAGGCCACGTCCTGCAGTCTGAATTGGGGGCAAAAGGAGCCCATAGGCTTATATTCCATTGGCTACCCGGTACTTTCGAACGGAAGCATCTACGGCGACCTGTACACAGGAGGAGGTGCCTACACTGTTCCGGTGGGAGTGACTCTCAGTGGAAAGGTGGTCGACGCGTCTGCGCCCCCGTTGTTCATCGACTTCCCAACCGCGCGGCAGAACCTGCGGGTGATGTCGTCAGCGCTCCAATCGTTTGATAGCAACGGCACAACGTCGGCCCTTTGGGGCAACCTCTTTCTCTATTCAAACGATGCACACTTAAATGTGTTTGCGATTCCCGCCGCGACTCTTGCGGCAGCGCGGAGTGTCGCTTTGAGTGTGCCTTCGAGTTCAACTGTAGTCATCAACGTCATCGGCACTACGGTGACCATTCAGAATGTCGGGATTACACTGAACGGCATGAGCATGAGTCACATCCTTTGGAACTTCCCCAATGCGACAACGCTTACGATGGCTTCGGTTGGGTTCCCGGGTTCGATATTGGCGCCCTACGCGGCGGCCAATCTTCAGTGGGGCGATGTGACCGGCACCCTGGTTGCCGACAGTGTGAATGCAACCACTCAATTTCACTGGGCGCCATTCCACGACAATTGGTTGGAGCCGCCATGATTTGAGGAATTCCATGTTGCGGATTGCTCCGGTCACGAGGGAGATCGATGTTGTCAGGCCCGGGGTCGTCCAGCCAGCGGGGGTTGCCTTAGGTCTGTTCTGCCTCCCTGCCCGAGCGTTTTGATTTTGGCTGCGACGGTCGCCTGCTGGCTTTCGCTGAGGTGACGCGGGGTCAGGTTCAGCGAGTTGACACGCTCGCCCGTGGCTCGGCTCGTGCGTGGCCTCGGCCAGAGAGCGGGCGGCGTGACTTGCCGAATGGTTTGGTCGCGCGCTACGAGAGGCGCCACCACGCTGCAACCAGAGCCGGAGCCCGGGCTGCTGACTTGAATCGTGATCCTACACCCAACGCGCCACCAGCGTTGGCCAGCGCGGGGGTTCGGTCTTGAACCGCCCGGTCGTTTCCTTCACTATCCGCCCATGCTTGATCTCGTTTGCTCCTGGCTGCTGATCGCGTTCGTTTCGAGCGTCGCGATTGTCACCTTGATTCTTTACCTGGTTGGCAGACGAGCGCGCAGCGACCGGTTGGAGGGTCATGGCGGCGTGATGCTGGGCCGCGGGTTGATGGAGTCCACCTACTTGCTNNGGCATCCTGGCGCGCCATCTGAAATTGACCTCTGACGTGGGCGAGCTGTTCGACGCCGCGGCGGATCGCTACGTGGAGTTCTTCCTCTTGGCCGGCTTGGTCTTCTACTTCCGCGACACGCCGGTCATGCTGATGCTTACCCTGGCCGCGATTCAGGGATCCTTCATGGTCAGCTATGCCACGGCCAAGGCCGAATCCCTGGGCGTTCCGCCGCCCAGGGGGGCGATGCGTCGGGCCGAGCGCGCCGTGTACCTGATCCACGGATGTGCCTTTGTCCCCGTGGCGGGCCTGGCGTGGCCTTCCGTGACAGGAACTTCCATCCTGCATCTAAGTCGAGAAATCCCAATCGAGGTTGCCGTTTTGGTGGTAGCAACAGTGACCAACGTGTCCGCAGTCCGGCGATTCTTCCGCATCGCCGCTTCCCTGCAGGCCCGCTCCGCATGAACCCGTCGCAACCCAAGAATCAGAAACCCAACATCGTCACTGCTGTTCCTGGCCCGCGCAGCCAGGCGCTGCGCAAGCGCGAGGATGCTCACATCGCGCCTGGCCTGCAGGGCTATGCGCTCATGGCCGGGATCGCGGTGGCCGAGGCACGCGGCAGCGCCATCACCGACGTCGATGGCAATACCTACCTCGACTTCATTGGCGGAATCGCGGTCAACGCCCTGGGGCACTCGCACCCCAGCTACGTCAAGGCGTTGCAGGACCAGGTGGCGCGCGTGTCAGTGGGCGCACTCACCAGCGAGCCGCGCGTCGACCTGTGCGAGCGCCTGGCGACATTCTCACCCTCGCCCAAGTTGCACAGGCTGCAGCTCTATTCCAGCGGCGCCGAGGCGGTTGAGAGCGCCTTGCGTCTGGCCAAGTGCCACACCGGCAAGCACGAATTCGTCAGCTTCTGGGGCGGCTTTCACGGCAAAACCATGGGCGCGCTCTCGCTCATGGGTTCGCGTTTCAAGGAGAAACTGGGGCCTATGCTGCCAGGCTCGCACTGCGTTCCCTACGCGGACTGCTACCGCTGTCCGCTCAAGCTGCCCTATCCCAGTTGCTCGATGGCCTGCGTGGAATTCGCGCGCAAGCAGATTCACATGAGCAGTGCCGGCTCGATCGCCGCGGTGATTGTCGAGCCCATGCAGGGCACCTCGGGCAACGTCATTCCGCCCAAGGAGTTCTTGCCGGCCGTGCGGGACTTGGCCCACGATCTGGGTGCGCTGCTCATCGCCGACGAAATGATCACCGGGTTGGGCCGCACCGGCCGCAACTTCGGCGTGGACCACAGCGGCGTCGTGCCTGACATCATGACTGTGGGCAAGGCCTTTGGCGGCGGATTCCCGCTTTCGGGCATCGTGACCACCGATGAGATTTCCGCGGCCAAACCCTGGAGCCATCCTTCGGGTTCATCGTCGAGCTACGGCGGAAATCCGCTGGGCGCCATGGCCGGGGCCAGTGCGCTGAAGATCATTGCGGACGAGCGCTTGGTGGAAAACTCGGCCCAGGTTGGCGCCGTCATGCTGCGCGAGCTGGAGACCTTCGTGGAGCGTTATCCCTTCGTGGGCTGCGTGCAGGGCTCGGGCCTGTTCATGCGCGTAGAGCTGGTCAAGGACAAGGCCAGCAAGGAGCCGCTGCCGCGGCCAGTGACCGAGCGCATCTTCCACGAGTGCGTGCGGCGCGGTCTTCTCACCATGTCCTACGCCGCCAACTTCCGCATCCAGCCGGCGTTGACTATGGACGAGGCCACGGCCAAGAATGGTCTGGCGGTGCTGCGCGAGGTATTTGATCGCGTGGATCGCGAACGGTGGTTTGCCGTCTGACACGACTCAGAAGGACGTCATGAAATACGTGGTTTTTCTCATCGACGGCATGGCCGACTACCCACTGCCGGAGCTGGGCGGCAAGACGCCGGTCGAGGCTGCGCGCACGCCCACCCTGGACTTGTTAGCGGAAGCGGCGCAGTTCGGAACCTTCGTGACTCTTCCCGAGCCGTTTCCCACCTCGTCGGACGTGGCCAACATGTCGGTACTGGGCTGGGACTTGGCCAGCGCGTACACCGGACGCGGCGCCATCGAGAGCTACGGACTGGGGGTGCCGCTCGACGAGCAAACCGTGGCCTTCCGTATGAACCTCATCACGGTCAAGGGAGAGATTCTCGAAGACTACTCAGCGGGCCACATCTCCGAGCACGAGGCGGCCGAGCTCATCGCGTTCCTGTCGGAGAAGATGGGAACGGACAAGATCAGACTCCAGAAGGGAGTGTCCTATCGCCACATCCTCTATCTTGTGGGCAAGGAATTCTCTCCTGATGTGGCCTACGACAAGCCGGATTCGTCGCATGGATTGGAATGGAAGAAGATCCTTCCCCGGGCGGCCAAACCTGAGGCCGAGCGGACGGCCGAGCTTCTCTGCCGGCTGATCTTCAAGTCGCGCGAAGTTCTGGAGAACCATCCCGTAAACCTGAAGCGGCGGGCAGGGGGGGAGAATCCGGCGAATCTCATCTGGCCCTGGTCAGGTGGTCGCAAGCCGCAGATGCCGTCGTTCGAAAAACTGCACGGCAAGAAGGGCGGTATCATTTCGGCGGTGGACGTGATCCTGGGCCTCGGCCTGCTGGGCGAGATGGAGTCGCTACGCCCCGAGGGAGCCACGGGATTTCTCGACACCAACTACGAGAACAAGGCGCGCGCGGCAGTGGACCTTCTGCGCCGCAACGATTTCGTCTACGTTCACGTGGAGGCTGTGGACGAATGCGGCCACCTGGGCGACCTGCCCAACAAGATCAAGGGCATCGAGGATTGCGACGCCCGACTCATAAAGGTTTTTCTGGACGAGTATCGCAAGGTTCACCACGACAAGCTGCGCATCATGGTGCTGCCCGACCATCCCGTGCCCATCAAGCTGCGCAAGCACACCCGCGACCCGGTTCCCTTCATGGTTTGCGGCGAAGGCGTGTCCGGCGATGCGACCCTGCGAAGCTACAACGAAGCCACCTGCGCGTCCGGCCGGTACCAGAAGCTGAAGGGCCGGGCCTTGATGGATCTGCTTTTCAGTTCGACGATTCCGTAGAATTCACCTCCGTGCTCTCGAACGCCCCTGGCTGAGAACACAGAGGGGAGAGGAGAGGGCGCAGAGCGGGCCGGCCGCCGCCCTTGTGCCGGGTGGCAACCTGAGAGGTCCATCTTCGGAACGCCGTAGAGCGGCCCCGTTTTCTGCCTCTGTGTGCTCCCCGCTCCCCTCTGTGTTCTCAGCGATGGGCGTACCTTGGGATGAATTCACTCACCCAGGTCGCGGCCGCATAGTTCGCCCTGCGGAAGCGGTCGTGGGGCGCGCGGGCGAGCGGCTCGATCCATGGTGGCCTCGGGCAGTTCGACCACGCGGCTGCCTTCGGCGGCGGACCGGTAGGCGCGTTCGATGAGCTCGACGCAGAGACAGGCTTCGCGGGCGTCCTTGCCCACGTACTCGCTGCGCGCGACGGCGCCGCGGAATTCGTCGAAGAGCGAGCCGAACCAGCCGACATGACTGGCGTCCATCCAATCAGACGGCGCGACCCGGCGCTCGAAGCGCCACTGGCCCGGTGATCCAGGCGCGACCACGCCAGGCCCCGCTTCCAGCACGGCCAACTCGACATCCTCGTCTTCCACGCGGATTGCGCCCTTCTTGCCGTGTAGGGTGTACATGACCTTGCGCACACCCGCGGTCCACGAAAGGTGGGCCGACACGACGCCGGTCGGGAAGGTCAAGGTGCAGCCGAAGATGTCCTCGGTGTCATGGCCGTCGGCAGTCGAAGAATGGGCGGTGAGGGTGGTGGGGTAGGCGGCCATCCAGTCAAAGGCCAAGTAGAAGGTGTGGCTGCCGTGATCCATGGCGATGCCACCGCCCGACAGCGCGCGCTCGCGGCGCCAGTCGGGCCGCCATTCGTTGACGCCCTTGGCGTGGGTGTTGCGGAAGGTCTGCATGGTCACCAGGTGCACGGGACCGATGATTCCCTCGTCCAGAACGCTGCGCACGACCTTGACCACCGGCGCATGTTTGTAGTTGTGACAGGGGAAAAGCACCCGGCGCGCCTCGCGCGCGCGCCGGAGCATGGCCTGAGCGTCCTCCGCGCTGGTCGCGAGGGGCTTCTCGCACAGCACGTGCAGCCCCTGGTCGAACGCAGCGTGCGCGATTTCAGCGTGGTGGACCGGCGGGGTCGCAATATCGACGAAATCCAGCGCCCCAGCCTCGGCGGCGAGTAGCGAGGCATGGTTCGGGTAGACGCGAGCAGAAGGGAACATCTCGTGCGCGGCCTGCCGGCGCGCTTCGCAGATGTCGGCAATGGCTGTGATCTCGACCGCCCGGCCGTTGCCCATGTGCTTGGCGTAGGTCGGGGCGTGGCCCTGGCCTGCGATGAATCCGTAGCCAGCTATCGCGCCGCGCAATGGTCGCTTCATGTGTCGGGGATTGCTAGCATGAGATTGCGTGTCGGGAAACCACTTCTCGTCGGGACTTGGTTTGCACATGGCGCTACCTGGCGGGACGACGATGCGTCGCAAAGGGTATCAGGGGACCATAGGTTGCCCTTGGCCTCCGAGTCTGCGGCACGTAGGCTAGGCCATGACCCGCGTCGCCGTACGTCGGGCTCCTCCCTTTTCGCAATGAAAAACCGCGACCTTCCAACCATCGAAGCGACCCGACCTCAACACCTGCACGACAAGCGCGAGATCCCGCGCCTGGTCGCCATCGAGACCACCAATGCGTGCAATGCCAAGTGTGCGTTCTGTCCTAACAGCGTCATGAGTCGCGACCGGGAGACGATGTCGGACGATCTCTACCGCAAGATCATCGACGACTGTGCCACCTTCCAGTTGCAGGCCATCGAGCCGTTTCTCAACGGCGAGCCGTTCATGGATCCACAGATCGTCCCGCGCCTGACGTACCTGCGCGAGCGACTGCCAGCCACCAAGCTGCGGCTCTACAGCAACGGCTATGCCATGGTGCCCAAGCGGGTCGACGAGTTGCTGGGCATCGGCATCGACCACCTCTACATCAGCCTCAACACCCTGGATCCGGCCAAGTACCATGCGGTCATGGGGCTGCGGCTGGAACGCACGCTGGACAACATCGAGTACTTCATCGATCCCTCGCGGCGAAACCGTCTGGCGCGCGAAATCACGGTGCGCATGACCCGCACCGACGACACGACTGCCGACGACCAGGCGCGCTTCGTGGCCTACTGCAAGCAGCGCAAGGTCAACTGCATGATCGTCGGGCTGTTCAACTACCTGGGCGACGTGAACAGCTCGCTGCCGGTGCCGTCGTTTCCCTGCGAGCACATGACCCGCGTCGATGTCCTGTCGAGCGGCCAGGTCACCCTGTGTTGCATGGACACGGAAGGGAAGTTTGGCTGGGGTGACGCGCGCAAGGAATCGATCCTGGACATCTACAACGGCCCGCGTGCGCGCACCTACCGCGACATGCACCGCGCGGGCCGGCGCAAGCAGATCCCCCCCTGTGGCACATGCAACCTGTTCTGGCCGAGCTTCGACGGGCTGTCGTGGCCGCGTCGTGTGCAATTCGGCTTGGGCTACGCGTACTACTTTCTGCGCTACCGGCCCTTCATCAAGCACAGGGCCCGCGGGGTTTCCCGGCCACCATGAAGATCGCCCACCCGAGCACCTTCTGGCCCATCGGCTGCGGGCTGTCGCTGCACACGGAGGGACAGTAGGTGCGACGCAAGACCTTGGTCCAGCTCGTGTGCGTGACCGCTTCGCTGATCGGGCTGGCGTGGCTGCTAGGCCGCATCGGCTGGGCCACCGTGGGCAGCGCGCTTCAACGCGTGGGCTGGCCGGCGCTGGCGATGCTGATGCTGCTCGGCTGGATTGAGTCGGTGACGGACGCCGTGGCCCTGTGGGTCGTCATGCGCCAGCGCCTGGGTCTGGGATTCGCCGTCACGGTCAACGCGGCCGGCTCCATGCTGAACCTGATCCTGCCCTGGGAGTCGGGCGAGGTGTTGAAGGGGACTCTGCTGCGTGAGCGGTTCGGTACCCAGCCGGCCATTTCGGGCACGATCATCTGGAACTACGTGTTCAAGATCTCGCGTCCCGCGCTCTCGATGGCTGCGGCTCTGTGCGGCTGGGCCCTGTGCCGCGAGATCGATCGCTTTCACGTGGGTGTGATCCTGGCGGCCAACGCGCTGGCCTTTGTTCCCTATGTCGGCTTGTGGCTCTTCATTCGCTACGGAGCCGCCAAAGGTTTCTTGCGCGTGGTGGACCTGATTCCCATCCTGCGCCGACATCCGGCCCGCTGGAGCGAGGTGGCGCGCCAGATCGACCGCGAGGTCAAGCTCTTCTGGCATGAGCGACCAGCCGCCTATCTCAAGGTCTTCTTCCTCCAGATGGTCGCGCGCACGGCGGGATGGGCGAGTTACGCCGTGGCGCTGCGGGCGCTGGGCGCGCGCTACAGCTTCGGCCAAGTGGCGCTTGCCTATGCGACGCTGAATGTGGCCGAATTCGTGACCGCGGTTCTGCCGGCCCGCGTGGGCGTGTCCGAAGGCAGTTCCTTCTTCCTCTTCCAGTTTCTTGGCCTCGACCCCGTGCTGGGGGTCATCATGGCCGTGATCCTGCGGGTGCGCACCCTTGTGGCCAACGGCCTGATCACGCCGTTCGCGTTCCTGCGCTGCAGGCTTTGAACCCAATGTTTTCCCTGGTAGCCATAGGTTGACGTGTCCAGCCCCCGCAGCCTTTCGACCACGATCTATTGCGCCGCCCTCCTGAGTGGGGCTGCGGTAGGCATCGTCGACGGCATCCGGGCGGCACGGCTCGGCCATCTCGGCGGAGTGCCGTTGCTTGCATGCGTGGCCCTGGTGGCCGGGTTCGATCTTCTGATCGGCGCGGCGGGCGGCGTGGTGCTGGCGGCGCTGCTGGGCCTGGGCGCCTGGGGACGGCAGCGGTCGAGCCGGTGGGTGACTGCGGGGATCGGCTGGCTGGTGGTCGGCGGCCTGGCGGCGGTTGTGCCGGTCGTGGCCCTTTATGAGACCGCAAACCGCAACAACCGCTTCTTGGCCGCGGGCATCGTGGCCCTGGCATCGTTGCTGGCTACGGCTGTCGCGGGAATTCTCGCACCAGCGCTGGCGCGCGCGTTGCCATTTTTCCGACCTACATCGCAGACAGTTGCAAGCGCTCCAGGGTCAGCGAGCAAGCCGGTGACCGCGGCTGGCCTCTTGCTGCTTGCGCCGCTTGCGGCCCTGTGTTTCGAGGTGGGCGTGTTCTTCATCGTCTGGCGTACGCGCGCGCCTCTGCCTCGGGACGTGAGGGTCGCGCGCTCGATCTTGGGCGGGACGATCACCGCCCTTCTGCCCTGGGTCTTGAGCCGCGCCAGTCTCGCCTGGCCTCGTCTGTCCTGGCTTAAGGCCACGGGGACAGCGCTGCTGCTGTTCGGCGTTCCCTCCGGGCTGCTGATTCGTGCGCGTTGGGCGCAGGACTTTCAGTTCGTGGCGTGGAACGAGGTACTCGTGGTGGTCGAGCTGGCGCTTGCCACGCTGGTCATGGCCTTGGTCCTGCGACGCAGTCCCGCCGCGGGCCGCGCCTGGCTGCGTGTTGTGCTACTGCTGGGCCTGCCGGTGCTGGCGGCCGCGACCGTGCTCGTGGTCAGCGAATCAGAGCCGGCGCGCAAGGCAGCCTCGGCGCACGCGGGGTTCACTGGTGAGCTGGTGGCCCTGGGCCAGCGCACCTTTGACTTTGACCACGACGGGTACTCGCGCTTTTTCGGCGGCGGCGACTGCGACGACCACGATCCCGGGCGCAACCCGGGCGCCCAGGACTGGCCCGATGACGGTATCGATCAGGACTGCGACGGCAAGGACGCCAGCGTCGAGGCGCTGCGCTCGCCGCTTTATCACCCGGTGCCAGCCTCGGTGCCGGCGGACCTCAAGTTTCTCTTCGTGACCATCGACACCCTGCGCGCCGATCACCTGGGCTGCTACGGCTACCCGCGGCCGACCTCGCCTGTGCTCGACCGGCTGGCCAGCGAGGGCGTTCTCTTCGAGAACGGCTGGGCGCACGCGCCCTCGACCCGCTACTCGATGCCGGCCATCGCCACCTCTCGCTGGCCGTCAGCCATCAAGTGGGACGAGTCCATCTGGTGGCCGCGCATCGATCCCAGCATGCGCACCATCGGCGAGGCGCTGCACGATCTCGGCTACACCACCGCGGCTTTCTACGCCTATCTCTACTTCAACCGCGCCGACCGCCGCGGTTTCGAGCGCGGCATCGATTTCTACGACGACCGGCGCGCAGCCTTGCACGTCAACGTCAACGGTCCCATGGAGTCGGTGGGCTCTTCCGCGCGCGAGATGGCCGACGACGGCATCGCATTTCTGCGCGAGCACGGGCAAGAGAAGTTCTTTCTGTGGTTGCACTTCTATGACCCGCACCTCAATTACCAACGCCACCCCGAGGCGCCCGCATTCGGCGATGGCCAGGCCGACCTTTACGATGGCGAGATCTGGTTCACCGACCATCATTTCGGCCGCGTGCTCGACGAGCTCAAGAGCTTGGGGCTGTGGGACAAGACGGCGATTGTCGTCACCGGCGATCACGGCGAGTCGCTGGGCGAGCACGGCATAAGCGCCCACGGCTATCACCTGTACGCGCCCCACACCAAGGTTCCGTTCATCGTGCGCGTGCCCGGCCTGCTGCCCCGGCGCTCTGTCACGCCGGTGGGCCATGTGGACCTGGCGCCGACTTTGGTCAATCTGGCGCGCGGCCCGCACCAGCCGGGGTTCCTTGGCCGCTCCACGGTGGACCTGCTGGCGGGAGGCCTCGACGGTGCGGCGCCACAGCCCGTGTTCCAGGAGGTCAGCTACGAGGGCAACGTCAAGCGGCGGGCCTGGGTCACGGCCACGCATCATCTGATCTGGAACTGGACGCCTGACAACACCACCGAGTGCTACGACCTGGCCCACGATCCGGCCGAAGCGCGCGATCTGTGGGGCACGCCCGCGGGCGAGCCCGAGTGCTCGCGGCTCAAGGCCGATCTGCGGACGCGGGTGGCCCTACTGTCGCTGCCAGTGGGCTACGGCGAGAAGATCGCGGCTGGCGTGTCGGCACCAGGAACGCCGGCGCCGGCGCCCACCCATCCGCTCGACGCACGCATGGGTGAAGTCCTGCGCGTGACCGGCTACGACCTTTCATCGCCGGAGGTTGTCCGCGGCGGTGACACCGAGCTGACCGTGTACTTCGAATCGCTGGCGCCCGTGCCGGCCGGCTGGCGACCGTTTTTTCACCTCGACGGCCCTGGGGGCAGCTTCCGCAATTTGGACCATGTCCCGGTGGACGGCGCTTATCCCATCGAACGCTGGCGGCCCGGGCAGCACATTCGCGACCACCAGCGCATTGGGTTCCCAGCCTATACACCGCCCGGCCTGTACACGGTGTACGTGGGCCTTTTCAAGAAGTCGGCCCGCATGCCGGTCACGCCGCCCACAGCTCACGACGGCAAAGATCGCCTGCGCGTGACCACGATTCGGGTGGAGTGAGAAGATGACCAGAGCCGGAAGGCATCGCCATGGCTGAGCCCACCATCATCTGTCCCAACTGCCAGAGAGAGATCAAGCTGACCGAGTCACTGGCCGCGCCGCTCGTCGAGGTTGCGCGTCGGGAATACGACCAGCGGCTGGCCAGCGTGGAGGCGGAGGCGGCCCTGCGGGAAACGGCCCTGCGCGCACGCGAAGAAGGAGTGGCCAAGGCACGCGCCTCCATCGATGTCCAGGTGGCGGACAAGCTCAGGTGCGAGCGCGCCCAAATCGAGGCCCATGCAGCCAAGAGCGCCAAGCTGGCTCTCTCTGGCGACATCGAGCAGAAGGCAAAAGAGATCGCAGAGCTGCAGGACGTGCTGAAGCAGCGAGAGGGCAAGCTGGCCGAGGCGCAGAAGGCGCAGGCCGAGCTGATTCGCAAGCAGCGTGAGCTGGACGATGCCCGACGTGAATTCGAGCTGACCGTGGAGACGCGCGTCCAGCAAGGGCTGGAAGCCACGCGCGCCCAGGCCCGCAAGGATGCCGAGGAGAAACTCAATCTCAAGGTTGCGGAGAGGGAGCAGACCATCGCCTCGATGCAGCGGACGATCGAGGAACTCCAGCGCAGGGCCGAGCAAGGATCGCAGCAGCTTCAGGGCGAGGTGCAGGAGCTGGAACTCGAGGCCTTGCTGAAGGCGAAGTTCCCCGGCGACATCATCCAGCCCGTGCCCAAGGGCGAGCACGGTGGCGACGTCGTTCATCAAGTCATGGGACCCATGGGTGGGGCCTGCGGAACCATCTTGTGGGAGTCGAAGCGCACCAAGAACTGGAGCGATGGCTGGCTGGCCAAGCTGCGCACTGACCAGCGCACGGCCAAGGCCGAGTTCTCGGTCTTGGTCAGTCAGGTGATTCCCAAGGGCATCGATACCTTCGACTTCGTCGACGGTGTTTGGGTGACCCACCCGCGCACGGTGCTTCCCGTCGCGATCGCCTTGCGCCATTCGCTGGTCGAGGTGGCGGCAGCCCGCCAGGCCAAGCAAGGCCAGCAGGGCAAGATGGAGATGGTCTACCAGTACCTGACCGGCTCGGCTTTTCGGCAGCGGGTGCAGGCCATCGTGGAAGCCTTCTCCTCGATGCAGGAAGACCTGGACCGCGAGCGAAAGGTCATTGGCAAGCAGTGGGCCAAGCGCGAGCAGCAGATCGAGCAGGTCATGCAGGCCACAGTGGGGATGTACGGGGATCTGCAAGGCATCGCAGGCAAGTCCCTGCAGGAGATCGAAGGGCTTGAGATGAAGGCCCTGGGCGAAGTGGACAAATCAGAATGAAGTCCCCGGCACAAGATTCCCTGGCCCGTCAGTACCGCGAGTTTCTCGACTGGCCCGAGCTGTGCACGCGACTGGCCAGCCAGGCGCAGTCGTCGCGGGGAGCGGCGGCGTGCCAGGCTTTGCCCCTGTGTGAATCCGCGGCCGAGGCGCGCGAGCATATGGCCGACGTGAGCGAGCTGCAAAGCCTGTTGCGGCTGGGCGAGTCGCTGCCGGCGCTGGGCTTTCCCGAGATCGAGGCGCACTTGCAGGCGGTGGCGCAGGGAGTGCCGCTCGGGCCCGAGGAGCTGCGTCAGGTGGCCGACTTCTGCGAGACCGCGGCCAACGCCCGCCGTTTCTATGGCCGCATCGCCGGCCAAGATCCGCAGATGCAGGCGCCGCGCATGTCGAAGCTGGCCGCGGGCTTGAGCTACCACGACGAGCTGGTGCGCATGGCGCGCGAGACCTTCGACGCCGCCGGCGAGCTGCGCGACGGGGCTTCGCCTGATCTGGGCCGTCTGCGCCGCGAGCGCGACATGGCGGCGTCCCGCGTGCGCAGCGAAGCCGAGCGTCTGCTGCAGTCCGAGGAATACGCGCCCTTTTTGCAAGACCAGTTCGTGACCCTGCGCGAGGATCGCTTTGTGCTGCCGCTGCGGGCCTCGTTCAAGTCCATGGGCCTGGGCATCGTGCACGACACCTCGCGCACGGGCGAAACCGTGTTCGTCGAGCCGACCGTGCTGGTCGAGCTGAACAACCGGCTCAAGGTGGCCGAGATCGAGATCCGGCGCGAGAGCCGGCGCATCCTGGAAGAACTCGCTGGAGTGGTGTCGCAGGCGGCGGAGGGACTGCGCCAGGATCGCGAGATTCTCTCGCGGCTCGACGTCTTGGCCGCTGCGGCCCGTCTGTCCGTGGCCTACGACGGTGCGGCAGTCGAGATCGTCGACGATCCTCTCGTCGATCTGCAGTCTCTGCGCCACCCGTTGCTGGCTCTGCGTGCGGTTGAATCGGGGTCGAAGGTCACGCCCAACGATGTGGCGCTCGGATTGGTTCCCAACCGCAGCACGGCCAAGGCGTTGGTGGTCAGCGGACCCAATGCTGGCGGCAAGACCGTGCTGCTCAAGTCGGTGGGCCTGGCTGCGCTGCTGGCGCGCGCGGGTTTGCCTGTTCCGGCCGCGCCTGGAAGTCGCGTGGGTTTCTTTCACCAAGTGCTGGCCGACATCGGCGACCAGCAGTCAGTCATGGGCGATCTGTCGACCTTTTCGGCCCACCTGGCGAATCTGTCGGGCATTCTCGATCTCGCGCAGGTTGCCGGTGACGAGAATGTGCTGATTCTCTGTGACGAGCTGATGGTGGGCACACACCCGGAACAGGGCGCGGCCCTGGCGCGGGCCATGCTGGAGGTTTTGGCCGATGCGCCGGGTTTGGTGCTGGTGACCACCCACTTCGACAGCCTCAAGGCGCTGGCCGAGACCGACACGCGCTTTCGCAACGCGGGTATGGAGTACGATCTGCAGAAGCTGCGGCCCACCTTCCGGCTCAGGGATGGCGTGCCGGGCCGCTCTTACGCTTTCGACATCGCCGCGCGCATCGGCATGCCGGCTGCGGTGCTCGACCGGGCGCGCGTGCTGATGGACGCCGGCAACCTGGGATTGGAAGAGACGCTGCGCAACCTGCAGCAGCGCGAGCAGGCGCTCGAACGATCACATCAGGCGCTGGAAACCACCCGCAGCGAGCTGGAGCAGGCCAAAGAGGATCTCGCCGCCCAGGCCGATGCGTCGCAGGCGGCGGCGGATGCCCTCACCCGGCGCGAACGCGATCTGGCTGTGCATTCGCGCGAGGCCATCGACGCGGCGGTGAGGGAGGCGCGCGAGGCCATCACCGAGATCGTGCGCGAGGCCAAGCGCACGCGTACCGCGCAGGCGGTGGAGGTCGCGCGGGCCGCGCTTGATTGCAAAGCCAGGGAGGCCACCGCGTCGCTGCCCGCGGCGGAGCCGCTCGACGTGTCCAAGCTGCGCCAGGCTTTGGCCAATCGAGCGCTGGGCGTGTCCGCGACGAGCAAGAAGGCAGGCGCGTCCGCTACCGCACAGGCGGCGGAGCGGGCCGAGGCCGAGCGTGCGGGTGGGCAAACCAGGGCCAACACATTGGACCTGCGCGGCCAGCGCGCCGACGAAGCCCTGAGCGAGTTGGAGGCGTTTCTCGATCGCACCGCCTTGGAAGGCGCCGATGTCGTGTTCGTCATCCACGGCCACGGCACCGGTGCGCTTCGCAAGGTCGTGCGCGAGTACCTGGCGACTTCGCCCTATGTCGAGCGCTTTCGGCCCGGCGGAAAGGGCGAGGGCGGCGACGGGGTCAGTGTGGTGTCTCTGCGAGGCTAGCCGATGACTGCAAAGACCAAGGAAAGACTGATCGGCGTCTTGCTGGCGGTCGCGCTGGTGGTCGCGGCTGTGCCGGCACTGGTGCAGCTTGGTTGGCACCTGCGCCTCTTCGCGGGCCGCGCGGGCTTCCCCCTCGACCTCGAGTGGATGGAAGGCGGTATGCTGGTCCACGCGCAGCGGATCGCGGCGGGGCAGGGGATCTACGTCAAGCCGACGCTGGATTTCGTCCCCTATCTGTACACGCCTCTCTATCCCGCGCTGCTGGCCCTGCTGTCGTTCGTGTTTCCTCTCGGCTACCTGCTCGGGCGCGTGGTTTCGCTGCTGGCTCTCTTTTTTGCGCTGGTGTTGATTGGGGCGTGCGTGGCGCGCGAAGCAAGGGGCCTGGCACTCGGCCGGCGCTTCTTGGCCGCGCTCATCGGCTTGGCGGGCGCGGCGGCCTACGTGGCGGCCTTCGACCTGACCGGCGGCTTCTACGATCTGGTGCGGTCAGACAGCTTGGTGCTGGCGCTGGAAGCGCTGACTTTGTGGCTGATCGTGCGAGGGAGCACCTGGAAGAGCGCGGTGGCCGCAGGACTGGTGATCACCGCCGCGTTTTTCACCAAGCAAACCGCCAGCATCATGGGTGTAGGTCTGGGCGTGGGCCTGCTCATCGTCAACTGGCGGCGCGGTCTGGTCTATGGTGCCGCGGCTGCGGCGGCCCTGGCTGCGGGAGTTGGTTTTCTGGTGAAGACCTCGGACGGTTGGTTCTGGACGTACATTTTCAAGTTGCACCAGAGTCACGGCTATCGTTGGGGGGTGATCTGGGCCGGGGTGTTGCCCGACACTCTCAAGTACCTCTGGCCGGCTCTTGCGGCGCTCATCATCGCCACAGTGGTCCTGGCTTACACGCACAGGCTGCGTCGCACCGACATCATGCTGTGGGTTGCGGCCCTGGCGGGCGAGGCGGCAGCCGGGGTGGGCTACTCGACGCGATGGGCGTTCTTCAACGCCTATATTCCGGCGATCTTCTTTCCCGTGTTGGCCGCATCCGTGTTGTCCGGGCGGCTGCTGCTGCAGGCGCTTGACCGTCGGCGCTGGCTGGTGGCTGTGCCGACCTTTGCGGTTCTGCTGGGCCTGGCGTGGCAGAACCAGCACATCGCGCGTCCCACGCTGGCGGCTCACGTTCCCCGACCGTCTGACCATGCTGCCGCTGGACGCCTGCTCGATCGCCTGCGCAGCATGCCCGGCGATCTC
This sequence comes from Myxococcales bacterium, assembly GCA_003153875.1. The sequence goes on along the minus strand of PMBY01000473.1, from coordinate 20,495 downwards.
TTCATACCTTTTCACACCTACTACGGCGCGCTGGTGGGCAAGCGAACCTTTGTCCATCGCATGGGCGTGCGCGATGCGGGCATGGGGCTGGGCCGGCCTGAAGGTCTGGACCAGGCGCTGCAGGATCAATTTTTTTCGGCCGTCGTGCTCGACTGGAAGACCCTGCCCGGCGAATTCCCCTTCGTCGATTCGCGCTACCACCTGTGGTGGTCGTTGCGTGAGGGCAGGGACTCGGTGCGCATGTTCGCCGGTGCCGAGACTTCTCCCAACGCGCTGCTGATCCCCACCCGCGAGCCGCCGCCCCTGCCGCCCGGTGCCCGTCGTCTGGCTGACTTCGAAGCTGGCGTCTGGCAGATGTTTGTCGCCGAAGGAGAAGCCTTCGGGAACAAACCCGCGCCCGCGCCTCCTGGGATGTACGGCCGTTTCGCTGCGGACTCCACGCGGCTGGGCCCGGCTGCGCAGGGGGCGCTGCGGTCCACTCCTTTCACGGTGGCCGAGGCGCACCTGCGTTTCGTGCTGTCCGGCCCTGCCGATCCGGCGTTGCGCGTGGCCTTGCTCGACGAGGGTCAGACGCTGCGAACGGCATCGCCTGCGGGTGCAACCACCGTGGTCGACTGGAACACCAGCGACCTTATGGGTCGGTCAGTGGTGTTGCTGGTCGAAGACGAGTCGCCGACCGGCGGTCTGGCCGTCGACGAGATTGTTGCGTACTAGTGTCCCGGTCCCGCGGGGCGGGGATGGACGCCGGTCATGATGAAGAGATGCTCGGCGAAGCGGCCGCCCGGATGGTGGTTGAAGTAGTAGTAGGTTTCGGAGCGCGCGGCTCCAATCCTCTGCTGGTTGATGAGCGCGTCGACCAGGAGCGCATCGCGCTCGTCGCTATCCGGGCTGTCCGCAAAGCGCTGTCTTGCCTCGCGCGCCAGGGCCTCGGCCAGCGGCGGGTCGCTCTTCACATGCGTGCGGATCTGCTGCATCAGGGTCGGTTCGTCCAAGACGCTCCGTCCGGTGTCAGCCGTTCCCGCGTCCTGTCTTGGCTTCGCGAGCGCCAGGCGAGGAGGGGGCACGGACGGGGCAACCTGCGCGCTGGTGTCGCCTGCACTCTTCGATGACTTGGGCGGCTGCTGGCTCCTCTGCCAGTAGAGGAAAACCGCGCAGGCCAAGACCGCGAGGAAGAAGCCGATTTGTCGAGCACGCCGCATGATGGGTGGCCTAGTGCTGCCCGCCCGGTCCCGCGGGCGTGGGATGAACCCCGGTCATGGCTTGCACATGCGCCGAGTAGGGGCCGTCAGGGTAGCGCGCGAGAAACTGGTAGGCACGCGAGCGGGCCGCGCCGATGCGATCGAGGTTTATGAGCGCTTGGATGGCCAGGGCTCGCCGCTCCTCGGCGCTCGGCGAGTCGGCGAAACGCCGCTCACCCTCGTCGGCCAGCGCCAGGGCCGAGGCCGGGTTGGGTTTCACATCGCCACGCAGCTTTTCCATGAGAGCTGGTTCGTCGAGTTGCGCCGGTGCCATCGTCGCAGCCTGCCCGCTGGTGCTCGCGCAGGCAGCCACGACCAATGGCAAAGCCAGCCATCGAACGGCTGTCGCGTTGGCCATCTAGTAGTGGGTGTAGCAAGTGTGGGCGCTGGCCCAGGTCTTCACGTTGGCCTTGCCGTTGGACCAGTTGAAGGCGCCGGCGGTGTCCGAGAAGGCCCATCCCTGAGCGCCGGCATAGCCTTCTGCGAACCAGTCGTCGACGAGTTTGCCGTAGGTTGCGCCGCCGAACGTCCCACTCGAATCGGCGGACGGATTGAGGGGGAACTCGCCCACCACGACCTGCTTGTCATTGACCTTGTAGTACGCCGGAGGGTTGGTGTGAGGGAAGTACTGGTCGACCCAGCCGTACCAGTGGAAGTCGTAGAAGTCGAGGCCGACTTGGCTCCAAGCCTTGGCCCATTTGACCGCGGCGCTGCCCACCGTGACCGGCGCAGTGCTGGCGCCGTGCAAAGCCGTGACCACGTCCTTCACGAAGGTTTCCATTTGCGCAAAGGTCAGGGTCGTCGTGGTCTGGCCGCTACTGCCCGTCATTGTTGGGTCGAATGCTTGATCTCCGTAGGGATCTGAACCTACTGCGATGGACCACTCGGGCTCGTTGATCACGTCCCAGGCCACCATGCGATCCTTGTTGGGGCTGGATTCGACTGTCTGGGCGACAGGAATCACGACATTCTTGATGAGAGCGGCCCGCTTGGTGGCGTCGGTGGCGATGGGCTGAAGCCCGACGATGGTGAGGCCGCTGTCGGTGTAGTCAGCGTAGAAGTCGTTGAAAGAGAACAGGGTGAGTTTGATGTGCATGTCGAGGGTGGCTGCGATATCCAGGGCCGCGTTGATGTCGGCCACTAGCGTGCTGCCCACGCCCGACGGTGTCTTGCTGCTATCGAGCTTGATGCCGTCCCCGCGAAGATCAGGGAACATCCACCAGCGAACAACGTCCACGCCGTTGTTCTTCATGTCAGTCATGTCGGTGGTGCGCGCGGCCTTGGCGCCCGCGACGCCCTGCTGATTCCAGGCCGCGATGCCGCCGAAGTCACCGCCATAGTACGACCAGGCGTAGTTGACCCCATAACTGAAGCGCTTCTTGCAGTTGAACGTCACGCCGCCATTCGGCGCGGGGCATGTGTCCGCGGAAGCGGAACAGGTTCCGGTTCCGCTGCTAGTGCTAGTGGATCCACCACTGGCCGATCCGCCCGCGCCTCCGGCGGATCCACCGGAACCCTTTGCGCCGCCCGTGCTGCCCGATGAACCGCCTTTGCCGGCAGTTCCACCGCTGCCAGCCGAGCTGTTGCCGCCGCTGCCGTTCAAGCCACCGGTGGCAGAGCCAGCGGTGCCACCGTTCGAGCCGCCCGTGCTGGTCGATCCGCCAGCGCCGGTCGAGCCACCCATGTTTGTCGATCCGCCGGCGCTGGTCGATCCGCCAGAACTCTTCGAGCCGCCGACGTTGGTCGAGCCGCCGACGTTGGTCGATCCGCCGGCGCTGGTCGATCCGCCGGCGCCACCAGATGCACCCGCGCTCCCGGTCGTTCCACCGCCACCCGCAGAGCTGTTGCCGCCACTGCCGGCGCTGGTGCTTCCGCCTGCCGCATTTCCCCCGCTGCCACCGGACGGAGTTCCACCGTTTGCGCCCGCCACGCTTCCGCCAGGTGCAGTGGTACCGCTCCGTCCGGCTGCTGCGCTGCCACCAGAAGCGATTTGGCCGCTGGCATGTGAACCAGCAGTCGAGGTCGCGCCGCCGCCTCCACCGCTGTTTCCGGGCTCGCAACCAGTTGCAACCAAAGCCGCTGCGCACACGGCCACCGAAAGGAGTTGAATGAGCTTCATGAGGCGATTCTAACCACGACTGGCATCCCGCGCTCAATCGGGATTTGCCTGACCCTGACTGCACGCAACAAACCTGATCCTGCGATGACCGTCGCCGGCCGCGTCGCATTTTTGCTAACTTTTGTGTTCTCGTTTCCACTAATGTGCTGTCGAATATAGTTTCTCCGGAGGAACCATGAAGAAGCCGTTGCTACTTGTCGTGATGTTGGGCCTTGGCGCCTGCAGTCTCGCAGGAAGTGGGGACAACAACGTCTTGCACGCTGATGCGGCTGGCGGCAGCATCGGTTCAGCCGGCAACAGTGGCGCGGCTGGCAGCGGCGGGAGTGAGCCGTCTGGCGGTTCCCTCGGCAGCGCAGGTGCGCCCGACACGGGCGGCGTGCGAGACACGGGCGGCGTGAGCAGCGCGGGCGGGACCACCAGCTTGGCAGGTGCAACCGCTGCAGCCGGGACCACTAGCTTTGCAGGCGCAACCAGCGCAGGCGGGACCACCGGCGCTGGCGGTTCGTCTAGCCTCGGCGGCACGAAAGCCGCAGGCGGGTCGATAAATGTTGCTGGAACAAGTGGCAACGCAGGTACGACTGCCTCGGGCGGCGCGACGAGTCCTGGCGGTTCCACGGGCACTGGAGGAGCCAAGGGAGGCACTATCGCCAGCGGCGGTTCCAACAGCAGCGGAGGAGCCACAGCCACCGCGGGCAAGACAGGAACTGGCGGCTCGACTGGCAGTGGCGGCGCCAGCGGAGGCAAGACCGGCTCGGGCGGCTCGAGCAGCAGCGGGGGCAGCGCTGGCACGGGCGGTTCCAGCAGCAACGGGGGATCTACAGGAACCGGTGGCCCTGTCACCGTCTGCAATTTCTCCAGCGGGCTGAACGTGGCCTGGGTCAGCTTCGCCGGCGACGTCCCCAACCCGAACCTCACCACGTTCAATACCATCTTCAAGAACACCTACAATGCTGGTGGGCGCGTGATCCGGTGGTGGTTCCACACCAACGGAACCGTGACCCCTGGCTACGATTCGAGCGGCAAGGCCCAGAAGATTCCGCAAACCCACATCGACGGCGTCAAGGCCATCCTCAACGCCGCGGCTACCAACAAAGTAGCGATCGTCATCAGTCTCTGGTCCTTCGACATGCTTCAGGGCAGCGAGAACATTCCGGCAGGTACGCTGGCAAACAACAAATCCCTGCTAGAGAACGACACGAACCGCCAAGCCTACGTAGACAACTACCTGACTCCGCTCGTTGCCGCGATCAAAGGTACTCCCGGCTTGTACTCCTGGGAAATCTTCAACGAGCCGGAGGGCATGGGTCCGAGTGGCTGGGCAACCGGGGGCAGGACTACAGAAGCGTACATTCAAAAGACCGTGAACTGGCTTGCGGCGGCGATTCACACCGCCGATCCCTCGGCGCTCGTCACCAATGGCGCTCAGACCTTCGACTATTGCTCAGGCGTGAGTGGCAAGAACAACTACTATTCAGACACGGCCCTCAGGAACGTGGGTAGCAAGCAAAACGGAACCCTCGATTACTACGAAGTCCATTACTACACGTCGAATGGCGCTTCCAATTCCTGTTTCACGTACCCGGCGTCGCACTGGGCCTTGGACAAGAAACTCGTGATGGGCGAGTTCGCGGCCGCGGCAACCGACGGTGTCGCGCAGAACGACTTGTTCACTAAAATCTACACCACTGGCTACAACGGCGCGTGGGCTTGGTCGTACGATGCAGACTGGACGTGGCCCGCGATGCAGACGGGGATGCAGAACCTCTACAATGCGCAGAAGACGACAATTGATAGTTGTCCCTGATGAGCGAGCGGTTTTCCAAAATGGGATTTCGAGTCCTGATGGTTGGCGGCGTCGCGGCCTTGGCTTTGGTGACGGCCGCTCGTCGGTGTGACCAGCCCAAGCCGAGCGAGTCGGTGCAAGAGAAAGCGCCTGAATCTTCCGCGCCGGCCCCAGCGCGGCAGGCCGCGGCGCCCCGCCCGCCCGCACTGGTGCCTGCTGCCCCAACGGCCGCGCCCGCTGGTCCGCTCAAGGAAATCCAGCTCATGGCGCAGCTTCGTAGCATCAAGGATAGCAATCACGCTACTGCCATCGAGCTTGCGCGCGACGGAAATCGCCGCTTCCCTGATAGCGCGGACGCGCCCGAGCGCCATGCGATTCTCATCCATGCCCTGGCCGATGCCGAGCAGCGTTCCGAGGCGCGTGGTGAGGCCGAGTATATGGTGAACCACTACCCCGATTCCGAGTGGGTGCGTGAGGTCGAGCGTTTCACCGGTGCTCACCGGCATCGCAATCTCCGGCTCAACGACGCCGGCGAGGTCGTGTCTTACTAGTGAATCCGCCCACTTAGACCCGTACTTTGGCGGAGTCTGCGCAGCCGTGCGATGCTCCGCCGCGATGAAGACGTCGCCCCGTCCTGCCGAGAAGTTGTTGCCCACGCCACGAGAGATCGTCGCGTACCTGGATCGCCATGTGATCGGCCAGGAACGGGCCAAGCGCACGGTGGCCATCGCGGCCTACAATCATCTCAAGCGTTGCGAGCACAAGACAGCGGCCGGCAAGCGACTCATCAAGAAATCGAACCTTCTTCTCATCGGCCCCACTGGCTGTGGCAAGACCCACATCGCCCGCACTCTGGCCGAGTTTCTTGATGTGCCCTTTGCCGTGGCAGACGCGACCGAGTACACCGAGGCTGGCTACTACGGCAAGGACGTGGAGGTGATGATCGCGGAGCTGCTGCACAAGTGCGGCCAGGACGTCGAGGAGGCCCAGCGAGGCATCGTGTTCATTGACGAGGTCGACAAGGTCGCCCGCCGCACGCACAGCGCGCGCACCGGCGCGGGTGCGCGCGACATCGGTGGCGAGGGGGTGCAGCAGGGCTTGCTCAAGCTGCTCGAGGGCCGCGAGATCTTCGTTCCGCAGAACCTGACGCAGCACTGGAACAAGCACGACTTCACGCCTGTCGACACGCAGGACATCCTGTTCATCGCCGCGGGGACCTTCACCGATTTGCGCCTGTATCAGGAAAGCCGCACCGTCGGGTTTGGCAGCACGGACAGCGAGAACCGGCGCTCGCCGCCCATCACCGAGAAAGAGCTGCTCGACTACGGCCTGCTGGCCGAGTTTCTCGGCCGGCTTCCGGTGCGGGTGGAATTGGATCCCCTGTCAAGAGATGATCTCTTCCAGATCCTGACCGTGCCGTCGGATTCCGTGGTGCGCGAGTATCAGGCCTTGCTCAAGATCGACGGCGTGGACCTGCGCTTCGAGGACGAGGCGCTGCGCGAGGTGGTGCAGTTCTCCTTGCGGCGCAAGACCGGCGCGCGCACGCTGCGCGCCCTGGTCGAAGAAATCTGTCACGAGGTAATGTTCGAAGCCCCCGAGCGGCGGGGCGAGACCATCGTGATAGACGCCGAGACAGCCGCGGCCCGGCTGGGACGTTTGGGCGAGGGCGCCGGTGCGCGCGATTAGCTAGCCTTCCCCGCAGGATTGACATGAAGATCAGTGAACTCTTCGGCAAAGGCCGCCCGATTTTCTCCTTCGAGGTCTATCCGCCCAAGACCGAGGCTGGCGTGGCCACTTTGGAACACACCCTCGCGGAGCTGACCGACCTCGCCCCGGCTTTCGTCTCAGTCACCTACGGCGCCGGCGGTTCGACCATCGATCGCACGGTCGATCTGGTGACCCGCGTCCAGCACGAGCACGGCCTTCTCGCCATGGCCCACCTGACCGGGATCGCGTCCGGACAGGCCGAGGTCGCGGCACTGATTGATCGTCTGGTCGACGCAGGAATCGAGAACCTGATTCCCCTGCGTGGCGATCCGCCCGCTGGCGCGCACAACTTCGTGCCGCCGCCTGGCGCTTTCGCGCACGCCTCGGATCTGGTGACTTTCATCCGGCAGCGCTACCGCGAGCGCCTGTGTCTGGCCGGTGCGGGCTATCCCGAGGGCCACCCCCAGTGTCGCGACCTGGCGCTCGACATGCAGCACCTTGTGACCAAGGTGCGCGCCGGCGTGGATTTCATCATCACCCAACTCTTCTTCGACAACCGCTTCTATTTCGACTTCGTGGCGCGCGCCCGCGCGGCCGGCATCACCGTGCCCATCCTTCCCGGCATCATGCCCATCACCGACGTGGCGCAGATCCAGCGCATGACTCAGATGTGCGGTGCCAGCGTCCCGGTCGTCTTGCGGGCCGAGCTGGAAAGACGCCGCACCGACAAGGCCGCCGTGGCCCAGCTCGGTGTGGCCCAGGCGACTGCCCAGTGCGTGGATCTGCTTCTGGGCGGCGCACCCGGGGTACACTTCTATACGCTGAACCAGTCGCCGGCGACGCGTATGATCTTGACGGCCCTGTACGCCCGTCGCGGCTACTGACTACTTGAGTTCTTCCTCGACGATGCGCTTGACCGTGGGCGGCTCGAAATTGCCCTTATGAGCCTTCATGATTTCGCCCATGATCTTGCCCACCAGCTTGAGGTCTTTGACCTCCAGGCGTGCGATGGTCTCTTTGACCACGGCGCGCACTTCGTCGTCGCTGGCGGCCTTGGGCAAGAACCGCGCGCAGAACTCGATCTCGAAGTCGATTTGCGGCAGGTGCTCGGCTCCCCGCTCGCCTAGCCCCGCGTACTCTTCTCGGGCTTTGCGCATCTGTTTCTGGTAGGCGGCAATCACGTCCAACCACAGGGCATCATCGAGCGGCCCCTTGAATCCAGCCGCGGTTCGTCGCTCCATGTGCTTGGTTTTGATCATGCGAATGCAATCGGCCGTGCGGCTGTCTTTGGCGCGCATGGCGGCCTTGAGCAGATCCTGAAGCTCGGTTTCTATGGCCATGGTCGTGTCCCTTTTCACACCCTGACGGGTAGGCCAAGTCTGCCTCCCATCACCTCGGCCGTGAAGCAGATTCACACCAGCCGCACGCATTTCTGCCACGCTTTTGCTGGCCACGAGCACGGATCGCCTGCCCCAACTAGGCCGTGCGCGCCAGGACGGATCGAAACGGCCCAAATTCCAGGACGAGCCTGGCGTTTCCGCTTAGGCCACCCGCTCTGAGGCTTGGCCCGCCGCTTGCTAGTATCCTTGCTAGGAACACACTGCTCCTTGAGGTTGCCCATGAACCGTTTTGCAAAACCGCTCGCCCTGGCGCTCGTTCCTTGGTTCGTCGCGGGCTTGGGCCGTTTGGCCGTCGCGCAGGAAGAGACCGAGGAATATGTTCAAGCTCAAGCTGCCGACCAAGCGCAGCAAGTGCCGCCGTCCGAGTACGGCCCCCCACCTAGCAACCCTGGCGAGACCGAGCCTGCGCCTCCGCCAATCCCCCCCAATGTCGAGGGATCGGCCTATGCGGTTCCGGGCGGAGGCTACTGCTACTTTGGGCCTCATCCGGTCGACACCCGCGTCTCGGCCGGTGGGCCATGGGACGACACCCCGGGCGCGCACGTGCACGCGTACCCGCCCTTGGATTTGCGGCTCTTCGAGCTGAGAGACGGCTGCTACTACTTCGTCGGGGATCCGCGCGACTTCGGCTACGCGGGACCGACTTTCAGCTACTACGGCGCGCACCCCATTCTCGACATCTACGGCGGAGGTTGGTGCTTCATGATCGGGCCCCACACGCACCTGTGGCGGCCCTGGTCGCCGAATTTCGCGTTGGTTGGCTCTTGGTACTACTGGGAAGGGGCCTATGATCCGTATTTCTGGGCCTACTGGCCCTACTACTCGTTCTATTATCGAAGCTACTATCCCAACTACTACGTCGGTGGGCGCTTCCATCATGGCGGCTATGCTGTCGCGCCGCCCATTCACCGCGTGCCGCCGCCCGCGCATGTCGTGGGAACGCCGGGCACCGGTTCAGCGGGCTGGCATTCCCCACCCCCAGCCCATCCCGCGAATGGCTGGCGCGGCTCAACGTCGGTGCCGCGGTCAAACGTGGGTGCACCGGCGCCGGTCGCCCCGTATCGAGCTGCCACGCCAGGTGCCCCCGCCGCCCCGTATCGACCCTCCGCCCCGGCTCCGGCAGCCGCCCCATTTCGATCCGCAGCCCCGGCAGCCCCGGCCGCGCGATCCTTCGGCGGCGGTTCCTCGCGCGGCGGCGGCCGTCGGCGATAGAGCTACTGCGCGGGTTTTACGTTCACCAGCGTGAACACATAGTCCTGGAAATCGCCATCGCCGTCCTCGTCGACGACGACCAGCAGAGCGTCAGGAACCTGCGCGCCACCTCGGCTGCGCAGGGGATAGATTCGCATCGCATGCTTGGCGGCTTCGCTGTTGCGCTTGTCCTCCGAATACAGCGTGCGCTTGGGCAGCTTGACGAAGATCCCGAAGGCCGTCTCACCTGGGTCGAAACTGGTCTGTCCTTCACCCTCCAGCTCGGGGTTGAGTGTCTGGTTGTGCCCCTTGGCGATGGTGCCCATGGGCTTGGTGACCGGCTTTCCGCTCTGGACGGAATAGGTGCCGTACGAGGAAACTTCGTCCTGCGAGTAGCGCGCGACCACATACAAGCCTACGTTGCCCGGCTTGGCATGCTGGAACAGCCCCGACAGCCCCTGGCCGTCGGCCTTGGCGTCGGAAGCCACGGGGACGGCTAGCTCTTTCTCGGGCGCGTAGCCCAGCGTATCGAGGATCTGCTGCACAGGAGGCTCACTGGCTAGATCGGTTCCCTTGGTGACCAGGGCCGACATGTCACAGGGCGGGCCGTCATCGTCGCCTGAACGCACGATGCGGAGGCGTGCGCGATGCACGCCCGGCTCGGCGTCGGCGGGCGGCGCAAACCCCACGCTGACCGTCACTGACAGACTGGGCCGCAGCAAGAGCGGCAAGGGAGGCAGGTTGCTCAGTTTGAAGGTGATGGCCTGACTGCCCACGATCATGAGATCGCTTATCGCCACCGATTCGTCGCCGGTGTTGCGAATGGTCACCGACTCACTCGAGCTGGCCACACCGTGCACGCCGGAAAAGAATAGCTCCAGCGGCAGGACTTCGAGTGGCTCGCGCATCTTCTCCAGACGCGGAGCGACCGGGGGCGGCGCCTCGGTCTTCTCGGGCGGTTTGGGCGCCGTCGCGCAGGAGAAACTCAGCAGACCAGCGAACAACAACCAGCGGCGTGTTCCAACCATGGACAGCATGGCGCCAGGTTAAGGCTTTTCGATGAATCTGGCTACTGTCGTAGGGGCGACCTGCGGTCTACCGCATCCGCTCAGTTGTTCCCGTGCGGGAAGAAGGAATCGTCGTAGCTGAACTGGGTCAAGTGATCGAAGGTCATGGCGCCGAAAAGGTTGACCGCCACGGCCCACANNGCTGAAGCGGTAGCCGAACTGGATGTAGCCCGAATTCTGGTAGAGCAGCGAGGGCAGGGCGGTGAAGAGGATGGTGATCCACAGACCGCGCGCCAGCGGGCTGCGCTCGGCCGGCGCAACCGTGTAGGCCAAATTGGGCGACGTCACCAGCAAGGACAGGCCGTGCGCCCCGACTTTCACATAGGGGTATTTCGCGAGAAAGCGCGGCAGCAACACCAACGCGCAAGCCAGGTTGCGCGAAAGGAAGTGCAGGTTGAAGAGGCCCCATTTCTGAATCCGGTCCTGCCACGTGATGTTCAGGTACTCGTGCCCGAACACGTAGAACTTGCCGAAGCGCAAGTAGTTGTGGGTGAGTAGCACCGCCAAGATCGCCCCCGCAGTCGCGGAAAAGCGCAGGCACTTTCCCAGCAGGCCGGCGGGCAAGCCCTCTTTGCGCCACCTACGCAGGCGATCCCAACCGCCAGTCACGCGCACAGCTTCAAAGAAGAACAGCGGGAACATGAACCCGAACGGCGTGCGCGTGGCAAAGCCCAGGCCCACGCACAGCCCGGCCAGGGCTGGCCGCGACGCATCGATCGCGGCCCACGCATAGCCAATCACGCAGGTCACGCCGATGACATGCGCCGTGTACCAGACTTGACCCAGCACCGAGCTGTAGAAATAGACTGAACCGGCCCCCAGGAGCACAGTCAGCCACAGATCGTCGGCCACGCTGCGCTTGCTGTAGCCGCGGCGTCGCAGACTGCCGAGCAGCAGGAAGAGCAACACCGGATTGAGCGCCGCCCATATGACCGTGAAGAGCACGTCGTTGAAGGCGAGGTGCCAGATCGCCACGAAGGGCAACATCAGCACCGCGGGGAACGGCGGGAACGACACGTAGCGGATCCAGGAACGCGAAGCGATGTCGTCCTTGTCCACGGTGAGCGAATGGCCGTGCAAGGGATAAAAGCGGTCGGTGGGGCCGGTGCTGCGGAATTGGCCTTTGAGCGTGCGGCCGTCTTTGAGCTGGAGCACCTCGACCCGCGCCCAGTCGTTCTCGTTGGGCGGGCTCGCGGCCAAGTCCAGGCGGCCGTGGAGCCAGCCGTCGGCGAGGTACACGAAATGGTTGTAGGCGGAGTGCTGCCGCAGCCGTCCATCCGAGGCGCCCAGGTAGGCGCCCAGAAACACGACGTAGATGATGGGCAGCCCCCAGCGACTGGAAAACAGACGTTCAAACCAATTCATGGCGGCAACGGCTCCTGGCGTGGCGAAGGCGCCTTGCGCTGGTAGACGACGACGAAAGGCACGCCTTCGTGGGCGTACACCTGGGTTGGCTGGGTGGTTTGGTAGGCCTCCCAGTGCAAGTAATCGTAGACCGCGAAGTGTTTTTCCAAAATGACGACACCAAGATCCGCCTGTGCCACCAAGGGCTCGCCCACGCCCACATCGCCAATGCCCACCGGCAGCCGGCCATCACGAACATACATCAGGACAGCGTCGTGAAGCACGTCATGCCAGTAAATGCGGTTGGACGGAGGCCGATGCGCCCTTATCCAAGGCAGCAGAGGCAGCACGGAATAGCCCCAGAATTGCCGGTTCATGCCCAGCGAGGCGCCACCCGCGAAGCCGCCGGCCAGCAGATTGTAGTGCCCGATGCCATCGGGATGCGAGCGCTGGGTTTCGGCTACCGCCGGCAGGCACAGCAGCACGGCCAGGGCCGCGGGCAAAGCTCGGCGCAGACGCTCGGCCCGCACCAGCGACGCCGCCTGGCGCGTGACCCAGGCCAGGCCCACGCCGGCCACCATGGCGACAAACGGCATGGCAGCCAGGAAGTGCTTCACCCCACCGAAGATCGGCTCCCAGGGAAGTGCCAGGGTGGCGAGCGGCCCAAGGATTTGAACCGCCAAAAAAATGCCAGGAGCCAGGTCCACATCCGCGCCTGGTCGCAGCCAAGAGGCGCGCGCGCCGGGCTCGGGCGGCTCGGAATTGATGATCGGGGGCTGGTCGTCGGGCGCGTTCTTGCGGCGTCGGCGGGCCAGCACTAGCGTGCCTGCTGCGGCCAGGGCCAGGGTGGTGACCGGCACGGTGAAGGCTGTCGACACAAACGGGAACGTCGCTCGCAGCAGCCAGCGACCGGTCTGCGTGGGAGGCGGGGGCAGGTTCCAGTTTCGTCCCAGGTACTCGAAGTTGTAGTGCTCGTGCTGCGTGTGCCGCTGCATCCATTCGCGCGCGCGTGGCACCGGCGAGTGCCACAGCCATGGCCACAGCGCGAACAGCACGACGGGGCCCAAGGTGGCCATGGACAGGAAGGCCAGCGGGATGCGCGGCGGGCGCAGATGAAGGAAATCCCCCCGCCGCATCCACAGATAGTGGACCAGCAGGAAACACGGAATCAGCCAGGCGTTGTGTTTGGTGGCCAGGGCCAAGCCATAGAAGACGCCACACAGAATGCCCCAGCGGGGTGAGCGCAGCGATTTCCAGTAGGCCAGCGCCACCAGCACGGCCATGACCGCGATGGGCGCATCGAAACACGAAATCTGGGCGTGAAAGAAGTAGTGCGGTTGTGCAACCGAAAGCACGGCCGCGCCGGCAGCGGCCCACGGCCCGACAAAGCGGCGCGCGAACCAGTAGACCAGGGCCACGCCCAGGCCAGCCAGCAGGATGGCGGGAAAACGAAAGGCGGTTGACTCACGCGAGAACAGCGGCAGGGTCCGGTGCTTGCCGTGTATCGCGATCGGGTGCAGGCCTTGTTTGGGCCCCGTGCAGTCGCAGCGGTGGAACAGGCGCCACGACAGGCCGTACAGCGTCTTCATCAGAGGGGGGTGCTCGTGATTGTCGGCCCAGTAGCTGTCGACCACGGCGCGCGAAAAGGCCTGCCCTGGCTTGCCCGCCCGCACGGCATCCCCGAGCGCTTCGAACCAGCCCCAGTAGCGCTCGCCGGCGCGAAAGTATTGGGATTCGTCCCGGGCCAAGCCCTGGCGACCCTCCACCGCCAGCATCCAGCCGCTGGTTGCCATCGCCAGTAGCAGCGGCACCATCCACGGGCGCCCCCACCGACGGCGGGTCTTCTGCCCGACCTCGTCCATCAACTGCGCGCCTCCGCCGCGAAGCCGAGAGTACGCGCGTTGGGGTCATCGACGGTGATCTCGAAGCGCACGCTCTGCGACTGTCCCGCCAGTGCGGAGGTGTCGAATTTGCGCAGAGTCCAGCCGGTCATGCTGCCAGCCTGGATGCGGCCTAGCTCGTGGCCCTGAACCAGCACGCGCAAGCTCACGGTTCCCCTGCCCGCCTTGCGCAGCCACACGTTGTGCAGCCCAGCTCCCACCACCAGCTCGCGCCCGAGAGGAACGCGATCGAATTCAATGACCGTGGTCGAGTGCGCGGCCGGCTGCGTGGCCAGAGCGAAATGCGGGCTAGTGTCGATCTCGAGCAGCTCGGGCTTGAGCGATTGGGACGGGAGGTCCGGGCATTCGAAGCGGTCGGGCGCCCGGTAGCACGAACTCACCCGGCCACCGCCGTCGACGCGCGAAATCGCGGCGCGGTTCCACTCGGCCACAAAGTCGAACGACACCTGGGCCGCGGGCCGCTCATAGCGTCGTACGGTGAGCGCGCCCTGGCTGCGCGATTGCACCACGCGGCTGCCTTCGGATTCGGGCGCCCGCGCGCCCCGCTGCGAGATCTCCCAGACGCGGCCGAAGCGGGCGGCGTCAAGCCGTCCGGCCACGGTCAGCGGAATCAGATCGCCCAGATGCAGACGCAGCAGCGGGTCGGCCCAGGCAGGCGCAGCGACGATGAGATCGCCAGGCCGAAAACCAGCGCGAACCGTGGCAGCGGCTGCGCGCCAATCCCGGTCCGTGGGCGCGCACAGGGGCGCCAGCAACGCGTTGCCAGTCTCGACCAGCGCGAGCACCACGATGCCAGCGGCGCAGGCATGGGCCAGGCGATGTCGCTGGAAGGAATTCGCGTCGAGAAAACTGCCTAGTCTCACCGGCCGGCAGCGTACCGCAGTCGCGCCAGCAGGGCGAGCATAGGGAGCATAGGCGAAAGAAGCGCCCTTTTGCCTTCAGCAAATCGCATCCGCAAAAATCGCTGATAACGGATCTTACGTAAACTACATTCACCTACACGTCCAAACTATCCCTATACCCGAGCGGAGTTCTATCTCCGGACTGTTGCCCGGGCCAAGTGCGCTAGCCACGAACTTGGCGCCACTCCCACGACAGCGACTACCGGCGGCGAGCGAGGAGAACGGAGTCGCCATCGGCGTACAGCACGTCAACGGAGCCGGCCGGAAATTGGGACTGGACCCAGGAGGAAACCTGGCCGACAGCCAGATTCGCCCGCAGCAGGGCGTGGCTGTATTCGCCGCGATCCATGATCGCAATCTTCTCCGTAGCAGAAGCCGCGGCGAACCGCGCCTGGTCCTTCACGCGCGCCTCGAATTGACTGGGTTTGATCATGCCCATTGCCCAAAGGTTGGGTCCCACTGGGGATTGCACCCGGCCCGTAAAAGCAGGCAGAGCGTTCAGCGCCACATTGGTCATGATGCGCGCGTTGGCGGGCGTCTTCTGGCGAATCTCTTGAAAGAGTCGCAAGACTTGCGGTTCGACGCGCCTGGCCTCACCGGTTGCGAGCCCAGCGATAGCGAGCCAAGTCGGTGCTGTCTGACTTCGCCAACCCGCAAACACTCCCATGACGAGCACAATCACCAATGCCAACCGGCGGCGGCAGGTACCCACCAGGGCCAGAGCCAGCGCCGCACAGGAAAAGAACACGAACCGATCCGCGTTCACTCGAAAAAAATCGGCTTCGCTGGCATCCACCCGGAGTTCGGCGCCAATCCTGAACAAGAGGCCCATGCCGAGCAACACGATCGGCACCGCTCCCCCCGTACGCCAGGCCAGCGCGGCGCCAGCGATGATGAGTAAAAGCAAGGGCCAACCGTCGAGAAACGCCCACACTCCATGTGACATCGAGGACCAGGTGGCCGCATGGGAAGTCCCAGGGTAGGGCAGACGATTGACGACAAGGAAAGCAAGCCCCAGCCCAGTCGACGCGACCAAAAACAACGCCCCCAATCGCCGGGTATCCTTGGCCAGTAGACTCTGCGCACTGCGCGCTCCCACAAACGCGACCGCGGCCGCGCCCGTCAATCCATGACCCATGACAACCACCAGGGCCGCCCCCAGGGACAGGATCCGCTGCGCGACCGATGGAGAGGGGCCGCGCCAGAGCCACCCCACGAAAAAAAGCGCGCCCAGAGCGAAGCCCTGCGTGGTCGGATAGATTGATAGATCAGGGCGCAGAATAAAGAGGGCGATCGCGAGCGCACCGGCAAGGGTGGCGGAAAGCGCCGAGGTTCCGCTGCCAGAGGAGCGAACGAAACTCCACACCGCCATCCCCTGCGTGGCCAAGAAGAGCACCGGAAACAGGACTATCCCCGCAACCGGCGACGGCGCCCCAGTCAGCAAACGCAGTCCGCCGAACCCCGCATGCAGCCAGGTGCGGTAGGCGTTCTGCGCTCCCGCGACAAATGGGACTTCGACCGGCAAGTGGTGCCCATTCACAAATGCCTCAGCGAAGCTGTAGAAATAGTAGCTGTCGCCGACGAAGTAGTGTCTACCGACGAACACCCCATCGGGCTCGAATCCGTTGCGCTTGCATATGATGGCAATCGGAAGCGAGACGAGCGCCATCACACATGCGGCGGCCAGATCCACGGTCCCAGCGTGAATGGTCAAGACACGCGGCTTGCTTCGCCACTCGCGCACAAGAGCGGCCGCCATGACCGCCAATACCGCCCAGTGCGGGGGAAGTCCCCACGGCCAGGCCACCGGTCCCAGCAGAGAGAAAAGCACAAACGAAGCCATGAGGCCGGAGGTGATCCATTCCACACACCCGAACCGGTCGAAGATGACCGCCACCAGAAACGCACCCGAGGCCAACCAGAAGATGAGCGCCCGCGCGGTGCCCGCTGGAAGAAATACGGCAGCTGCGGCGAGCGCACACAAGCTGGTGAGCAAGGGCCACGCCGGAAAAGTCAGACCCGCGTCGGTGAGGTTCCGCAGACGTGTCGTCCAGGTGGCCCGCAGACAGGAGGCCCAGTTGAACATCGGGATCAGCAGCCTCGCCGGGCCTGGGCGCGCCGAATCGCCAGCGCGCGGGCGATTCGGCCCAGTTCATAGGTCGTGCGCAGCTTGTCGATGACGCTCAGTTTGGAACCACCCACGTCGTGCCAAGCCACCAGCGGCAGTTCCAAGAAGGCTTCGAAAGGAACCGGATTGGGGGCGGTCAGCAAGCGGCCAATAAGTTCCACATCGAATGCCCATCGCGAGGAGAACGGAGACGCGACAGCGTCGGACAGGGCCGCACCGGCGCGAAAGACCTTGGCGCCGCACTGGGTATCGTAGAAAGGGTGGGCCAACGCCAGGCTGGCCAAGGTCGAGAACACGCGCCCGAAGTAGTGACGGCCGGGCTTGCGATCGATGCGAGCGCCCGCGCGCGCAATACGTGAGCCCATGACTACGGCCAGCGCGGGCGATTCCTCCAGGGCATGAATCAGGCGAACAACTTCGCTCGCAGGTGTCGCCATGTCGGCGTCGGTGAAGCCAACCTGGCTGGTTCCTCGGGCGAGCGCCTCGACCATTCCCAGTCGAACGGCCTCGGCCTTCCCACGGTTCGGCGATAGAGGCAACACGGAGATCTTGTCCGGCGCCCGCGCCTCGATCTGGCGGAGCAAAGCCAGGGTTCCGTCGGAGGAACCATCGTCAACCAACAGCACCGAGATGTCGTGGGCGCAGAAGACATCGATCGCCTCGTGCTTGAGCCGCTGTTCCTCCTGGTAGCAAGGAATGACGACTACAGCTTTCGACATCGTGCCCACCAGCTCAGACCTGGCATTTCCACTCCCATGGCCGCAAGCCTTTGTGAGACACGCCCTTCAAGGCGTAGGATTCCGTCGAGGACGCGGGTGACGGCCGCCCCAGCGCCCCAGTTTCCCAGGTCGGCCACTGGACGCCCAGTGTCAGTCTCCTTGTGCGGTGAAAGCCGACCGGCCAGCACGGCCAGGGCGCGGGCGGGCAGCAGCGCATGGAACAGTCCCCCTGCCTGCTCGACCTTGAGCCCCGCTGCGGACAGCAATCTTCGTGCGCCTGCCGGAGAATAGCGTCTGCAGTGGCCCAAGTGAACGTCATGCGGGCCGTACAGCCAGGGCCACGCTGGTACGCTGACGATGACGGTGCCGCCGCCGCGCAGACGCGCCAGCACGTCGCGCAGAAAGGCCGCATCGTCTTGCACATGCTCGAGTACGTCCAGCAGGAGCACGAGATCGAACGGTCCCTCGGGAGCCGACGCGACGTAGGTCAGTCCCGGCGTTGCTACCTGCAACGTGCGCACGCGCTCAGCCGTATAACCCGCGTCCCAGCAGACCACGTGGTCGCGCGGGTAGCGCTGGCAAAAACCGGTGGCGAACCAAGCGTCGCCCGCCCCGACGTCCAAGACCGACCGCGACACCGATTCCTCCCCCGCGCACAGTCGCAGGAAGAAATCGGCGCGAGCTGTCTCCCAAGGATGCCGGCGCGCGATGTTTCCGTGTTGCTCGACCAAATCCACGAAGAATCCGAAGTATCACACGCAGTCACGCAGGTCAATCGCGAGGCCGGATCCGGCGATTCTTCACGTCTGCCTCGACACCATCAACCGCAACACCGACGGCGCGGCTTGAGGTAAACTGCCTGCCGTGAACATGGACGCCGATCCCGGTACGCAAGAAAGTCGGGCAGATTCACCGTCTGGGCATGCGTGCGTCGAGGCGAGCGTTTTCCCTGTCTGCGCAACCACACGGCAGACCGCGCTTGCTCTCGTCGTGGCCCTGGCGGCCGTCACGCTTGTCGACACCCACCTTCCCGATGCGCTCAGTGGGCAGCCGGTTGCTGACTACGCACAGATCAGACGTGACCGCGGGTTTGGTGGAGTTCCTGTGGAAGAAGCGGCGGAGGCGATCGACCGCCGCCTGCCGGCGCAAGAGCCCATCTCGATCGCTCCCAGCATCAGCGACAATCCGCTCTTTCTTCAACGCTTCTCTGAGGGACTCTACCCCCGCCGAATCACCGGAAAAGCCGCTCATCAAGTGACGCTTGCCGCAGCACCCGCGGGCGTCGCGCTGGCCGGGTCCGCCAAGCTGCTCGGTCCTCCTGCCGAGCCCAAGCTGGTTCCCCGCGAGCACCAGTCGTTTTCGCGCAGTCCCGTCCGCGCGCTGGTCTTGTTTGTCTCCTTGCTGGGCGTGGGCCTGGTCGTGCTTGCCGGCATCCGCAAACTCGCTGGCGTTGGCGGATACGTCGCGGCTCTGACTCCAGGTTGGTTGTTCCCGACCGCGATCCTGGTTGGAGCACTGACGGTCGGGCTGCTTTGGTCCTTGGCCACATGGACTCATGTCTCACTACCCGCGGCGGCGATCGCCAGCGCGGGTCTGGCCGGCAGCCTGGGAGTGGCCGTTGCAGCGATGGTGCGACTGGTCCGCCAGGGCACGTTCAAGACGCGGACGCGCGATCTCGCCCGCGCGGCCCTTTGCGTGCTACGGCAACCCGAGGTTGTCCTGGGCCTGGGTTTTCTCGTTTTCGCGATCTACCTCATCGATCGCTCGCCCATTTTTGAGTGGGACGCACGATCGATCTGGTTCTTTCACGCCAAGCAACTCTTCTTTTCCGGTCGCATGCTCCCCCAGGACGCCAAAGACTACTCATGGGCACACCCGGGCTACCCCCTGCTCTATCCGGCCGTCCTGAGCTTCTTCTCATCCTTCGGCCCTTGGGACGAACGCCGCGCAGCAGTCGCAATCTCCGTGCTGTTTGCTGCGCTCTCTTCCCTGGTGTTCATGCTGGCCCGCCGCACGTTGGGACGGTGGCCAGGAGCGGTGTTCGCATTCGTCCCCGGCCTATATCTCTTTGATGTCATCGTGACCGGCTACGCTGACAGCTACGTCACGCTCAGTCTGCTGATAGCGGCGCTGGGTTTCTGCAACGACGACACCGAAGGGTTCGGCTGGCTCGGCGCCTTTTCTGCGGCCATGATCAAACGCGAGGGATTCGTACTCGCCTTTGTTCTGTGCGCCGCCCATACCGTCATCAGCGATCCCTCTCGCCGGCGCCGCTGGTCACACCGCGCTCTGATCTTTGCGGGATTCGTGCCGCCCGCGCTGCAAAGCCTGTGGATCAAGCACCTGGGTGTCGTCGATGCATACGCCACGGCCAAGCTCCCCACGCAGGCGCACGAGTTCTGGAGCCGACTCGTCACCATTTGGGACGCCGTCCGCGCCCAAACCTGGGCACGAACGCCCGCCAAGATCGGACTTGTTGGTCTCTTGTTGAGCTTGGTCTTCGTACGAAACTGGCGACGCAGTCGCGGCGGTGCCGTGGTCTCGCTCACAGGCATGGCCGCGCTCGCCTTCACCTACAGTGTCTTTATGATCACCCCCGCCGACCTGAGCTGGCACCTGGGTACCGCCCTGGGGCGAGTGATCTCGCACGATTGGTTCCTGCTGGCGTTGGGAGGGGTTCTGCTGGCTTCTCCCAAGAACCCGTGAACCATCGACCAGCCCAGTTCTCCGGCGGCTCCAGGGAGCTCGACCCTGATCCCGCGCTAAGGCGCGGGATCAGGGAGTAACCAGCCGTGGCGCTTGGCTTTTGGTGCGACGAAGCCGTCACCCGCTGGGTGAAGACGGAGGTCGTGGCCGTGGTCGTAGTCGTGGCCGTGGCCGTGGCCGTGCAACTTTTCCGCTCTGCTGCCGAAACTCGTACATGTTCGGCTTTCAGAAACTCGATGTGTATCGTTGCGCGGTGACATTTCTGGGCGTGGCCTCAACGCTGGCCGAAC
>PMBY01000414.1 GCA_003153875.1 Myxococcales bacterium | reverse complement strand
ACCTCACCCAGCCGGTGATACAGCTTGGCCGTCTGTTCGGGCTGCCCCCGCATGCGCCTGAGCGCCTCGTTCAACCTGCGCTCGGCCCGATCCCACTGCTCTTCGCGGTACAGGATGTCGGCCATGGTGACCACGGCAGGCAGGTGATTGGGGTCGAGATCCAGCGCCTCGTCGAGCCGGCGCTCAGCCTCGGTGAGACCGTCCGGTTTTTCACACAGCGCGCGGGCCAGGTTGGTCAGCACTGCGGCCTTGGCCGAAGGCGAGTCGCTCAGACTGAGCTGCCGCTCGTACAGGGCTGTGGCCTCGTCGATGCGGCCCTCGCCGGCCAGCATGGCCGCCAGCGCCGCCAGCACATCAGGATTCGAAGGATGCAGGGCGACCGCCTTCTCGAAGCAGTCCCGTGCCTCGGCCGCCTGGCCAAGCTGATCGCGGAATACCGCGCCCGCCTCCAGCAGCGCCGCCGCCTGTTCGGGCTTGCCCGACAGGGCATCGGCCCGGCGCAAGAGAATGGCTGCGTAGGCCTGGAAATCGTTGTGCTTTAGGTGGAAGCGCGCCAGCGCGGCCAGCACCGCCGGATCTTCCGGCTGCAGCGCGAAGGCGGCCTCGATGGCTTGCTGGGCTCCCTTGGGGTCCGCCAGGTCGTCGGACTTGAGCTGGGCCATCTCGAGGTTCAGGGCAGCGATCAAGCTGGGGTTGTCGCTGGCCTTGCTCAGGACGGCGATGCGCTGCTCGAGTATGCGCAGGGCCTCGTGGGCCAAACCCGCGTTGCGCAGGTTGCGCAAGAGCGCGGCCGCGGTCCGTTCGTCGGAGAGTGCGTCGGAGCCCAGGCTGCGCAGACAGGCCGCCGCGGCCTCGGGATTGCCCAGCTTCTCTTCCAGGATGCGCGCGCGCCGCCACACCAACTCGTTCTTCTCCGTACCCTCGCTGATCTCGGCGCGTCGGCGCAACACCTCGGCCAAGGCTTCGAAGCGACCCATGGCCTGTTGCAAGCGGTCCAGCGCTGCCAGGGCCTCGGCATCCTGAGGCGCTCGCTTGAGGATGTCCTCGTACATATCCACTGCCCGCGCGGGCAGCGACAACTCGCGTTCGTAGATCTCGGCCAAGCGCCAGCGCGCCCCGCGTGCGTCTTCTCCCTCACCGGTCAACTCCAACTCACGCTGCAGCGCTGCAGCCGCCTTCTGCGCCATGCCCACTCGACCATAGAGGCGCGCCAGCGACGCGTAGCCGATCCGCGCTTCCATGGCCAGAGCCGATGCGTGTGGGTCGTCCGCCGCTAATCCGCGCTCTTCTTCTTCGGCGCTTGCCACGTAACGCTCGAGCGTGTCCACCGCTTCGTAGGGCCGTTCCAGCCGCTTTTCGTAAAGCTCGGCCAGTTCAAAGGCGCGTTTGCGCGCCTCGGTGCCTTCCAGGCGGCCACCCGGCACGGTGATACGACGTTCCAGCACCTGCGCCAGGTCAGCCCAGCGCTCCTGGCTGCGGAACATCTCCTCAAGCCGACCGACCGCGAAGGGGTTGTCGGTCTCTAGCACGATCACCTTGCGGTAGCGCTCCTCGGCGAGAGGGATTTGTCCGAGTTCGTCGCGGATCTGCCCAACCCGCAGTTGCAACGCCACCGCCTCTGGATGGGCCGCCCGCTCGGCCGCGCGCAGGTAGATATCGCACACCTGATCCCAGCGGTCACCCTCGCGCGCCAAGCGCTCCATCTCGGCGCGCACGGACTCGTCGGTGGTTTGCAGGACGAAAGCTCGCTCCAGCGTTTCCAGCGCCAGATCGCTGTTGTGTGCGCCCCGCTCCCAGATGTCGGCTTGCTTCTTCAGGTAGTGCTGTCGGGTGATCGGATCGGCGGGCAGCAACTCATAGGCTTGCACCCATTCCTGCCATGGCGTTGCGAACCCGGCCGCGGCCGGGGCGCCGGCTGCCGCCGACGGCTCAGGCAACTCCACCGGCTCGACGATGTCCATCTCGCCGATCTCGATCTCGCCCGTCACCTCATCAAATTCCAGCAGCGGGGCGGCCGCCTCGCCGACTGCCAGCGGCGCGGGCGTGAGCAAGTCGACGTCAGCACTCTCACCCTCGTGCGGCAGGACGGTGCTCTCTGGGTGGGCAGCGGCGGAAGCCAGCGCCGGTCCCGCTTCCTCATAGCGGCCGATGAGGAAGCCCAACCGCCAGAGGTTGGCTGCAATCTCTGCATCCTCGGGCGCCAGCCGGAACGCGTTCAGGTAGGCGCGGAAGGCACGCACGCGGTCCCTGACCTTTTCCTCGACCAAGGCCGCCGCCCGCAGCGCCACGCCTACCTTCTCCGCCGTGGTGGTGGCGCGCGCGAAGGCCTGTCCTTCAACCCCCAGTGCATCCTCCCAGCGTCCGGTTGCCTCGGCCAGACGCAAGATCTCGCCGCGCGTGGCCTCGTTGCCCGGAGAGAGGGTGCAAGCGCGTAACAGCTCGTCAAACGCGCCTGAGGGATCGCCCATCTCGGACTCGCGCACGCCCGCACGCAGGCAGAGGAGGGCGAAACGGTCTTCCGCTGCAGGACGGCCGCGTGCCACTTGTGCGTAGACGTCGAGCAGCCCTTGCCAATCCTTGGTCGTGCGCGCCAGCCGTTCCAATTCAGGGAGCAGGACCTCCCCCGCTGGATCGTGGGCCAGTGCCTCGCGCAGTACGGTGAAGGCGCGCGCCGGTTGCTGCAGCCGGCTCTCGCACAACCCGGCCACCTTCAGCGCCACCTGCACCTGCGCGAGTGGGTCCGCCGAGCGCGCACCCTCGCCCCCGTACACTTTGATGAGGTCCTCCCACAGCTCGTGGGCCTCTGCGGTCGCTTCCAAGCGAGCCAGCGCCTCCTCATCGGGTCGCTCGACGTAGGCTCGCCGGAAGAGCTCGAAGGCCCGGCGCGCTTCGTCGAGCATGGTTTCTGCCGCCTCGGCCATGTCGAAGAGCAACCGGCGTCGCTGCGCGAGGTCCTCAGTCTGACGCAGGAGTTTTTCCGCGGTGGCGATGAACGCCTCTCCGTCATTCGTCTCAGCGTAAAGCGGCGCCAGCGCGGCCAGCGCGTCCGACTGCTCGGGCTCGATCTCGACCACCCGTTCAAAGGCGCCGATGGCCTTCTTTGTGTCCTGCAGGCGGTCGCGGTACAGGCATCCTATTTCCAGCGCCCGAGCGACGCGTTCCCTAGGATCGGTGGCGAAGCTCAGTTGCCGTTCCTCCACCATCGCCACGCGCGGCCAATCGTTGCGAGCCTCGGCCACCCGGCGCAAGGCCTCGTGTGCCTCCACGCTGGCGGGATCGAGATCGCTGATNNAGATCGCTGATGATGTGTTCCAGCGCCCGGATCGCCTCGGCCGAATCATCCAGCTTCTCGACCAGCAGGCCGGCGCGCTGCAGTGCCAGGGGAACGGCGTCGGCCGGATTGGTCGCGATCCCGACACGGAGTGCCAGGAGGTCCGCCAAGCTTCCCCAGTCGGACTGCTCCGACGCGATGGCTGATAGCGCCTCCAGTCCCTCGTGATCGGCTGGCAGGATCTTGAGCAAGTCCCTCCAGGCTTGTTGGGCGCGCGGGGTGTCTTTGAGTCCGTCACTGGCCAGGCGAGCCAGCCGCCGCAACAGCTCCGCCTGCGCCGATGGATCGGCGGCCAGCGCGGTGATCTGCATGTCCAGCGTGCGCGCCACATCCTCGGGCCGTCCCGCCTTTTCGTAACCCGCGAGCAACGCCTGCAGGGCCTGCTGGTCCCCAGGGAGGTGCTTCAGCACATTCTCCCAGTACGGGATGGCCCGGTCGAAGTCGTCGAGCTGGTTCTGCACGAGGTCGGCGATGCGCCGGACCAGTCCCAGTTTCTCCTCCGCGTTGGTGGAGTAGCGGAGGTGGTACTCGAGCATCTTGACCAGGCGAGGCTTGTCATTCGAGTGCTCGAAGATGTTCTCCAGGCGCACCAGGGCATCCCGGTCGCCGGGCAAGAGCTTGAGAATCTGCGCCGCAGCCCACGAGGCCGACGACAGATCGGCCAAGTGCTCCTCGTACAGGCCCAACAAGCGACGTAGAAGATTGACCTTCTCGGCGTCGACGCTGGTCAGCTCGACCTGCTGGCGCAAGAGGGCGGCAAGCTCGGCCCACTGCTCGGCCCGCTCGTACGCCTCCACCACCGCGCGCAGCGCGACCGCGTCCTTGGCATCGAGCGCGAGAACCTCACGGTAGACTGCGGCTGCGCGATCGGGCGCGTTGAGTTTGTCGAGGTACAGCCGAGCCAGGCGACGCAGGATCTCGGCGCGGGCTTCGGGCTCGCTGGCCGCTGCATCTTCGGCCAGAATGGTCGCCATCTCTTCCCAACGACCGGACTTCTGCAGGATGCGCTTGCAAGCCTCGCGCGCCCGCTGGTAGCTGGGGTCCAGCTCGAACATCTGCCGCCACACCGTCAGCGCGCGATCGATGTCGCCCAGCTTGGTCTCGGCGATGACCGCCACCTCTTCCAGGCGAGGAAGCAGCTCGGACGCTGGGGTGCCGGTCGATCGCGCGTGGTTGAGCGCGAATTCCAGCACGTCCACGAGTTCGCGCCAAGCGCCACGCTGGCGGAAATGTTCGGCATAGGCGTGCAGCGCATCGGGGTCGCTGGGGTGGGTTTGCAGGATGGCATGCAAGTACACCGCCGCCTGCTCGCGGTCACCCAGCCGGTCGCGGTACAGCGACGCCAGCTCGCGCTGCAGTTTGAGGCGAAACTCTGGATCCGTCGCCTTCTCGAGCTGCCGCTCGCGCAGCTCGGCCAGTTTGCCGAAATCCTGACGTTCCAGGTAGAGCGTGGCCAGCTCTTGCGATGCGGTTCCCCCCGCTGGCTCAATCGCCACGATTTCCTGGTAGATGCGCATCGCCTCGGCGATGTCGTTGAGCGAGGTGCGGGCCAACTGGGCCCGCTTGAACAGGACTTCGATCTTCTCCTGGTCGCTGTGCGCGGTGGCCACGCGCTCGCGCAGGAATCGGTCCAGATCGGCCAGGCGGTTCGCGTTGGTCAGCACGCGCTCCATGAGCGCCGAGGCTTCGGGATGGCCGGGCATCGCGGTCAAGGCCTTGCGCAGAGCTGCCACCGCGTTGTCCACGTCGCCGGCTTCGTGGCGGCGCCGTGCGATCTGGCTGTACAGACCCACGGCCCGCTCCGGGCCATCCGCGCCGGTCCATTGCGGGTTGGCGAAGACCGAGGCCAGCGTATCCAGAGCCTTGTCGTCTCGCGGGTAGAGCCGAACCACATCGCTCAGCTTCTGGGCCGCCTGTTGCAAGTCACCAACCTTCTCGGCCAGCATGCGTCCCAGCCGGAAGGTCAGGTTCGCGCGCCGTTTTGGATCGGTGGTGGCCGCTAGTTCCAGCTCGAACAGGCGGCACGCGGTTGGGTACTCGCCGATGGCGGCGAAGATCTTTCGCGCCTGCTCAACGCTCTTCAGATTGTCGGCCGTGATGCTGCCGCGCAGGGCAGGCGTAGACACCGCCCGTGCGATGCGTTGAATCTCCTGACCAGCGGCTTGCTCGGTTTCGGTCTTGATCTCCTCGATGCGGGCCGCATCCTGGACGCGCATCACCGCCGCTGCCTCCATCTCCAGCATGGTCAGGTACTCGTCGGTGCGACCCTGCTCGCGGTAGATGTCCTTGAGACGCTTGGCTGCCTTGCGATGGCTCGCGTCGCGGCTCACGGCATGGGCCAAGTCCGCCTCGGCTCCCGCGGTGTCGCTCAGATGATCCAAGCGGACCTCGGCCGCCAGGTAGAAGAGCTCCGCCGCCTTGGCTTGGTCGTCGATGGCCTGGGCACGCGTCTCGTACAGCGTGACCAGCTTGTCGAACCGATTCGATTCACGATAGGCCTTGCGCAGAGCCACGAAGGCATCGCCGTTGGCGGGCTCTTTCTGCAAGACCTGTTCGTACTCGCGCTCGCTGGGCATTTCGGGCCCTCCGGAGGATTAGGCGATGGCGCCGGTCAAGCTACAACCGGGAAGGGTGAAGCTCCAATAGGGGAAGCGACGCTAGCATCACCGGCGTGGGAAACCAAGAGCCGCGCAGGGTGGCAGCGTAATAGATAGGCTAGTGGGGGCTCCCGCGCGACTTCAGGGCCGCCAGGCGGCGCTGTACGTCACGGAAGGTCGGATCTCGCTTGGAGACCCGTTCAAAGTAGTAGAGGGCCTCGGCGCGGTCGCCTGTGTTGTAGAAAAGGTTGCCGAGGAGGAAGTAGAGCTGCGTGGCCTCTACCTCGTTGGCGCGTGGGCTCTTGAGCGCGTCCTGGTAGCAACGAGTGGCCTCCGCGCGGTTGCCCATCGCCTCGTGGCTTTCGCCGATCATGGTGAGAGCAAATACCTCGCGCTTGGGGTCGCCCAGCAGCGCCGTGAAGTGCTGGATGGCGACATCGTGGCGCTCCATGGTCTTGTTCATCAGCCCGAGGTCAGCCTCAGTGTCGAGATCCTGCGAAGGAAATCCTCCCGTGGCCGCTTGCGGCATAGGGGTCGGCTGCGCCGCCGGCGGCCTGATCGGCTCTGGCGGCAGTAGCTCCTCGGGCGCCGTGCCCTTCTTGACGGACATCAACTTCTCGCGCCGGTCGGCTACCAAGATGTGGCCCGGATGGCGTTTCTCCAGCTCGTCGAGCAACGCCTGCGCTTCTTCAGTCAGCTCCTGCTCGATGAAGAAATCGACCTGCTCCAAGTCGTCCAACACCGGATCGGAACCGTCGTCATCCGTTTCCGCACTGTCCGCCGGTGGGCTTGGGCTTGCAGCGGCACTTTCGGGCTCTGGTCGGGACTTGGGCGTAACCGGCGTGTTTCTCTCCTCGAACTCCCCGTCGCCTTCCTCCTCGTCGACTCGGGCACTGCCGAACGCCTCAGCCAGCGCCGCTACCGCGCCGGTGTTGCCCCCCGCCTCGTCCTCTGGGGGAGCGCTGTCGCCATCCATTTCAAGTTCGCTGCTGTCGATCAACTCCGGTTCAGGTGTTGCTGGCCAAGGGGCAGGGGTCTTTGCGCGGGGTGCTGCTGAGGTCGACGGCGCAAGCCCTGGCGTCTGGCGATTGGCCGCGTCCAGAACCTCCTGTGCCCGCCGGGCGTTCGGGTTCATCTCCAAAGCTCGTCGGGCGTAGGTGGCTGCGCTGGCTCGGTTTGTTTGGAAGAGCTGGTGGGCCAGAATTTCCAGTTCCGCCGCCGCCTCGGCCTTGCGGCCAAGCTGGGTCAACACCGCAGCCAGGCGCTCGTGCGCCCCGATATGCGAAGGGACTCGCTCGAACACACGCCGCAGATGCTCGGCAGCGCGCTCCACAAGTCCGTACCTCACGAACACGTCGGCCTCGGCCAGGATTCGCTTGATTTCGCCTTCGTCTTCGGGCTTCTCCACCAGGCCCGAGGCGATCGCCGCTCGGTCCGCGATGCTGGGGACCTCATCGGGGGAAGGAGTCTTGTACTTGTTCTGCAGCGCGACGGGAACCTCCAGCTCGCTGAAGGTGATGGCTGTGGGTCGTCCAGACGTCACGGGTGCTGGGGTGGTGTCGCCGGACAGGCTGGGCATCCGTCGGTGCAGAGGGACAACAGGGGCAGGAGTCTCGACGGCACCGGGCGTAATCCGCCCCAGCAGCGCGTGGATTTCGGGATCATTCGGATCCAGAGCCAGGGCTCTCTGGATGGTCTGGTTGCGCTCCGTGCTGCGTCCCGTATTGGCGTAGATACGGCAGAGTTCCTTGAGCACGGGCAAGCTCTTGTGCGGCTGACCCAGCTGCTCGAAACAACGGGCCAGAAGGTCGAGGATTCCCACGTCGCTTTGGTTGGCCTCGAAACAGGGCTTGAGCCGGGCGAGGGCGGCCCGAGCGTTGTTGCGATCCAGGTAGCTGGCGGCAAGCTCCTTGCCGAGAGCCAGATCGTCGGGCTGGTAGTACAGGATTCGCTCTGCCACACGGGTGAACTCATCACTTCGCCCTTGGGCTTTGAGCAGATTGGCCGCCTCGCGGAACTCGGCCACGGCGTCGTTGATCTCTCCCGCTTGCACAGCCAACTCGGCATAGCGGATGCGCGTGGCCGGCTGGTCCGGATTGAGTTCGAGGACCTGCTTCAGCGCAGTCAGCGCCTCAGAAAGCCGGCCAGCCTTCTGGTGGAGCAAGACAGCCTGCTCCAGTTGCTGGATGGCATCTGAGAACAGTCCGAGTTGGCGGTAGACATCCGCCAGCTTGACCCGGGCCTCCACCGACCCAGGAGAAAGCTTGATGATGTTCTTGTAGACGGCTACCGCGCGCTGGAAGAACCCCTGCTCGACGTAGAGATCCACCGTGGTTTGATAGACTTCAGTGGCCTTGTCGTTCTGTCCGAGGCGAACATGCACCTCCGCCATGCGCAGCCAGGTGCGGGTGTCCTTCGCATCTTCCTTGACGGCGTTCTGGAACTCCGTCAGGGCCTTTTCTAGGCTGCCCCGCTCCAGGTATTTCTGCGCGGCTGCGAGGTGTTTGTCTTTCTTGGTTACCACCTGAAACAGTCCAACCCTACAGTGTTACCGCATACGGTAAACCTGTAAAGGCGTGGACCGAAATTTGCCGGTCTGAGCGACGAGTCAAGCGGGGGCCTCCTGTCACCGCCACCGCCCCTGTCACCGTCGCCATCCCCCGCCACCGACGGCTCAGAGGCGTTCCAGGAAGTGGGTATCGAAATGGCCGGCGATGAAGTCGGGATGGTTGATGACCCGCTTGTGCAGGTCGACGTTGGTCTTGATGCCTTCCACGACCACCTCGCCCAAAGCGCGCCGCAGCCTGGCCAGGGCCACATGGCGGTTTTCCCCATGCACGATCAACTTCGCGATCAGCGAGTCGTAGAACGAGGGAACGCGATAGTGGGCGTAGATGTGCGTGTCGACGCGCACGCCTGGCCCGCCGGGAAGATTCAGCGCCGTGATCAGTCCGGGCGAGGGTGCGAAGGTGACGGGATCCTCGGCGTTGATGCGAACCTCGATGGCGTGACCGCGCGGCCGCATGTCCGGGGGGAAGCGTATCGGATCGCCGGCGGCCAGCCGCATCTGCTCCCGCACCAGGTCCACGCCGAAGACCATCTCGGTGACCGTGTGCTCGACCTGGATTCGGGTGTTCATCTCGATGAAGTAGAAATTCTTTCCTTCGTCGAGCAGGAACTCCAGGGTGCCAACCGTGCGGTAGCCGATGGCGGAGGTGGCCTTGCGTGCGGTACGCAGAAGCTCGACCCGCCGGGCGTCGTCGAGCGCCACCGAAGGTGCTTCCTCGATCAACTTCTGGTGCCGGCGCTGGATGGAGCACTCGCGCTCGCCCATGGCAATGGCCGCGGAGCCGTCGCCCAGAACCTGCACTTCAATGTGGCGGGGCCGCCCGATGTAGCGCTCCAGGTAGACCGCGGGGTTGTTGAACCCGGCCTGGGCCTCAGCCCTCGCCGAGGCCAACTGGGTGAAGAGCCGCGCCTTGTCGTCGACGATCTTCATGCCCCGACCGCCGCCGCCACCCGTCGCCTTGATGATGACGGGCAACCCGATGCGCTCCACCGCCTCTTCCGCCTGGTGGTCGGTTTCGATGATGGGCGAGCCCGGAACCACAGGAACGCCCGCCGCCTCCATCGCTTTGCGCGCGGACACTTTGTCGCCCATGAGGCGCATCAGTTCCGGCTGGGGGCCAATCCAATGGATCCCGCACTTCTGCACGACTTCGGCGAATTCGGCATTTTCAGCCAGAAAACCGTAGCCCGGGTGGATGGCGTCGGCGCCGGTGACCTCCGCCGCACTGATCAGGGCGGGGACGTTGTTGTAGCTTTGGCGTGCGGGGGGCGGGCCGATGCACACCTTCTCATCCGCAAAGCGGACGTGCAGGGCGTCCGCGTCGGCGGTGGAATGGACCGCGACCGATTGGATTCCCATGTCGCGACAGGCGCGAATTACGCGCAGGGCGATTTCGCCACGGTTGGCTATTAGTACTTTCTTGAACACGGTATTCGTGCTTTCGGATTCACCACAGAGAGCACAGAGGACACAGAGCCGGATTCCAGATCTGCGGCTTCCGCGGTGAGATCGTCTTAGGCCTTTTCGATGCGGAACAAGGGATGCCCATACTCGACGTGTTCTGCGTTCTTCACNNGCCGGGGCACGGTAGAAAGTGCCCACAAACGGCGAAGTCAGGAGCACGCCGACCTCGACGGGCTTGTCTGCCTTCTCGGCGGTCGGAGCGGGCGGGGGAGGGGGCAAGGGTGGGGCTGCCGACGCTGCGGCCGTGCCGGTACCGCCACCCGCCTGACGGCGGACAACGCGGATTCCGCCGCAGGGGTCTACCTCCAGCTCAGCCAGGTCAAACTCGGTGGCGATCTCGGCCAGCTCTCGCACGGTGGCGAGTTCCTCGGGCCCGAGAGCGCATAGCGGCTCCTCACAACAGCAAGACGAGGATTTCTTCTCGTCCTTTCGAACCGGGGCCTTGGCTTTGCTCATCGGGGGAGGGCTCCTTTCTTGGGCGAGGCGACCGCAGAGCGGGGCTTTGCGGAAGACAGTTCTACGTCAGGGGACGGCTTCTGCCGACCCTGCGAGCGGGAGGCGAAAAGCTGCGCAAGCGCCTCGATCGCCAGCCGGTAGCCCACAGGCCCCAGCCCAGCGATCTGGCCCAGGCAAACCGGAGCCAGCAGGGAGCGGTGGCGGAATTCTTCGCGCGCATGGAGGTTGGATAGGTGGACCTCCACCGTTGGCAAGGCCACGGCCGCAACGGCGTCGCGCAGAGAGACGCTGGTATGGGTCAGCCCGCCCGCGTTGATGATGAGACCACTCGCCTGCCCGCGCGCCTGCTGCACCCGATCGATGAGGGCGCCTTCTTGGTTCGACTGAAACGTCTGCACCAGCAGCCCCAGCTCACGCCCCCGCGTCCGCAGGCCATCGTCGATCTCCTGCAAGGTGGTGTGGCCGTAGATGTGGGGTTCTCGTGAACCGAGCAGGTTCAGGTTCGGGCCGTGCAGAACCACGACGACCGGCAGAGACGTCCGCTTGGCGTTCACAGGTCGGCCCGAATCTGGGGAGCCGTCAGGCGCATCACATAGCGCGCTTTGCCGAAGCTCGAGTCAGGGCGCACGGCACAGGCGACGAAATACTCCTCGCTCAGCACGTAGGTGAGAATGACCAGCTTGTCGGTCCGTATGGTGATTTCCGCCGCCTGGCCCAGGTCGAGCTGCTCGATCGCCTTGCGCATCTGAGTAACGGCGTGGGCCAGCTCCATGCCCACGGTTTGAATGTCGATCCCGTCCTGCCCCTCCCGGCTGTATTGCTCAACCGCGATGCCGTCAAACCCCATCAGGATCCCGGCCACACCTCCATCGAGGCGGTTTACCATCTTCTGAAGGGTGTCGCGGAACATGGGCTGCGTCCGGCTTCTAGCCACCGCGAGCCGGGCGTGTCAATAGCGGCTGGCGGCGTGTGCTTGGCGGCGTGTCTGGCGGGCCGGCGCGGTCACGGCGTCGTCGTCGCCGTGCCGGTCGGCACCGCCGGGCATTGTATCCCAGTAGCCTGGCCCTGGGCGTCGACGCCGGTCGCACAACAAAGAATCAAGTGGTCCTGGGCCGGATTGCACGGATCGCCCGTGTATGGGTTGGTGGTCAGATCCGAGCATTTGGGAATAAGCGGGAATTTGAACTGCCCGGCGGCTGGGTCGGGATATCCGGTCTGCAGGCAGCCGGAGCAGACGGTCACCCGGAACCCGAAGGGCGGGCTTTCGATGTCCTCGCTGCCCAGTCGGCCCTTGGCCCGAACCGTCGCGTTGACCGTCACCTCTGCGAGATTCTGGTTCTGCAAGTATTGGGTGAGCGAGGCCGCGTTGCAGGGCCGGATGATCTCCGCTATTTCGCCGATCGTGGCACCGGGCGCAAGCAGGTAGGTGCCAAGCGGAACGTCGAACTCGCCCGAGCATCCGGAAGCCCACGCGACGCTGGTGCCCGCACTGGCCGCCGCGTCCAACTTGACGTGCAACGACTTGAGAGTGATGTTGTTCATCTCTTCGACCGGGCCGGGCGAGGCGCTGCCCACCACGCCCGTCAAAGACCCCATCAGATTCTCCACTAGCGGGTACAGGAGGTAGGACGTGTGGGCCATGTCCAGAACCGCAACATCCAGGACTCCGTCCCTTCTCCTGGTGGCTGTGGCGGTCCCGGGAACGGTGCAGACCGTGGAACCGGTGCTGGTGTCGAGCAACTGATCCTGTTGGATCAGCAGTCCAGTAGGGCCGTCGTCTACCACGCAGGCGGCAAGGGACAGGAACACGCCCAAAGGGATGGCGAAGGCGACCACGCGACCAATGGTGCTGCCGATACTTGCTGTCATGGCTCTCTCCATCTCGTTCTGATTAAACATTGGTCCCTCGTCGCTGCTACTGCCCAAGTGCGCGAGCCCGGTTGACAATGCGTGGAGTGAGGAAGACCAGGAACTCGGTGCGGTTGTCGTTCTCTTTGCGGTTGCGGAAGAACCAGCCCAACACTGGGATGTCCGAGAAGAAGGGAACCTTGGTGAAGCTGAGACCTGAGTTGCGCGTGTAGATCCCGCCGATGACCGCGGTGTCGCCGTCGCGNNATGGTCGTCTTGGCTTCCTTCTTCAGAATTGTGGGGTCGCCGCGGGCGCCGGTGTTGACGAAGTCTGGCTCATTCTTGGTCACGGTGACCGTGAGCATGACGGTGCCTTCGTTGGTGACATGCGGCTTGACACCTAGGTGAAGCTTGGCATCCACGAACTGGGTCATGGCGCCCATCGCGCTCACCACGGACACCGGGATCGACACGCCCTGTTCGATCGTGGCATCGATGTTGTCCATGGTGGTGATGCGCGGCGAGGACAAGATGCGAACCGTTCCGGTGGACTCCATGGCCGAGAGACGCAGGTTCAAGTTGAAAGCCCCCGCCACTGACCCCATGGTGAGGCCGATGGCACTTCCAGTGGCGAGGCCGGCTGGGGCAGGCATGTTGACCACGAAATTCGGATTGGCCCCCCCGGCGACGCCAGATCGGACTCCTGGAACCAGACCGGACAGCGGCGAACTGCCGTCGTCCGCCCCGCCACCGATACCGACGTTGTAGGGGAAAACCAGCCCTGTGGGATTGCCATGTGACGTATCCATGAAGGTGTTGCCGCCCCACTGGATGCCGATTTGGCGGGCATAGTCCGTATTGGCTTCCACGATGCGGGCCTCGATGACCACTTGCGAAGTCTGGGTATCGAGGTTGCGGACTAGATCCTCGATGAGTTGCAGATTGCGCGCTACATCGGACACGATCAGATTGTTGGTGCGATCGTCGACCGAGATTTTGCCTCGCGGTGACAGCAGATCCCGAGCTTTGTCTTGTAGAGAGGAGGCGTGTGCGTACGACACACCGATGAGCCGGGTTTCCGTGGGCAAGACTTCGGCAATCTGCT
Source organism: Myxococcales bacterium (assembly GCA_003153875.1). The sequence continues at coordinate 2,225 of PMBY01000414.1, read as the reverse complement.
TCTGACGAGCAATCTCCTGTTCCAGTTCTTTCTCCAGCACCGATAAGGGCGCTACCCGAACCAGGTTGCCCTCGCGAACCGATCCCAACCCTTTGGCTCGCAGCACGACGTCCAGGGCCTGATCCCAGGGCACATCGCGCATCTTGATGGTGACCTCACCCTTCACCTCGTCCGAGGTCACGATGTTCATCTGCCCCACGTCGGCGAGAAGACGCAAGATGTTGTGAATGTCCGCGCCTTTGAAATCCAGGTCGATGCGGCGACCGGTGTAGCGCTTCCTGCCCGTCAAATTCGCGCGTTTCGCGGTCGGTGATTCGTCCTCGCCAGCCTTGCGCGCGGGGCTCTGCGCTTGAGGTTGAGCTTGAGCCAGAGTCACGGACACACGCGTGGGGAGCCCGCCGGCTCTGCCGGCGGCGGACCATCGCGGGAGTGCACGGGAACCCTTTGAGGGTTCCCGTCTCGGATCAAATGTGACACTGAAACCCGCCACGCGACGAGCGGGCACGAACAAGACCGACGGCGGCAGAGGCCCGCCCAGCGCGGGCAGCTTCTGTCCGTTGGCCGGAGTCGCCTTCTGAAAATCCCAGTAGATCCTGTTCCCATCCTGGCGAACGCGGTTGGGCACATCCTCAGCCAAGTCCACGTCGACTCGAACCGTGCCGCGGGCATGCGGATCCTGGTACGAGCTGATGAGCCGGACCGGGCCTAGGTATTCTGTGGCGTCCAAACTGCGCACCAGCTCGTCGGGGAGATCGGCGTGGTCGAGACGCAGGCTGACGCGCCGATTGGCCGAGCGTTCGACGGAAAATGCTGATGGCTCTTCCAGGTCGATGATGACCGAGGATCGGGTGGGCTCGTCGACAAAATCGATACGGCGGACACGGCTGGGGACACGCAGAGTGATCGATCGCGGACGTGCAACCGGCTTGGCCGAATCAGGTGCGGCCGGCACACTCACCACGATCGCCTTCTCTTCCTTGGGAACGGGTTTGGCTGGCGTGGGGACCGGGAGCGCGACCGGGGCTGCCGCGGTCGCGGCCGGCTTGGCTGGCGTGGACGCCTGCGCGAGTCGCTTGACCTCAGCCGCCAGGGAATCACGAGCCGCCTCCAGCTGGGCTCGCTCCTTCTCCAGCTTGTCACGCTCAATTTCAATCCGAGCCCGCTCGGCGCGCGCCTGCGCCAGGCGGGTCTCCTCGGCGGCGTGGGCGGACTCGGCCTGCTTCAACTTTTCTTCCTCGTCGCGACGGCCGCGCATCTCTTCCTGGCGCCGGGCTTCTTCCGCGCGGCGCGTGGCCACTGCGAGGGTAAGCTCGTTGCGGGAGCGTTCGGCTGCCTCAGCAGCGTTCTTGCGCTCTTCCTCGGCCTTGGCCACCGCCGCTGCGGCACGTGCCCTGTCAGGCGAGGAAGCGCCACTATGTTCCAACCGCTCACTCTTGGCCTGGGCGGCTCGCGTAGCCTGCTCGCGCTCGGCCAGCTCCGTGGCGGCCAGGCGCACCTTCGCTTCGCGCTGTGCGACCAGGTGTTCGGCCTCCAGCAACCGCTGTCTCTGTTCCTCCTGGCGCTTGGCCTTGGCTTCGAGAGCCGCGGTGCGCATCTCGACCTCGCGAGCCGCCTTCTGCAGCGCCCGATCGCGTTCGATCTCGCGCTGCTGGGCCGTGAGCGTCTCCCGCTCGGCGAGCTTCGCACGCTTGATGGCTTGGTCGGCTTCGCGCTCGGCCTTGCGGGCGTGTTCATCGGCGCGAGCCACAGCCACCTTTTGCCGTTCATTTTCGGCGCTGGCGGCGTTGGCCTTCGCTTGTGCATTCTCGGCGTCGCGCCGAGCTTGCTGCAACTGCACCTTGAGCTTGGCGTTCTCCGCAGTGGCCTGCGCAGCCGCCCGAGATTGAGCTTCAGCCCTGAGTTGTGCCTCGGCCTTGGCCTGTGCCTCGGTCTTGGCTTGTGCCTCAGCCCTGTCGGTCTTGGCTTGCGCCGCGGCCCTGTCGGCTTTTGCCTGTACCTCAGCCCTGTCGGCTTTTGCCTGTGCCTCGGCTCGCTCGGTCTTTGCCTGTGCCTCGGCTCGTTCGGCCTTGGCTCGTTCGGTCTTTGCTTGTGCCTCGGCTCGCTCGGTCTTTGCCTGTGCCTCGGCTCGTTCGGCCTTGGCTCGTTCGGTCTTTGCCTGTGCCTCGGCTCGTTCGGTCTTTGCCTGTGCCTCGGCTCGTTCGGTCTTGGCTTGTGCCTCGGCTTTG
>PMBY01000286.1 GCA_003153875.1 Myxococcales bacterium | reverse complement strand
ATGATCACTGGTGCGGCGCAGATGGACGGGGCGATTCTGGTGGTATCGGCGCCGGACGGGCCGATGCCGCAGACACGCGAACACATTTTGCTAGCCCGGCAGGTGGGTGTGCCATCGATGGTTGTGTACCTGAACAAGGTAGACATGGTGGCGAAGGAAGACGCGGAGCTGTTGGACCTGGTGGAGTTGGAGCTGCGCGAGCTACTGTCGAAGTATGACTTTCCCGGGGACACGACGCCGATCGTGCGCGGTAGCGCGCTGAAGGCGTTGGAAGGGGACCAGTCGGATATCGGGGAAGGGTCAATCTGGAAGCTGATGGAAGCGTTGGACAGCTTCATCCCGGAGCCGAAGCGCGAGATCGANNGTGTTCACGATTTCTGGCCGTGGGACGGTGGTGACGGGGCGAGTGGAGCGCGGGATCGTGAAGGTTGGGGAAGAAGTGGAGATTGTGGGATTCAAGGACACGCAAAAGACGGTGGTAACCGGGGTGGAGATGTTCCGGAAGCTGTTGGATGAGGGGCGGGCGGGGGACAACATCGGGGCGTTGCTGCGCGGGACGAAGCGTGAGGACGTGGAGCGCGGGCAAGTTTTGGCGAAGCCGGGTTCGATCACGCCGCACAAGAATTTCCGTGGAGAGATCTACATATTGAAGAAGGAAGAGGGTGGGAGGCACACGCCATTTTTCAAGGGCTATCGGCCGCAGTTTTACTTCCGGACGACGGACGTGACCGGGGAGGTGAAGTTGCCTGAGGGGACGGAGATGGTGATGCCGGGTGACAACGTGAACATGGAGATCAACTTGATCACGCCGATCGCGTGCGAAGAGAAGCTGCGTTTCGCGATTCGGGAAGGTGGCAAGACGGTTGGCTCCGGTGTCGTGACCAAGATCATCCTTGAATAGGTAGACCTGGCGGAGTTTCCCAAAGGACACTAGAAGGGGGCGCAACGTGACACCCAAAATCAGGATTCGGCTCAAGGCCTACGATCACCGCCTGCTTGACCAGTCGGCGGGTGAGATCGTGGACACCGCCAAGCGGACCGGCGCGAAGGTCGCAGGCCCCATCCCGTTGCCGACCAAGATCAACAAGTACTGNNTCGCGCGAGCAGTTCGAGATCCGCACGCACAAGCGGCTCCTTGACATCATCGACCCCACACAACAGACGCTGGACGCGCTTATGAAGCTCGACCTGTCGGCGGGCGTGGATGTTGAGATCAAGACCTGAGGAAGGCCATGCAGATCGACGTCGTCAATATGGAAGGTCAGAAAGTCGGCCAAATGGAACTGGCCGACGAGGTATTTGGCTGCAAGGTGCGCGAGCATCTTCTGTGGGAATCGGTGAAATCCCAACGGGCCGCGCAACGCGCGGGCACGCATTCGACCCTTACGCGCAAATTCGTGCGCGGCGGCGGCAGGAAGCCGTACCGCCAGAAGGGCACCGGCAACGCACGCCAAGGTTCTACGCGCTCACCAAACTTTGTGGGTGGAGGGAAGGTCTTCGGGCCTCACCCGCGCGATTACGAATACACCTTGCCCCGTAAGGTCAAGAAGGCGGCGCTGGCATCGGCCCTGTCCCTGCGTGCGCAAGAGAAGAAGCTGGTCATCGTCGAGAAGCTGGTCATGGAGACGCCCAAGAGCAAGCGCATGGCCGGTGTGCTCAAGGCACTGGGCGTCGACTCGGCCGTGGTGGTCGACGGAAAGGGCAATGACAATCTGGTCAAGTCGATTCGCAACCTGACCACCTTCACCTGTCTGCCGCCCGAGGGACTCAACGTCTACGACATCCTCATGCACTCTGGACTGATCATCGCCAAGGACGTCGTCAAGGCGGTCGAGGCACGTATTGTGGGCACGGGCGGTGAGGCCGCGGCTTAGGAAAGGCAAGTCATGCGCTCCCCTGAAAAAATCATCAAGCGCCCGCTGCTGACCGAGAAGGGCTCCTTGCTCAAGGAGACCGGCGGCCAGCCTGAAGAGGATCTCGATCCGGAGCAGGTCCAGCCCCAGCTCCTGCTCGAGGTGGCGCGCGATGCCAACAAGATCGAAATCAAGCACGCGGTCGAGAAGCTGTGGAACGTCAATGTTCTCAAGGTGCGCACCTCGATCGTGCGGGGCAAGCAGCGGAGGGTAGGCCGCCACATCGGCCGGCGCTCCAATTGGAAACGCGCATTGGTCACGCTGGCGGCCGGCCAGAAGATCGATTTCTTCGAGGGAGTCTAGTCCATGGGTCTTCGCACCATCAACCCGACAACGCCCGGTGTGCGCGGCAGGCTCGCGCCCGATTTCTCCGATCTCACGCAAGGCAATCAGCCGCTCAAGGCGCTCACCGAGGCCAAGCCGTCGACGGGTGGTCGCAACCACTACGGTCGCGTGACTTCGCGCTTCCGCGGTGGCGGCCACAAGCGTCGCTTTCGCGTGGTCGATTTCCGCCGCGACAAGCTGGGCGTTCCCGCCAAGGTGGCCACGATAGAGTACGACCCCAACCGCAGTGCACGCATCGCGCTTTTGCACTATGCGGACGGCGAGAAGCGATACATCTTGTGGCCGGTCGGGCTGGCAGTGGGGGACACGGTGATTTCATCGGCCGGCGCTGACATCAAGCCGGGAAACACTCTGCCCCTGCGCAACATCCCGCTGGGAACCACCATTCACAACGTGGAATTGAAGGTGGAGGGCCGAGCGCAGATGGTTCGCTCTGCCGGTAGCGGGGCGCAGCTCATGGCCAAGGAAGGGCAGTGGGGTCAGGTGCGCTTGCCCTCGGGCGAGGTTCGCCTGGTTCACCTTGATTGCCGGGCCACGGTCGGGCAACTGGGCAACGTCGAGCACAACAGCGTGCACAACGGCAAGGCCGGTCGCACCCGCTGGCTGGGGCGGCGTCCGCACAACCGCGGCGTCACCATGAATCCCGTCGATCATCCGATGGGAGGTGGCGAAGGCCGGTCGTCCGGTGGCCGCCATCCCTGTTCGCCCTGGGGCCAGCTCAGCAAGGGGCTCAAGACCCGCCAAAACAAGAGGACGGATCGCATGATCATCAAGCGCCGGGGAAAGAAGGCGTAGCCATGGCACGTTCAGTCAAGAAGGGCGCCTTCGTGGATCATCACCTGATGACCAAGGTGACCGATATGCAGGCGCAGAAGGCCAAGAAGGTCATCAAGACCTGGTCGCGGCGCTCCACCATCATTCCCGATATGGTCGGACTGACCTTCGCGGTACACAACGGGCGCAAGTTCCTGCCTGTGTTCGTGACCGAGAACATGGTCGGCCACAAGCTCGGTGAATTCGCGCCGACGCGCATTTTCCAAACTCACTCTGGGGATCGCAAGGCAGCCGCTGGAGCGGCCACGCCGGGCGCGCCCGCAACTCCGGGGGCGCCTGCGGCTCCGGGTGCGGCGGCGCCCGCGGCGCCTGCGGCTGAAAAGAAGTAGGAAGAGAAAGACGACGAACATGGCACACGCAGTGTTGAGACGGTTTCGCCAGTCACCGCGCAAGGTTCGCATGGTGGCTGACATGATCCGCGGGCGACAAGTGGCCGAGGCGCTGTCTATCCTCAATCTTCAGCCACGCAAGGCCGCGAAGATGTTGTCCAAGGTGCTGAGCTCCGCAATCGCCAACGCAACCACCAACGACAAGGCCGACGCCGACGCGCTGGTGGTGACCAAAGTGAGTGTCGATCCGGGGCCGACCGAGAAACGCTGGCTGGCGCGTTCCATGGGACGCGCCAACCGGATCAACCGCCGAACCTCCCACGTGACCATTGTGGTCGACGTGGCGCAGGAGTAATCGCAATGGGGCAGAAGACACATCCGGTAGGATTTCGTCTCGGTGTCGTCCGGGGCTGGAGTTCGCAGTGGTATTCGGAGAAGGACTTCGCGAAGTGGCTGCATGAAGACATCCGCCTCAAGAAGTTCGTGAAGGAGAAACTGGGCCACGCCGGGGTGGCATCGGTCGAGGTCGAGCGCGCCGCNNATCAACATCTACACCGCACGGCCGGGCATCGTCATTGGCAAGCGCGGCGCCGGCGTCGAGACCTTGAAGAAGGAAGTCCAGGCGCTCACCTCCAACGAGGTGTTCCTCAACATCCAGGAAGTTCGCAAGGCCGAGACCAACGCGCAACTGGTGGCGGAAAACGTCGCGACCCAGCTCGAACGTCGGGTGGCCTTTCGCCGCGCCATGAAAAAGGCGGTGCAGACCGCCATGAAGTTCGGCGCCAAGGGCATCCGCCTGGCCTGTTCGGGCCGCCTGGGCGGCGCCGAAATGGCGCGCTACGAGTGGTACCACGAGGGCCGCGTGCCTTTGCACACCTTGCGCGCGGACATAGAATACGGCTTCACCGAGGCGCACACGACCTACGGTGCCATCGGGGTGAAGTGTTGGATCTTCAAAGGCGAGGTCCTTCCGCAACGGTCGGTTCGTCTGGCCTAGGCGCAAGGAGAGGAAACCATGCTGGCACCTGATCGAGTCAAGTGGCGCAAGCAACAGAAGGGCAAGATGCGCGGCGTCTCCAAAGGCGGCGCGTTCGTGTCTTTCGGCGAATATGGATTGCAGGCCCTGACCTGCGGCTTCGTGAGCGCGCGCCAGATCGAGGCGGCGCGTACCGCGATTTCCCGTCACGTGAAGCGCGGCGGGAAACTGTATGTGCGCATCTTCCCGGACAAACCGATTTCAAAGAAGCCGGCCGAAACCCGCATGGGCAAAGGCAAGGGCACCCCGGAGGAGTGGGTCGCTGTGATTCGGCCCGGCCGAGTGATGTACGAGCTTGAGGGCGTCACCGAAGAACTGGCCAAGCAGGCCTTTCACCTAGCCGAGCACAAGCTAGCGGTACGCTCGCGGGTCATCGGACGGGAGCACGCGCTATGAAAAGCACGATCCGGGCGAAGGACCTGCGCGGAAACGATCCGGCTGAGCTGGTGCGTACGCTCAGGAAGTTGGAAGAGGATCTTCTCCAGTATCGGTTGAAGAAGAACACGAACCAGCTCGAGAACACGATGCTGGTGCGGCACACCCGGCGGGACATCGCGCGGGTGAACACGGTGCTGGCCGAGCGGCAACGCAATTTGGCCGCGCCGGCTACCCCCGCGAAGGAGAAATAGGCCGTGGCCAAGCAAGCATCCAGTCCTGCCAAGAGCGACCAGGCCGCACCCAGCGGCCGGCCGGCATCGCGGAAGCGAGAGCTCGTTGGTGTCGTGACCGGCGACAAGATGAACAAGACACGCGTGGTGACGGTCGAGCGCCGGCTGGCTCACGCCAAGTACGGCAAGTACATGACCAAGCGCGAAAAGTACAAGGCGCACGACGAAAAGAATGAATACCGGGTGGGTGATCGCGTGGTGATCGTGGAGTCACGTCCGCTTTCGCGCCAGAAGCGCTGGCGGGTGGAACGGCTTCTTAAACGAGTCCAGGAAGTATAAGCCCGGCCTGCAGCCAAGAAACGGACGACAGGTTCAGATCATGGTCCAGACGACGACAACTCTCGATGTGGCCGACAACTCGGGTGCCAAGAAGATTATGTGCATCCGGGTGTTGGGTGGCACCAAACGCAAGTACGCTTCCTTGGGTGAC
>PMBY01000370.1 GCA_003153875.1 Myxococcales bacterium | reverse complement strand
GAGTGGTTCCCAAACCCGCATCCAGGACGCCTTGTCGTCGACATCCACCACGCCGCCGGGGTGCTTGGCGATGCCGACCGCGAAGGACAGGGCGCCCTTGCCTCCCTTGAAGGTGCTCTCGAACTTGTTGAAATGCGCGCCCGCATCGAGAGTCACGCGTTTGGTCTCGGTGACGCGCGCCGTGCCCCAGGCGGCGTAGGTCAGCTCGAACATCAGACGGATGGGCCCGTTGGCCAACACGCGCGTGCCGGCGAAGTTCTTCGACACCTGCAGCTTGCCACCCGACCAAATCCCCAACCCGCCACAGCCGCGCGACTTGCCGACGGCGTAGAAGTCCGCGCCTTCGCCGTGGTCCTGGTGGTAGTTGTCCGTCATGTACCATTCGTTGACCACCAGCTTGGGCACGCGTTTGACCCAAACGTCGACGCCACTTGAGGTGAGAGGTTCCTTCTTGCAGGTTTCCAGGTCAGGCCCGTACATGCGGTGGGCGATGAGGTCGTTCTCCCACGCGAAGTCGTCGTGGCGCTCGCGCACGAAACGACCGTAGGCCTTGTAGTCTGCCTCGACCGCTGAAACGCGCTCCCCGACCCTCAGCTTGAACGACTTGCTCTCGTTCGGAGCGAGGTCGGTCTGAAACACGACCTGATCAGGCGTTTCGTCGCCATCCAAGTCGACCAACTGCGAGAGGACCAGCTTGCCCTTCGTGTCGACGACTTGCAGCCTCTTCAACTCCAACCCGGGCACGACCTTGACCAAGTCGGCGAGCGCGAGCGCAATGGTCTCGGCGGGGCGTCGCGCGGCCAGCGGATTGGTAAGCGTGACCACGATCACGTCGGTCTTGTCGGGGATGGCACTGGGTGCAACCGCCGCAGGCGCTGTCGGCTTGGGCGCAGCGGCCTGGGCCTTTGCTGCAGGCGCGGCGGCTGCCGGGGATTGACTCGCGGGCGGAGCAGCAGACGCGTACGCAGGCGCGAGCAAGCCGGCGAGCGCGAGCACGAGGGGGCAACCAGCCTTGATGGTCTTCATGGGCGGGAATTATCACCGAAGTCCCGACCGCAAGGAACAGAAAGTTGGTGCCGGTCCTTCCTGTCCCTTCGTCTCGTTTGTGACTCTTGACTCGCTGAGGGCTCGTGGGCATGGTCTTCTGCATGGCCTTCTTGCAGCGCATGGGACAAGGAACGCAGCGGGTACTGCCAGACCGACACCACGCGCATGCACGGCTTGTCTGCGTGATGAAGCTGCCGTGGCGAACGTGTTCTTCTTTTGTCGATTCTTCACACAACTTCCCCAACCCACAGCCGAGAATCCCAGCGATGACAGGCCCACGGTTCGTGTGTCCGAAGGTTCTGGTATTCGTTCTGCCAGTGACCTTGGGTACTGAGTGCTCGACCCAGGGTTGCGTCTGCGCCACCCGAGCACGCCTTTTGCTGGGGTTTCGCTCGCAGATCAACCGCGCAGCACGCTGAGCACGGTGACTGTCCGCTGCCGCAGGTTGATGCTGGCGGTCGACGGTGGCTGGATGGCGATAGTCTGCTACGGAGACGCTGCGCAGAAGGCAGTCATGGCCTGTTCTGCTTTTCCGCAGTCGACGCCTTCACACTGATAGGTCTGCGGAGTGCCCTGAGGATGGGCCGGATCATCAGAAACGTACTTGCACTGGCCCTGGCTGATGTCTCCAATGGTGTGGCCGACATCACAGCAGGCCCATACGATCGTTCCGGTTTTTGCGCAGGCAAGGCCGGTGGATTGGCAATCGCTGTCAGACCCGCAGGAGAAGCTCAGGACGGAGCAGGCCAACAGTACGAAACTCAACACAACACGAGAAACTTTCATGGTTTTCCTCGCAGAATGGCTAATGGTTCGTGCAGGCATCATGGTGCGAGCCGATCACCAGGTGAAGATCATGCCGCTGTTGGCGATGTAGGCGACCTGTGTGTCGCCCTGGTACCACCTAAAATTGGCACGGAACAGATCCACGTCGATGTGAAGCCAGGGCTTGATGTGATAGACGGCGCCGCAGGAGATGCCTTGCTGGTATTTGATTACGTCGGGAGGAGCACTTGAGGTTCCGGTCGGGTTGATTGTCTTGATGACATAGGGAATCTGGTCGTCGGGGTTCAGGAACACGCGTGTGATACCCCAACCGGCTGAGACGTCCACCTTGCGTATGACGACCATTGCCTGCGCGTAGTATCCATCGAACCAGCGCAACTTGCCCGCCGTGCTGAGTGCAGCGTCGCTCTGCTCCAGGGCGTAGTTCAGCCCGAGGCCGTGGCCATAGTGACCGGCGGCGCCGAAGCGAACAGGACCGAGTTCGAGACGGCCGCCATATCCGAACCCTATCGCCGAGGTGTTTATCGAGTCTGGATATCCGCCCTGGTACTCCCTCTGATAGGCCCCGTTGGCGAAAATGACGAATTTTCCGAGCTGCCGAATGGGCCGTTCAAAGGTGATTTCACTCTCTCCCCGCGGCCACTTTGTTCGCGTCCAGGCGCCCTGAAGGCGGACGGCGTCGAAGGCCCCGAGGTTGAGCTGGAATCCCCCCAGCGTCGGCGTTCCGTAGACGATGCCAGTGGCAAAACCGCTCCCCAGAACGCCGAATCCAACGTGGCCTTGCGCAAAACCGCCGGGGCTCGAATCCACCGCACCGGGATAGCCAACGCCGAATCCGTGGCCGTAGAGAGAATCGATATCGGTGGCGCCACGTGAGAATAGCCCCCTCCCTCGACCCACGAGCACGCTACCCCACCAACCCTCAAGCTTGATGTAGCCCTGTCTGACATCCGGCCAGGTGACAACGCCCTTCTGCTCACCCTCGTTTTCGACCCAGGCCCAGAGCTGAATGTAGCCCTTCACTGTAGTATTCGCCGTAACCGGGCCTCTCACGCCAAATCCCAACGTATTTCCTATGAAACCGCTGCGAATGCGTAGGCGCTCGATGGTTCCCCGCGGCGCTTGACCGGTGGCCCCCGACGCCTGCAGAGGCTTCTCGGCATCCGCGAGCATGCCTCCACCTCTTATGTCGTACAAAGGGGCTCCATTGGCGTCCACCGGGGCCGTCGGGTAGCCGTCGGCATGGATATAGTCGAGAAAGGCAGCCACTCGACCATCGGTAAATACCGTCCAGTCGCTGTCGTGGCCCAACACCTTTTCAGCGGCTGCCTCTCGTGCAGAGAGCGATAGAATCAGGACGAATGAACAGAGGACGACAAACCGTTTCTCAGACGACCACTGTGTTCTCACGGATCTCTCCTGCGGCTGGGGGGGCGGAGGGCGACGACTATTGACTGGTTACGCTCTTGAGACTGAAGAGGAGCCACTGCGGCCAGAAGCCGTTGGTCTGCTTGTAGGGCTGTTGCATGGATGCGAAGGTTGCCACAGTCGCCGGTTGCGGCATACCCGTCAGATCGATGGTACGAGAATGGGCGCACGTGGTTTGTCGGTCGGGGCCGCCGCAGTTCATCTGTCCTAGGCAGTTCGAGTCGTGCAGAACCAGCTTGATAGTTCCCCCGCCGGGAGCTTTGAAACTGGCCGTGTATTTCATGGGGAAGGTCTCGTGCGCTTCACAGTATGTGTCGTTGCCGTAGGTAATCGGTGGGTATGGGAACGCATTTAGGAAATACACATCCTCGGCCGCGTTCAAAGGGTTGGCTGCACCTGACCCCGCCACTGCCGGACTGACGTGGAGTTCGTAGGTATTCCACAAGCTGTCGGTGGGCTGGCCGCCTAGGTACCAACCATCGTTGCTCGTCTCTGGGTCCGCGCTCAGCGCGGGAGTCTGCTTGGTCCCGCCTGTGTAGCACTTGGTTCCCAAGACGCCCCGCGCCTCGAAGTTGATTGTGTAGATGGTCCCAGCCGTCCCTCCCACTTGCTGTGTCACAGTCCGGAACATCCCACGCTGGTTGAAGTCAGTTGCGGTGCGGTTCGGGCATGTGGTGCTGGGGTCCAGGAACAGGGGGCAGTCGAGCCCAGTCGCACTTCCGTTTGAACAGGTTCCGACCCACAAATACCCGTTCAGCCAGGAAACAACATCGGTGGAGCCGCTGGACCCGCCGGTCGTGCCACCCGAGCTGGTGGCCCCGCCCGTCTTGGCTGTCGTGCCGCCCGCGGTGGTCACACCGCCCGAACTGGTCGCGCCGCCGCTCTTGGCGGTTGTGCCACCTGCCGTGGTGACGCCGCCGGAGCTGGTGACTCCGCCGCTCTTGGCGGTTGTGCCGCCCGCGGTGGTCGCACCGCCGGAGCTGGTGGCCCCGCCGCTCTTGGCGGTGGTCCCACCAACCGATGTGGTTGTGCCGCCCTCGGTGGTCACGCCGCCGGGGCTGGTGGTCCCGCCGGTCTTGGCTGTGGAACTCTGGGTGGCCCCGCCAACCAGTGACGTTACACCGCCCGTTTCGGCCGCACCGCCCGTGTTGGTCGTCCCGCCCGGACTGCCACCGGCCTGGGTTGCGCCGCCGGTGTTCTGTTCGGTTGCGCCGCCGGTGTTCTGTTCGGTTGCGCCGCCCACGCTGGTCGCGCCGCCCGAGCCGGGGGCGCCAGCCGCGCTGGTGTGGCCGGCAGGAGACTGGCCGGCCACCGGGGTCGTCCCGGGCGATCCCCCTCCGGAGGAACAGGATGCCGCGACAAGTGCGAAGCTCGCGACGCAGAGGATATTCAAAGTCAATCGGTTCATCGGATGCCTCCTCGGAAACATTGTTCGAGCTTCGCCGGGTAGAGATCCATGCGACGCCGTTTCTTTAGCAGTGGTTGCAAGATGCAATTTGGCTCCCATTTTCAGAAGCGCTCAAAACTATAGCGCAAGTACGGCGGCGATAGGTCGACTTTTTGGCCACGCTGCGTTTGCTGACGAGCGCGCAAGTGGTTGAGCTCTGCCGCGATTGCGCACCGCGCTCCTCTGCCCGATTGGTCAGCGAGGTCTGTCCAGCGCTGGTCGCGGGGACGCCGAATCCTCCGCCCTCTCTCGCCAACATGTGGTGGAGGTGCGGCGCGAACGCAATGCGAGTAGCATGGGGTTTGAGGGTGCCGCTATGTGGCTTTTCCCGCTGGGAGTATACAAGTCCGAGTTCAGTTTTGGGTCAGTCTCGTGTTCTACGGGGATGGCGCTGTGCCGAGTCCGCTGACCATCCTGCTCATCGCGATCGCGGCGGTCTTCTGCCACAACGGGTTGAACTATGCGCTCTCGCTGACCAGGAGGCGCAAGGATCCGCTCAAGGCCCTCTTCGGCATTCTGTGCTTGCTCGGCAGCGGCTACGCCCTGGCCTGCCTGGCGGGGTATCGCGCAGCGGACGTGCCTGCGTGCCTATACGCAGCGAAGTGGCAGAGTGTTCTCTCCAGCTCGATCCTGATGGTGGTGCCCTGGTTCGTTGGCCTCTACTCTGATTTTCGGCCCAGGCCCTTCCTGGTCGCTCTGTCCGCTGCTTTTTTCGTTCTCGGCGCTGCCGACCTTCTTTCGGATCACGGAATTCTTTACTCGGAGATCACCGGGCTGGTCCATCACGAGACCCCTTGGGGGGAACAGCTTGCCTCGCTCGCCGGCAAGGTCTCGCCGGTCGCCTATCCAGCCTACGCGACCGACCTGGTGACCATAGGGTTCTGTGCTCTGTGTGGTCAGCGGCTCCTGCGGCGCGGGGAGCGGGGCCGTGCGTGGCTGCTTCTCGGGCTGGTGGGCTTCGCGGCGGTGGCCTTCGTCAACGACACCCTGCTTGACTCGGGCCGGCTTCGCAGCGTGTATCTGCAGGAGTATGTGATCTTTGCGTTCCTCCTGGTCATCGGTTCCTGGTTGGGTGCTCGCCGTATCCGCGCCGAGGGCAACTACCAAACGCTGTTTCACGCCGTGAGCGACGCCATCACGGTGCACGACGCCCGCACCGGTCAGATTCTCGACGCCAACCAAAGCGCGGCCCGCCTGTATCACACCACCCGCGCAGATTTGCTAGCCGGCGATCCAGGCCGCGCTGCCTCGGGCGTGGCTCCCTATGAACCCGCGCTGGCGATCGATCGGATTCGCCGTGCCGCCAGCGAGGGTCCCGCGACCTTCGAGTGGCTGAGCCGGCACTTCGACGATGGTTCCTCCTTTTGGATCGAGGTGGCCCTGCGCGCCGAGGTGATTGACGGGCGCCCCGTGGTCCTGGCCGCCGCGCGCGACATCAGCGCGCGCAAGAAGGCCGAGGAGGCCTTGCAGGACAGCGAATCGCGCTACCGCGCCATCGTGGAAGGGTTCGATGGGTTGATCTACATCTGCTCGCCCGACCGCAAGATCGAGTTCATGAACGCCAAGTTGATCGCGCGCACAGGCCGCGATGCCACTGGCGAGTCCTGCCATGAGGTGCTGCACGGTCTCGACGAGCCGTGTTCCTGGTGCGCGAAGGATCGGGTGCAGCGGGGCGAAATCGTGCGCTGGCAGATGCAAAGTCCGAAAGACCACCGCTGGTACGAGGTCGTCAACACGCCCATTCAGCGTGCCGACGGAAGCATCTCCAAGCAGGGGATGCTCAGCGACATTACCGAGCAGAAGAAGGCCGAGGAAGATCGCTGCCAGCTTGATGCGCAGATGCAGCAGATACAGAAACTGGAGAGCCTGGGTTTGCTGGCCGGTGGGGTTGCGCACGACTTCAACAACCTGCTCACGGCCGTGCTGGGCAACACCGAGCTGGCGCTCAAGGATTTGCCGGCGTCCGCCCCGGCGCGAGACCCACTGGGCGAGATCCGCACCATCGCCTGCCGGGCCGCGGATCTGTGCCGGCAGTTGCTGGCCTATTCGGGCGGCGGTGGCTTTGCGAGCGAGCCCATCGCGCCCAAGAATATCGTCGAGGAGATCTCCCGCATGCTGGAGGTTTCGGTGCCGGCCAAGGTGCGGCTGCTCTTCCGTTTCGCTGACGACGTGCCGCTGATCGTGGGCGATCCGACCCAGATCCGGCAGGTGGTGATGAACCTCATCACCAATGCCTCCGAGGCCATTGGCGACAAGGAGGGCGTGATCACCCTGAGCCTGAGCCAACATCCCATCGAGCGTAGCAGCTTGCGCGACTTCGTCGCCTCCACCGACGCGGCCGAGGGAACCTACGTCGAGCTGACGGTGACCGACACCGGTTGCGGCATGGACGAGGCCACGCGCAGCCGCGTGTTCGAACCGTTTTTCTCCACCAAGTTCGCCGGGCGCGGGCTGGGCATGGCTGCCGTGCTGGGCATCGTGCGCGGTCACAAGGGGGCCATTCGCGTCGCCAGCCAGGTGGGCAAAGGCACGACCGTGACGGTGCTGTTGCCCGCGGCCGGCCCCGAGGTCAGGCTTCCTGTCGAGCCAGCCCCGAGCAGCCCGGGGGCGCGACCCGCGAACGCTGCGGTGCTGGTGGTGGACGACAACGCGCGGGTGCTGCAGGCGGTCTCGCAACTGGTGGGGGCGTTGGGCTACCCGGTACTGACCGCGGCCAGCGGCCAGGAGGCGTTGCGCGTGTTTGGCGAGCATCACGCGCAGATTGGGTGCGTCTTGCTCGACCTCACCATGCCCGAGATGGACGGGCTGGAGACCATGCGGGCCCTTCGTGCCGTCGATCCCGCGGCCAAAATTGTCCTGTCGAGCGGATACAGCGAGCAGGCTGTGCGACGTCGCATCAGCGGGGACGGGCCCACGCGCTTTCTGCAGAAGCCCTTCGTCGAGGACGATCTCAAGGTCGCGATCGAGTCGGCCCTGACCGATGGCGCGACCAAGCGCGCGTGACGGATGAAGGATCCAGATCTCACCACAGAGAGCACACCGCGGCCTGACGGTCGGGATCAGTCCGGCCACGGCCACGGCCACGGCCACGGACTCTTGCCCGTCGCACGCCCTTCGGTTCTGGTCATCGGGCTCGACTGCCTGTCCCCGGATCTGGTCTTCGACCGCTACCGCGAGCAATTGCCGACCTTTGCTGCGCTCATGCACCAGGGAACCTGGGGTCCGCTGCGCAGCGCGGATCCGCCCATCACGATTCCGGCCTGGACCTGCATGATGACCGGGGTGCCGGCCTCGCGTTTGGGGCTGTATGGGTTTCGCCATCGGCGCCTGGGGAGCTACGCGGACAAATATCTGGCCAATTCCACCCACGTGCGTGTGCCCCGGGTGTGGGACGTGCTTTCGCGCGCGGGTCGCTCGGTGGGTGTGCTGGGCGTTCCCCAGACGTGGCCGCCGGCGCCGGTCAATGGATTCTTGGTCAGCGACGCGCCCGCGGCCGGAGACAGCGCTTTCACCTTTCCCGCCGAACTGGAAAGCGAGATCGAGCGCAGCGTGGGCCGCTATCAATTCGACGTGGAAGGATTCCGCATGGCGGATCCGGATCGGGTGCTGGACGCCATCAGTGCCATCACCCGCCAGCGTTTCGATCTGTTTCGCGCGCTGGGCGCCTCGCGCGGGGGCAATTTCCTGATGATGGTGGACATGGGGCCCGATCGCATGCACCACCTCTTCTATCGTCACTGCGATCCGGCCCATCCGCGCTACCGGTCCGGTCATCGCCACAGCGGAGTGATGCTTGACTACTACCGGCTGCTCGACGCCGAGCTGGCGCGCACGCTGCAACTCGCGCCTGCCGACTGTCATGTGCTGGTGGTTTCCGACCACGGCGCCCAGCCCATGCTGGGCGGATTTTGTCTCAACGATTGGCTGATTGCGCGTGGCTGGTTGCGGCTCAAGTCTCCCGTGCCGGCGGTCCGCGATTTTCACGAGAGCCTGGTCGACTGGTCCCAGACGCGCGCCTGGGCTTGGGGCGGACACTGTGGCCGCATTTTTCTCAACCTGCGCGGACGCGAACCCGAGGGCACGGTGGCGCCCGACCAGGCACCCGCTCTGTTGCAAGAGATCGCGCGGGCATTGGAGACCGAGTCGGATGCCAGCGGCCGTCCCATGGGCAACCGCGTGCTGCGCATAGGCGGGCCCGAGCTTCCCGACCCGGTCGGCGATTACCCGGACCTTGTCGTCTACTTGGGCGAGATGCGCTGGCGGGCACTGGGATCGATTGGACACTCGGACCTTTTTCAGCGGGAGAATGACACCGGCGCCGACGACGCCAGCCATCACCCGAATGGCGTGTTCATCCATCGCGGGCCCGGCCGGCCGCAGGGATACCGCGCGGGCTTGCGCATCCTCGACGTGGCGCCGACCATCCTGTCCTGGTTCAACTTGCCGCCCGTCGACGGCTGCGACGGCCGCGTGCTGGATTTGTGATTAGTCTATGTAGCCGAGGGCACGCAATCGCGCATCGGCGCCGTCTTCGGTCACGCAGAACGCGCGGGCTTGTTCTTGCTCCAGAGTTTGCCATCCCTGCGCTGGCTCACCCGAGCCGCGCGGCAGGGGTCGCTGCTCGCCGGGATCCGCCTGCAAGTCGAAGACGCGCGCCTCGCTCGGCTGCCACAGGTACTTCCAGCGTCGGTTGCGTAGGGCAAAGGCCGTCCACAGCTCGGCAGGCGAGCGCGGCGCCGGCCGCGGCGTGGAGAGAAAATCGTCGGAGCCAAAGGCAAGAGTTTCTTCTGTAATCGGCGGCGTGCCCTGTCTCAAGGCGGAGGCCAGCGACAAGCCGTCGCCATCGGACGCAAGTGCGTCCTTGGCGCCCAGGATTTCGGCCAGGGTGGGTGCCAGGTCAACCGTGCGGGCCAGGCCATTCACGCAGCCGCGGTGCAACCAGGCCGGTCCCCAGGCCAAAAGCGGCACCCGCAACGACTCGTCGAAGAGCGCGTTGCCGTGCAGATCGAAGACCGTCTCGGGCGGCCGGCCCTGGCGCTCGCCCCAGGTTTCGCCGTGGTCCGCCGTCACCACCATGAGAAAACCGTCGCTGGCGTGGCACGCGATGGCGTCAGCAAGCCGCGGCAGAAAGAGTTCGCTGAAACGCTCGACCGCCCGGTGATAGAGCCCGCGCAGCTTGGGCAGCACCACCGCGGGATTCTTGCGCCCGGCCGCCAGCACCTGCGAGCAGATGTCGCCCCACGCGCCCACGCTGAGCGGCCGGTCGAGGTAGGGAAGATGCGTGCCCCAGTAGTGCACGAAGGTCAGGAGATTGGGCTCGCGCGCGTTGCGAATGAAATCGCAGACGACGTCGAAATCCTGCGACGAGCCCATCACGTTGGCCTCGGGCACCGCGGAGAACAGGTAGCGCGGATGAAACACGAAGCTGGCCACGCGCGAGCCAGCCTGGGCCGCTGCCGAAAACACCGTCGGGAAGCGCGCCAGGATAGGGTGCTCCCAGCGAAACACGCCCAGCCGGTGCGGGTACGCCCCCGTGACCAGCGCGGCCATCGAGGGCACGGTCCAGGGCGCTGATGTGAAAACGTTGCGGAAGCTGGTGCCCTCGACCGCCATGCGATCGAGAAAGGGCGTCGCGCAAGGGCCGCCCGCATGACCGAGAACGTCGGCGCGCAGGGAGTCGGCCACCACCACCACGATTCTCACGAAGGGCCTGCTTCCTCCTGCGCGGCGATGCGCGCGCAATACGGGTTTTCGCCCAGACCGCGCCCGGCCGCGTGGGCCAGGGTCTTGCAGCCCCCTCGGCAGATGCGCTGAAAGCCGCAGTCACGACAAGGGCCGGTGGCGCCCGGCGGCGCCCGGTTGTAGGCGAACCCGTGTTCGTTCTGCCAGATCTCGCGCAAGGAACGCTGGCGCAGATTCCCCTCGTCGAACACCGGTGGCATGGACAGGCAACCGCGAACCGTGCCGTCGCTGGTCAGCCCCATCACGCGCAGGCCCGCCTGACAACCACAGAAGACGCGGTCGGTGGGCCGTGCCACGGATCGCAGCGCGGGCTCGCAGGGCAGCATCCATCCGATGTTGTCAGCGCCGTAGCGAGGCAGTCGGTCGGGCCGCGAGTCGTCGGTGATGAAATCGATCACGCCACGGACTTGGGACGGATCGATGGCCAGGTCGCGGCCGCAGCGACCAATGGGCATGGTGAGCTGGAGTTGCCAGGCGCCAAAGCCACCCTCGCGCAGGGCCGATTCTATGACGGGCAGGAGATCGAGGTTGGGGCGACACACCTGGGTCACCGCGCCCACGCGCAGGCCCTCGGCCCGCAGGGCGCGCGCGGCAGCCATGACCTGGACGAAGGCGCCGCGAACGCCGCGCAGCCGATCGTGCACCGGCGCATCGCCATCCACGCTCAGACTCACGGTGCGGATCCCGGAGCGGGCGATGCGAGCAGCGGTGGCCGCATCCAACGACAATCCATTGGAAATCATCTCGACCAGCACGCCGTGGCCGCGCAAGGCCGCGACGATCTGTTCCCAGTCCGGCCGCAAGAGCGGCTCGCCGCCTGACAGGGTCACCTCGCGCACGCCCAGCTCTGCCAGCGCGGCGCTGGCCGCCACCGCCTCGTCGGTGGAAAGCTCGGCGGGCCGTGCCTGGCCGGCCCATGACCCGCAGTGCAGGCAGGCCGCGTTGCAGGCCAGGGTCACTTCCCAGACGCAGATCTGCGGCGAGGGTGGGACGATCATGCCGACGGCCTCATGTTCAGGACCCGGTGCAGACAGTAGGGATTTTCGTAGATGGAGCCGGTCACCGAGTAGGCCAGGCAGGTGCAGCCGGCTCGACACACGCGGCGGTAGGGGCAAGTCGCGCACGCGCCGGTCAGGCTGCTTTCCTGCCAGTCGGTGTTGTAGGCGAAGCGCGATTCGTCGGCCCAAATTTCGGCCAGGGGTTTCTGGCGTAGGTTGCCGGCCGTGAATTCCCGCGGCAGGCACGAGCATCCCTTCACGTCGCCGTTGCTCTCGATGCCCAGGGTGAGTATGCCGGCATAGCACCCGGTCCACACCCCGTTGCCCCCGCGTAGAACCGGTTCACAAGCTGTGTAGTAACCGATGGTGTCGGTGACCCTGATGAGCGGTCGCGGGCCCGATTGGATGAGCTGGGTTAGTAGCTGGGCCACATCAGGTAGCTGGGTCGGCTGGATCATGTAGGGCGTCTCGATCTCGCGCAGCCGCCCCAGGGGCAGCCCGAGCTGCACCTGCCACATATCGGTGTCCAGCTCGCGCAGCAGCGAGTGCAGGGCGGGCAGTTGGTCCAGATTCCAGCGACTGACGTGGGTGATCGCAGCCAGGGCTAGCTTGGCTTGCTTCACGTGCCGGGCCGCCGCGACGACTGCATCAAAGGCAGAGTCGCCGCCGTGCCACACGCGCACGCGGTCGTGCGTGGCGCGCAGTCCGTCGAGCGAAAGCGCGAAGCCAGTCACACCGTGGTCGGCCGCGCGGCTCACCAGATCCGCGTCGATGAGTGAGCCATTGCTGATCACGCTCACGCGGATCCCCCGCGCGGCCAGGCGCTGGCAGATCTGCGGCCAGTCCCTGCGCAAGAGAGGCTCGCCGCCCGAGACATTGCACTGCTCGCACCCGAGATCTGCGAGCGCATCGCACACGGAGAGGGCCTCGTCCGTGGAAAGCTCGTCGCCACGCCGGGCGCCCGCGGACAGCTCACAGTGCAAGCAGCGGAAATTGCAGGCCGTGGTGATCTCCCAGATCACCACGCGCGGAATCCGCTGGATCGCCCGCAGGGCGATGGGCCTCATCGGGCGATCACCGACAGGGCCTTAGACGCGTGGGGAGCCCGCCAGCTTCGCTGGCGGCGCACCGTCGCGGGAGGGCATGGGAACCCTTTGAGGGTTCCCATACTAGACTGCCGGGAAGGTGACGCCCTTGTAGGCTGGCATCATGCCGCGGTCGATTGGCCCGTCAGGGGGCGTATTCACCGAAGCTTCCAGCCGGGTGGCGATGGCGTCCGGGCTTCCGTCGCGGAACAGGTCCATCAGGGCGTCGCCCGAGTCCGATGACCCGTCATCCGTCGCGTCGGTTGCCGACCCGTCACCGGCGTCGTTCAGCCCCGCATCGGGGGATGGCGCCACGTCTTTCGACCCGGACGGCAGCACGTCTATCGGCCGTATCGCGTCGAGTTTCGCGTCGAGTTTCGGGCTTGGCGCGACGTCATCGGACCCGCTCGGCGCGGTGTCGGGGGGCGGGCTGGGGGCCAGGTCCGTCGACCCGCTGGGCGCCGTGTCTGGTGTCGGGCTGGGCGCGAGGTCGCTCGACCCGCTGGGTGCGGTGTCAGGCGTCGGGCTCGTCGCGGTGTCAGCCGTCAGTTTCGCATCGGCATGCGATGTCGGCGCCGCGTCCAACTTGCCCTTGGCGCCAGAATCGGACGACCCGCAGCCCAGCGAGAATCCGGCAGCCAGAAGTGCGATGCAAGCGAGCACGCTCGCGTTCTTTCCCAGGGAGAAGCGGCGCATGGCCCCGGCAGCCGGGGTCTCGACGCTGGCGCGCATGGAGCGCCGTAGTTCGGTCACCAGTTCAGCCACGCGCGATTGGGACAGGATCTCCGCGTCGGGCGCTGCCAGCACGCCGCGCGCATCGGCCTGGATCGAATCTAGCAAAGCGGCCAGATCCTCCCACAGGCCGGCCTGGTCGCGCCGCTGGTAGAGCAAGCTGTAGAGGCGGTCCATCACCTCTTCCACACTGGACCAAGGTGCCACCACCTGGCCCGAGCGGGCGAGAAAGAGCCGAAGTTTCTGCGTCACCGTCAGTTGCATCGCCTTGGTCATCCTGTCCTCCAAGCTATCGTGAACAGAGTCGGATCTGGGTACCCCACTTGCACCTGTCTAGGTGGTCCTCTCGGTCGGGAAGGTCACACCTTTGTACAAGACCACCATCTTTGGTCCGTCGGGTTTGGTGTCGGCAACCGAAGCCTCCAGCCGGGCCGCGATATCCTCGGGCTTGCCATCGCGGAACAGATCCATCAAGGCGTCGACCGAACTCGAGTCCGATGACCCATCGTCTGTCGCGTCGGTCGCGTCCGTTGCCGACCCGTCGCCGACGTCGCTCAAAGCCGCATCCGGGGCCGGGGCTGGTACATCCGGCGGTCCGGCGTCGAGTCTCAGGCTGGGCGCCATGTCCCCCGGCCCGCTTGGTCCCGTGTCGGGCACCTGGCTGGGGGCCAGATCCATCAACCCGCCTGGCGCCGTGTCGGGCATCTGGATCAGAGGCAAATCATGGTTCCCGCTCGCGTCGGCATGCGCAGTCGGCGCGGCGTCCAGCTTGCCATTGGCGCCAGAATTGGACGACCCGCAGCCCAGCGAGAAGCCGGCAGCCAGAAGTGCGATGCAAGCGAGCACGCTTGCATTCTTTCCGATGGAGAAGCGGCGCATGGCCCCGGCAGCCGGGGTCTCGACGCTGGCACGCATGGATCGCCGCAGTTCGGTCACCAGTTCAGCCACGCGCGACTGGGACAGGATCTCCGCGTCGGGCGCTGCCAGCACGCCGCGCGCGTCGGTCTGGATCGAATCGAGTAGGGCCGCCAGATCCTCCCACAAGCCGGCCTGGTCGCGCCGTTGGTAGAGCAACCCATAGAGGCGGTCCATCACCTCTTCCACGCTGGACCAAGGCGCTACCACCTGGCCCGAGCGGGCGAGAAACAGCCGAAGTTTCTGCGTCACTGTCAGTTGCATCGCCTTTGTCATGACCGCCTCTAATACGTGAGGGTACCACCCACGCAAGAATGTGGGTACCGGTTTACCCCAGCCGTGTGACGGCGGTCACTGCTCCCGATTCTCTCACTCACAATGGATAGGAACACTCACCCGCTTGCTATCGAGAATCGCGTATTCCCCCTCGCCCTTTATCTCCCAGCCGATGAAGCTGGGCTTGCCCTCGCAGAAGGCGGGCCCATGGCCTTCGTCGCTGTCCTTGGGCGAGTCGAGCCGGATGCGAAACGAGTAGAAGGCGTTCTTGGTTGTCAGCGCCTCTTCGGAGGTCTTGCCCTGGTAGAGGTCCACCCGCAGGCGCGAGGTCTCGAAGCCCTTGGCGCAAGCGTGCCACACAGGATCGACCTGGATGGTGAACTTGGCCTTTTTCTCGGAATACGGCCCGTAGTTGGCGGGCGTCTGGCCCTTCTTCCAGTCGAACACAAGACTGGTGCGCGTCTTGGCGGGGTCGAAAGGACAGCGACAGCTTTGCTGCCGCGCCAGTGAGCGCGAGATGATCGTCTCTTTGCCGTAGTAGCGCTCGGACATGTCCTTCATCACTCCCTTGAGGCACCAGCACAGCATCCCGTAGGCCGCGTCTAGCCCGGTCGCTTCGGCTTCTTCCAACTTGTGCAGGCGCCGGTCGAGGTTGTCGCAGTAGTCGCGCGGTTTTTCGGTGACAGGCTCGCGACCCAGCGCCTTTGCAAAACGGGCGGCCACCCGCTTCTGCACCTCGGCGCTGGCGTGTCGTTTGGCCTCGTCAAACACGGCGTCCCACATGCGGCCGTCGTACCAGGTGCGCATGGCCTCGGGCAGCTTGGGTTCGATACGCAGAAGGAAATCGGGATCGTTGATGGGCATGAAGTGCTGGTACAGGTGGTTGAGCGCCCCTGGCTTGCTGGATGCGGGCAGGGTGTCGTAGGCAAACAGCAACCGCTTGAGGCGCACGTCATCCCCGCCGTGATCGTGTGCTACCAGAAGATCTCTCAGACAGCCCACGCAGGGGGTGAGCTGGTGGCACTTGACCACGTAGTCCCACTCCGGTGCCGTGACCTTGTCGTCGCTGGCAAAAAAGATGGCGATGCTGCCGTCCTCCCCCATGAAGTTGCCCGAGCGGTGGAGCGATTCGACCGGGTACACCTTGCGAAGCAGGTCGCCGATGGCCGTGGTGTCGGTCTTCATCTTCTTCAGCTTCCACAGAATCGCGATGTTCACGTCGCTCCTGGCGCCGTAGCGGGTGCCCGGGGGACAGCGCTGCATGGCTGCCAGCAGTCGTTGTACGCCCGCCGGCGTATCGTGGTCTTTGGCCCAGGCCGCGTCGTGCACCGAGAACACCAGGAAGCGGTCGTGAACGTAGTCGCGTACCTTCTGAATGCGACCGATCAAGGTCTTGGTTTCGCGCAAGTCCTGGACGAATCCCGAGGGAAACCTCGTGTAGTCCTGCCAGTCTTCGGAGGGCAGGTCGCTGGCGGCTTCGGTGTGGAAGGTGTCGAGACCAGAGTGCAGCTTGGCATCGAGAGCCATGATCGCCGGGGTGGGGCGGATGTCGATGCTGCGGCAATCGCTCAGGGCGCGATCGAGCGCGTCGCGCCGGGCCTTGAAGGACACGGCACTGTGCCCGCGCGTTCGAGCGTACTCGTCGATGTCGGTTTCACAGCGCGCGGGATCTTCGAATTTCTCGTCGGCGTAGCGCGGGCACTCAGCTTCCTCGTCGGCCTTGGAATAGAAGACCTGCACCCAGGCGCGGCAGCCTGACGGCCCGCAGTCCACGTTCTTGAATTTGATGGTGGGCTCGCTCTTGCGGATGCGGCGGCAGCGCTCGGTCACCTGTCGCTCCATGCCGATGCCGGACAGAGTTTCCTTGGTCTTGAGTACGGATTCGACTTCCACGCCGCACACCTTGCAGATCTTGTCGTTGCAAACGCCGAAGGCAGCCGCGAGCGCCGCCGCTTCGCTCGGTCCGGCGCCTTCGCACACGAAGGTGTGGCCGCTCTTGTCAGCGGCGTCGGTTTGCTTGGCCCAACTGGGCTGCGCGAGAGCGGGCTCTACCAAGAGCAGAGGAAGAAGGGAGACAGGAAGAATGGTGGTTCGCACGTGGCGAGCATGCCGCGGGCGCATCGAGAAGGGAAGGCTCCGTTGTGGCTAT
>PMBY01000429.1:2528-11919 GCA_003153875.1 Myxococcales bacterium | reverse complement strand
CACATGGTGCCGCTGCCCGCGCGCTCGATTGCCACCGTCGTGCTTCAGGGCCGGATGCCTTGATGCGGTTACTCGATCACCAGTACGCCCGCGCCGCGAATGGCGTCGTGCTTGAGCGCAATGAGAGCCTGGTTGGCCTCGGCCAGGGTGAAGCTTTGCACGTGGGTGCGTACGCGCAGGCGTGCTGCCTCGGCCAGAAATTCGCGGCCGTCAGCGCGGGTGTTGTTGGCCACTGAGCGGACGACGCGCTCGCGGTAAATCAGATCGTATGGGAAGCTCGGGATGGGCGACATGTGGATGCCGCCCAGAACCAGCGTGCCACCTGAATCGAGCGCGGCCAGGGCCGGTGGAACGATTTCGCCCGCAGGCGCGAAGATGATGGCCGCGTCCAGCCGAACCGGCGGCACGTCCACGGTGCCGCCCACCCAGGCCGCACCCAGCTCAGCGGCCAGGATCTGGTGTCGGTCGTGGTCACGCGTGCACACGTACACCTCGGCGCCGCGCCCGCGGGCCACCTGGATGGCGATGTGGCCGGCAGCACCGAATCCGTATAGGCCGAGGCGCGCACCCGCCCATGTGTCGATGCCGGTGAGCTTGAGCGCGCGATAGCCGATGATCCCGGCGCACAGCAGGGGAGCCGCATCCAGATCGGGAAGGTCGTCGGGCAGGGGATAGGTGAACGCGGCCAGCGCTTTGATCTCGGTCGCGAAGCCGCCGTCAGCGGTCCAGCCAGTGAAGTCAGCCGATTCGCACAGATTCTCGCGCCCCATGCGACAGAAGCGACAAACGCCGCAGGTGCGGTGCAACCAGGCCACGCCCACTCGCTGCCCGAGGGCAAGCTCGGTCACGTCCGCGCCCAGTTCGATCACGCGGCCCACCACCTGGTGACCAGGAATCACTGGCGAACGTCGCGCAGGCAGCTCGCCCTCGACCACGTGGAGGTCGGTGCGACAGATGGCGCAGGCCGAGACACGGATGCGTACCTCATCAGCCGCAATTTGAGGCACGGGCATTTCGCGCAACTGCAGCGGCTGCGTGGCGATCGGGGCAGGTGCGGACAAGACACAGGCTTGCATGGCGGAATTCGACGAAATTCTACCACCACCCGAATGTGCCGATGGGAAGCAGGTCTTTGTGACTCCGATCACACGGAATTGTGGTTTTTCATTGTGCTTGCTCACCGCAGACGAAAAATGGGGGTAGCCTTGTCTGGTAGGGCGGCCGCGGCGTCGCCGGGGCTTCCGCAACAGGAGGTTTGACCATGAAGACTAGGATCGCGACTCTCTTCGTGCTGGGCGCTGTGTGGGGCTGCAGCGGAAGCAGCCAGCCCGCAGTTGGCGACGCGGGCACGACCGACAAGATCACGGAGCAGCCCAGCCATGTTCAGCTCGCTCTCTCCCCAAGCGACCAATCCGAGATGGGTCGGCTTGCCGGCGAGGTCGCTGGCCTGTCCGGACTCACGGCCAGTGATCTCGCGACCAGGCATCCTGTCACCCACAGCCCGCTCGGCTACGATCCGACCACGGCCGCCAACCTGAACCTCATCACCGCGTCCACGCTCAGTCCCAACGCGCAAGAGTTGGCGGTGCTGGGCCAGCAGGGCTTCGTCATCACGCGCAGCAAGGAGTTCCCTACCTTCGCCTATGGCTACTCCGCAATCTACGCCAACGACTTGCCGCTCTTTGTTTCGGCTGATTCGATCCTGGACGCGGTTCATCGCTCGTACGATCAGATGCTGGAGCAGTTCGAGCAGACCATGCTGATCCCGGATCTGCAGAGCCTGCTGCAGCAGTTGCGAACAGCACTGGCAGCCAGCACCGAAGCCACGCCTCAGGTTCGTGCCGACGTCGATCTATACCTGGCTGTTCCGCTCGCGCTTCTTACTGGCCAGACAGTTGCGCCTGTGGCAGGCGCGTCCAGCGCCGCCATCAATGGGCTGGTGCAGGCGGCGGTGACCGCGAGTGGCACCCAGACCAGCACCTTGTTCGGCGTGGAACGAGACCTCGACATGTCGCAGTTCAAGCCGCGCGGCCACTACACGGATTCGCCCGCGCTGGGACAGTACTTCCGCGCCATGATGTGGCTGGGCCGCATCGAGTTCCGGCTCATCGAGACCCAGGGGGACGGCTCCCAGCTTTTCTATCGCCGCCAGGCCGATGCCATGCTGCTGCTGTCCGACCTGCTTGGCCCTGACGGGCTGGTCCTGTGGAATCGCATCGAGGGCGTGATTCGCAAGTTCGTGGGCGATGCCGACAACATGACGCCGGCGCAGGTGTCTTCGCTGATGACCGCGCTGGGGATCACTTCGTTGGCCGATGCGGCGCGCATCGACGACACCACCATGGCTCAGGCCATTGTCACCGGCGGGTACGGCGCGCAGCGGATCGCCAGCCAGTTGATGATCAGCGGTACCGATTCCACGCTGCCGCTCAATCATTCCTTCCTGATTTTTGGTCAGCGCTACGTGGTGGATTCGGAGGTGTTCTCCAACCTGGTGTACGACCGGGTTGGCCACGGCACCATCATGCGCATGATGCCCAATCCTCTCGACATCGCGTATGCGGCTTTGGGCAATGACGATGCGTTGGCGCTGCTGGGCGACGAGTTGGCCAAGTACCCCTATGCGCCGGATCTCGAAGCCATGCGGACATTGGTCGACGAGCACGGCGATGGCTACTGGAACAGCACCCTCTACACAGGATGGTTGGGGGCGCTGCGCGCGCTCTCGCCGTCCGTGGGCGGCAAGCCGCCCGTTGCATCCGAACTGCCCGCGGTGGCGCTGACCGAAGGCTGGGGTCGGCGGCTGATCAACACGCAGCTCGGCTCGTGGTCCGAACTGCGCCACGACACCATCCTGTATGCCAAGCAGTCCTATTCCACCGGGGTCTTGTGCCAGTTCCCTGACGCCTACGTGGATCCCTATCCCGACATGTTTCGCCGCTTGCAGCAGTTTGCGCAGGAGGGGAGTGCGCTGGCCGACCTGGCCACAGCCGCAGGCCAGAGTGCGTTTGCTGGCTCGATTTCGAGTTACTTTGACAACCTGGCCAGCACGACAGGGATGTTGGCCGACATGGCAGCACAAGAGCTGACCGGAACGCAGTTCACCCAGGCCCAGATGGACTTCATCAACCAGACGGTGCTGGTGAAGACGTCAACCATGTGCGGCGCCGCCCCCACACTGGAAGGCTGGTACTCCAAACTGTTCTTCGGCAGCAACAGCCTGACTTACGATCCGACCATCGCTGACGTGCACACCGAGTACACCGACGAGGCGGGCAACGTGGTGGGACGCGTGCTGCATGTGGGCGCCGCAGATCCGCGCCTCATGATCGTGACGGCCAACACCTCGTGCAGTGGCCCCAGCGCCTATGCCGGCCTGGCGTTCTCGTACCACGAGTTGGTGACCGAGGACTTCCAACGGCTGAGCGACCAGGACTGGAAGACCATGATTGCGACCTCGCCGCCCGCGGACGTCCCCTGGCTCGCGCCTGTGCTCGGGCCGTAGCCAAGCTACGTAGTTCAACACAGAGAGCACAGAGAACACAGAGGTCGGATAGGGAGAAGGGGTTCGGACCGGACCAACTCCAACCCATCGCTTTCCCATCCGGCTCTGTGTCCTCTGTGCTCTCTGTGTTGAGACAGCTAGCCCTGCCTGGTGTACCCTGCCGGCGTGAGCGAACAAGACAAATCCAAAGGGCTCGTGGCTGTTACAGGCGCTGCAGGCCATGTGGGCGCCAATCTGGTACGCAGCCTGCTCGCGCAGGGGCGGCGGGTGCGGGCTCTGGTGCGCGAGCACACCGCCGGAATCGACGGCTTGCCGGTGGAGGTGGTCCGCTGCGACGTGACCGACGTGGAGGCGTGCCGGCGTGCCTTGGCTGGCGCCCCCATCGTGTATCACCTGGCGGCGCGTATTTCGGTGGGCTGGGACCCGCCCGGGCCGGTCGAGGCGGTGAACCTGGGCGGCACCCGCAACGTGGTCGAGGCGTGTCTGGCTTGCGGCGTGGAGCGCCTGGTCCATTTCAGTTCGATCCACGCCTTTTCCGCCGCGCCGGTCGACGGCGTGATCGACGAGTCGCGCCCGCTGGCGCGGAACCAGCCGCACACGCTGATCTACGACCGCACCAAAGCCGAGGGCGAACGTCAGGTGATGGCGGCGGTGGCGCGCGGCCTGGACGCGGTCATCGTGAATCCCTCGTCGGTGATTGGCCCTTTCGATTTCGCCCCGTCGGCCATGGGCGAGGCGCTGATCGANNCGCAAGGGCGAGCACTACCTGCTCACCGGTCATTGGCTGTCCTTTGTCGAACTGGCCCAGCTTTGGGGTCGGGTTTCGGGTGCGAAGATCCCGCGGCTGGTCGCTCCCATGTGGCTGGCGCGCGCAGGGGCGCCTTTCGTCGCGGGCTGGTCGCGGCTGCGTGGCCAGCGGCCCTTGTTCACTTCGGATTCGCTGCGCGTGCTGCGCAATCACCGCCGCATCAGTCACGCGCGCGCCGACGCCGAGCTGGGGCACAACCCTCGCCCACTCGAAGAGACCCTGCGCGACACCTACCAATGGTTCAAGCAGGCGGGCAGGCTGGCGTGAGCGAGCTGCGGCTGTACGGTTGGCTGCTCTCCGCTTGGATCGTGGTGGCGCTCGCGGTGGTGCCCTATCTGTTGTTGCGACCCGCGCCCTACGGCCGCCACGGCCGGCCTGGGTGGGGACCGGTGGTCAACGCACGTCTGGCCTGGGTACTGATGGAGACGCCGTCGCCGCTGCTCATGACTCTCATGTTCTGGTTGGGCGATCGTCGCGCGAACCCGGCGGCACTGGCGGCTCTGGCGCTTTGGCTCGGCCACTACGTCTACCGAAGCCTTGT
Source organism: Myxococcales bacterium (assembly GCA_003153875.1). The sequence continues at coordinate 7,065 of PMBY01000429.1, read as the reverse complement.
GTTCCCCTTCTTGCTGCCGTCTACCAGCAAGCCGATGCCTCTTGTCGTGCTTGGCTCGGGCGCGTTCTTCAACGTGGTCAACGCCTATCTGAATGGCCGCTGGCTTTTCTTCCTTTCGCCTGCGCGGCCCGCGGCCTGGCTGACGAGTGTTCCCTTTCTCGTCGGTGTTTGTCTGTTCGTGGCCGGATTCCTGACCCATGTGCTGGCGGACCGCGAGCTGCGGCGCCTGCGCCGACATTCAGGCGGCAGGTACGTGGTTCCGCGGGGCCCGCTCTTTCGCCTGGTGTCCTGCCCGAACTACCTCGGCGAAATGGTCGAGTGGACGGGCTGGGCCCTCGCCACGTTGTCGCTGCCGGGTCTGGTCTTCGCCCTGTGGACCGCAGCCAACCTGGTGCCGCGCGCTCTCAAGCACCATGCCTGGTATCGCACCACCTTTGCTGACTACCCGGCGGCGCGAAAGGCGATCATTCCCTTCGTGTTGTGAAGGCGTTTTGCTAGTGGGCGGGTTGACAGGGCAGGGGCTGCTGGCAGCCACCGCTGGCGCCGCAGTATCCGCTGTAGCACATGGCGTTCCCAGTGCAGCTCACGCCGTTGGCGGCGTAGTTTTGACAGAGATTCGCCACGCACACGGCGTCGGGCTGGCACTGGGCATTGAGCCCGGTGCCGCAGGGCTGCTTGGCGTCTGGAATCGCGGTGCAGGTGCCGCTGAGCGGCGTTAGCGCAGTCGTCTGACAGTAGGTGCCGGCCGCGCAGGCGTTTGGGAAGCCGGGCTTGCACGCTCCGGCTGCCAGGTATGTGCCAATCGGGACGCATGTCCAAACCAGTTTTTGGCCGATCAGATCGTACTGGTCCGCGACGCAGGAAACCCCTGAGCCACAGAGAATTCCCGCGGCTGGATCGCAATCAGCGCCCGCGGCAGCGCTGAAGGCGTCGGCGGCGCTGCGACATGTGCCAGGGGTCTTGGCGGTTTCGTCCTTGCCCAAGCAAAGCAAACCCGGGCTGCAGGGTGGCGATCCATATTCGCAGGCGTCGCCGGCAACGGCCGGCTTCACGCACAGACTGGTCTCACTGGAGCACTGCAGGCCGCTGGCGCAGTCGCCGTCAGCCGAACAGGCTAGCCCCGCACTCAAGAGCGCCACGCACTTGCCAGGACAGGTGCCGGTGCTCGCCTGGCAGATGGCGCTGCCCGCGCACTCCTCGTTGATATCGCAGTCGCCCCCCAGCGCCACCACGCCATCCAGCGCCGCCAAGCAAGCCGGTTGGTCGCGTTGCAGTAGCCCATCGCAAGTGAGACTGCTAAGGGCGTCGAAGCAGGCTTGAGCCTTGTTGCCATCGTATCTGACGGTGCCGGCTGTGATCTTCTGTTGCATGAGCGCGAAGGTTCCGTTTTCGAGCCGCTTGGTGGTCAGGTCCACACAGTTGGCACCGCCGAGAAAAAGCGAGAAGACTGCCGAGCCCACGCAATTCTGAAGCGCCGTGCACACGGCCGTGGCGTACTTGGCGGGTAGCGCGTCGACTGGAATACTCCCGCCGCCAGTGGAGCCGCCGTCGCCAGTGGAGCCGCTGTCGCCACAGGAGAAAGACAGTCCGGCAAGAAGCAAAGAAGCAGCAGAAAAGCGCAATTTTGACATGAGGGCCTCCGAAGTTAGTTCAATCAGCGTACCACGGCTCCTGTCGCACGAGAATGGCCAGTTCTTCGCTAGCGCAGGTGGCGGCCGGTGGTGGCGGGCATGACCTTGCCGAATTTCACACCCTTGGTGCTGACCAGGCCGTCTCCCATGGACAGGATTTCGCTGGCCCCGCCGCGCAGGATCAGGACTTCCAGGCAGTTGTGCGGGTCGAGGTGCACGTGCAGCGCCGAGACCACGGTGCCATGGTGCTCGTGCTGGATGTGGGTGAGCTTCTGCGCGAGGCTGGAGGAATCGTGGTCGTACACCAGCATCACCACCGCGACCCGTTCAGTGTTGTCCTTGCCGTGCTCGGCCCACTCTTGCTGCACCATCTGCTCGCGAATCAGATCGCGGATGGCTTCGGAACGGTTGGCATAACCGCGCCGTTTGATCAGCCGGTCGAACTGGGCCAGCAGCGAATCTTCGAGCGAGATGCCAACGCGTTCGAGCATGAGTTCTCCTGGGTGAGATCTCACCGTACTGCGCGTCCCCCGATCGGGCAAGCAGGCGGGAGTCAATCGAGGAAAAGCGTGACGAAGAGCCGCAGTGTCAGCGGATAGGCGGGCGTGTAGTCGACATCTTGGCAGCCGTAGAAGATCCCGCTCGCGGCGCCAGGGGCTAGGCGCCCGCTGCGGCCGCAGGAAAAGCCGGCCGGAATCGGCGTGCCCACGGCCGGCTCGTTGGGCAGGCGGCTGGTGGTGGCGAATTGCGCCGAACGAAAGGCCTGGTCGAGCAGGTTCTCCACGTCGAAGGCCACGTCGAACCAGCGGTAGCGGTAGCCGAGGTGCAGATCGACTTCGGTGAATCCCGGCGCAACCAGGGCGCCGTCATCGGTGGCCGGTCGGTCGCCGATGCCAAAGAAACGCAGGCCGGCGCGGGCCACGCCCGGACCCAGCGCATGGCGGGCCGACAGGCCCCCGGCCCAAGTCGTCTTGGGGGCCAAGGCCAATCCGCCACCGTTTTCGTTGTCTTTGCTGAACTGTGAACGGGTGTAGGTCAGGTCCACATCGGCGGCCAGCCAGGGCGTGATTTCGTAGCGGGTCTCGAACTCGACGCCCCGGCGAGTCGTGGCGCCGCTGACCGCGGTGGTGCCATTGTCGCCGTCCCACACGGTTTCGTTGTCAAGATCGAGCTGCCAGAGCGCCGCCGCCAGATCCCAGCGGCCCCACAGGCGCGCGCGCGTGCCAATCTCTTCGCCCTTCGCGCGGGTGAGAGGCGTGACCGAGGGCTGCGCGAAGAAGCCGCGCACGTCGTTGGAATGGAAGCCATGACCGTAATTGACATACAGGTCCAGCGTAGCCTTGGGCGCATCGACAGGGGTCACTATCAAACTTGTCTTGGGACTCCACTGATGGGCAGCCCCGACGCCGCCGTGGGCGAGGGCACTGTCGACCGCGAACGAGACCAGGTCGGCGCGACCGCCGAGATTCAGTCGCAGCCAATGGACGGGAGTGATCTCTTCGTTGATGAAGGCGGCCAGGAAACTTTCATGGACGTCGTCGCTGCGGAGCACAGAGAGTTGCTGGCGTTGGCTGGTGTGCCACAGCTCTGCGTGGATGTCGTCGTTGCGGACCTCGCCGCCAACAGTCGTGTCGAACGAAACCGGACCCAGGTGGTGCACGATGCGATAGCTGACCTTGCCACCGTAGATGACTCGGCGATCGATTTGTTCGATCTCGTCGCCGTTCAGCGGATCGTCGAGGAAGAGCGTGAAATTGGAGAACAGGTTGAATCGGTAGGTGGCCAGGTAGGTTGAAATGCGCAGCTCGCTGGTTTCCGTAGGGCGCAGCCGCAAGGCCGCGAAGACCTGATGGCGGGCGGTGTTGCCACCCTCGCTGGGATCAATTGCGCCGAAGCGCCCGACGAGACCTTGCTCGACGGCGCGGGCGGGAATCTGGCCGGATCCGTTCCAGTTCCCCGCGTAGCTCATCTCGCCCACGGTGACCGACGACGCCGCACCGAATGGCACGGTGACCTTGTTCCAGAGTTTGTACTTGTCCCACGCGTCGGGGTGGTCGAAGGGACCGTTGCTGCGCCCGATCTCGGCCGCAAAAGTCGCCTTGGCCGAGTCGAACTTGGGACTGGCGATAGCCAGCGCGCGGTATCCGGCTTCACCGTGCCCGGGCGAGTCCACGAATCCCGCGCCGGCGGAGCTGTGCTCGAAATCGTTGCGCGACACCATGTTCACGGCGCCGGCCGTGGCAAAGTCGCCCTGGCTAGCAAAGTAGGGGCCCTTGCTGATCTCGACCCGCTCGACGACTTCGGGAATGATGAAATTCGTGTCGGCGTAGCCCTGGCCGTGGGCGTGCGCGACCAGGTTGATGGGCATGCCGTCGATGGATAGCGCCAGATCCGTGCCGTGATCCGCGTCGAATCCTCGCAGGAAGTACTGGTTCGCCTTGCCGCCGCCCGAGTGCTGGACCATGAGCAAGCCGGGGGTCACGCGCAAGATGTCCTGCACGCTGGCGATGGGACGCAAGCTGAAGGCGCGTTCCTGCACGGCAAGAGAGGAAGCGGCGCTGGTGGGCCGCGAAGCCAGCACCAGCGTGGTCTGCTCCGGGGACGACTCTTCCACCACGCGGTCGGGTGGTGTCGCAAGGGACGGCGCCAACACCGGCGCATCCGGCGCCGCTGAGGAATGGATCGGCTCGGCCCGAGTCTCGGGCGCGGGTGGGGAGAGAACCTCGGCGGAGTCAGGAGGGGCAGTCCCGGCGTCTGCATTTTCGTCGGCGCGGAGCCCGCGCGGCGCAGAGACAAGCGTGGCCAGCAAGAAGAACAGGCCGGCAGAGAACCAGCGGGGCATCGGAATCCGATAGCATGAACACGCAAAACGTGCTACGGATTTTGGTGACGATTTGTCGAGGCCA
>PMBY01000429.1:0-2517 GCA_003153875.1 Myxococcales bacterium | reverse complement strand
ATGATCTCGGGCACCTGGTAGGGATGAAGAGTGGCGATGCGCTCGCGCAGCGCCGGGAAGCGATCGAGCCGCGTCTTCATCAGGCACAGCACCTCGGGTTCGTCGCACAGCTTGCCTTCCCATCGATAGATGGAGCGCAGGCCGGGCAGGATGTTCACGCAGGCGACCAGACCTTCATCGACCAAGAGGCTGGCCATGCGGCCTGCCCCGTCCGCGTCGGGCGCGGTCATGAACACCACGACGAAATCAGCGGGGCAGGGCGCGGCTGGGTCAGGGCTTGCCATGGCCCGATTCTAGCCTTGATTCTCCGAGACGGACCTTGGTTAGCGTTAGCGCTTGAAATGCGATCGGGTTTTCTATATACGTCGTGAAACGGGTAACGTTCGTTTACTCACCCTCTCTGCGCCGGGAAGTGACAGAACCGCTTTGTGACGGACAAGCGAAGATGAAGGACAACATGGCCGAGACTCAGGAAAGCGTCATCCGGGAGATCTGCGGACGGTTCGGCAACGAACCGACACGACTGATGGACATCCTGCTCGAGGCGCATCGACGACTGGGCAGTGTGTCGGGCGAAGCGGTGGATGCCATCGCGCAGGCGGTGAAGCTGCCGCGCGTGGAAGTCGAGAGCACGCTCTCGTTCTACGCGTTCTTTTCGCCCAAGCCGCGCGGGAAGTTCGTCATCCGTCTGTGCGACGACATCATCGATCAGATGCACGGCGCGGACCGCGTGGGACGGGCCTTTCGCGAGGAACTAGGCATCGACTTTGGCCAGACCACGGCCGACGGGCTGTTCACCCTTGAGCACGCGCCCTGCATCGGCATGTGTGACCAGGCTCCCGCGGCGCTCATCAACGACAAGGTCGTCACCAATCTGTCGAGCGACCGCGCGCGCGAATTGATCGAGGTGCTGCGCACCAGCGGCGACGTGGAACGCCTCAAGCTCACCCTGGGCAATGGCAACAACAGTCATGCCTTGGTTCGTGCGGTGGTGCGGAACAACCTGCGCGAGCGCGGACCGGTCATCTTCGCACCCTTGGCCCGCGGCGCGGCCCTGCGCAAGGCGCTGGCGGAAAGCGCCACCGAGGTCATCAAGAACGTCAAGGTTTCCCGTCTGCGCGGGCGCGGGGGCGCGGGTTTCCCCACTGGCATGAAGTGGGAGTTCGCGCGCGCTGCTGCCGGCGAAAACAAGATCGTGGTGTGCAACGCCGACGAGGGCGAGCCCGGCACGTTCAAGGACCGCGTGATCCTCACCGAGGCGGCNNATCGTCTACCTGCGCGGCGAATACGCCTATCTGCTCGCCTTCCTGGAAAGCTTGCTCAAGGAACGCCGCGAGGCGGGGCTACTCGGGCGCAACGTCCTGGGGAAGCAAGGGTTTGATTTCGACATCCGCATCCAGTTGGGCGCGGGCGCCTACATCTGCGGCGAGGAGACCTCGCTGCTCAGTTCGTGCGAAGGCAAGCGTGGCGATCCCAAGAACCGGCCGCCCTTCCCGGCGCAGTCTGGCTATCGGGGGTGGCCCACCGTCATCAACAACGTGGAGACCTTCTGCTGCGTGGCCCGCATTTTGGAAAACGGGCCGGGCTGGTTCAGCTCGATCGGCACCAGCGACAGCACAGGTACCAAGGTCTACAGCGTTTCGGGCGACTGCGATCGGCCAGGGGTGTACGAGCTGCCCTTCGGCGCCAAGGTCAGCGACCTGCTTGCCATGGCGGGCGCGCACGAGACGGCGGCTGTGCAGGTGGGCGGCGCTTCGGGGCAGATGATCGGCCCCAAGGACTTCGGCCGCACGTTGCGCTTCGACGACCTGGCCACCGGCGGCGCGGTGATGATCTTCAATCAGCAGCGCGATGTCTTGCGCGTGGCCGAGGCGTTCATGGACTTCTTCGTCGAAGAGAGCTGCGGCTACTGCACGCCCTGCCGCGTGGGCAACCGCCTGCTGCGCGAGCGCCTGGGGCAGGTGGCCGACGGCAAGGGAAGCCCAGAGGACCTCGCCTATCTACAAAAACTGGGCGAAACCGTGAAGGCCACCAGCCGCTGCGGCCTGGGGCAAACCTCGGCCCAGCCGGTGCTGACCACGCTGCGATCGTTCCGGTCCGAATACGAGCGACGGGTGCACAAGAGCGAGGCGGATCTGCTGCCCAGCTTCGACGGAGCCGCCGCGGTGGCGGTGGCCGAGTCGCTGGCACAGCGCCGGTCGGTCTATTTCGGGAAGTGAAAGGGACACCAATGAGCGGCGAAATCACCTTCACCATCGACGGCGTGGAAGTGCGCGGCCAGGCCGGCCAGAGCATTCTGCAGGCTGCGGCGCTGTCCAACATCTACATTCCTCACCTGTGCGCCAAGCGCGGGCTCAGTCCTTGGGGAAGCTGTCGCGTGTGCACCGTGTTGGTCAACGGCCGGCCCCAACCAGCGTGCATCCAGCCCATCGCAGACGGCATCCTGGTCGAGAACGACACCGAGAACCTGCGCGCCATGCGCCGCGAACTGATCGAGATGTTGTTCGTCGAGGGCAA
>PMBY01000377.1 GCA_003153875.1 Myxococcales bacterium | reverse complement strand
GGTCCATCGGGAAGTGGACCTCCGTCGGCAGGGTGGGCATAGACCAGGTTGAGGACGCGGTTCTTCACCTGGACCGGAACCACCGCGATCTCGGAGGGTTCCTCGCAGTGCAGGTACTTCCAGATCTGGCGCTGCAGCTTGCTGCCTTCGGCCGGGGCCGGGCCGCGGAATGGGGTACGACGATCGTGGGCGAGCTGAAAGCACGAAGGCATCGAGACGGGAAACGCGATGGTCTCGATGGCCGCCTCCTGGATGCCGGGGGCGAACCCGCGCCACACGCGCGCATGGCCGTCGCGCACCAGGAAGAACATGCCGCAACCAAAGTAGCCGCGCATGAAATCCACCACGACATCGGCCAGTTGTTCGCGGTGGCGCGCCAGGGTGAGACGATGAATGGCGTCTTCCAGGCTCATGGCCGGACCGGACGCGGGCAGATGCGTCTGTGCCGGCGTTCGCGGCCACATCAAATCCCCCGCGGGCGCCGGACTCGGGGTGGGCGCCAGGGCGCGCCTCATGCCAGTCGTCCGCTCAGACGGCGCGGGTGCCAGGCTCAGCGTCGCGGGCGTAGTTCGGGCTGAAGCGGACGTCGGGGCGGGTGTCGGAGTCGGGTGGGGCACTCCCTGGACCAGCCTCGGCGTGGGGGTCTGCGCCGACATGCGCGTCTTGATGTTCACCTCCACGCCGTAGAGCCGCTTGATGTTGTGGGCGATCACGATCTCGCCCGCCACCAGCGGCTCGACTCGCGCGCCCAGGGCGAAGGACAGGTCATCGACGGTCAGCATGTCGAGCGGTGCGGCCATGGCCGCCACTACTTGCTTCGCCCCGCTGCTCGAGGCCGCCAGCGGAACAGCCAGGTAGCGCACCGCCAGACTGGCTTTCAGAGTAGCGAGGACGGCGGGGTCGGCGCGCGAGAAGTGACGTTCCAAAGCTGCGGGCACGCCCATCTGTCGACTCAGGGCCAGGGAGAGCTGGTCGGTGCCAATGAAGCCCAGCTCAACCAGGTGGGTGCCCAGCTTGCCGCCGGCCAGTCCCTGCGCGCGCAGGCCCGCGTCGAGTTGTTCGGGAGTGATCTGCCCGAGCTGGATGAGGATTTCGCCCAGTTTCATGCCGCTCGGTCGTCTTGGTAGGCGGCCTGTGATTCATCATCGGCGGATGTGGGCTATTCCTGCAGTGGTGCGGCGTCGCGGGTGCTTCGAAGAAAGAAGGGCAGGGGAATTTGCGGTTTTCGGCTGATAGATTCTCTGGCGTGCCCAATCCTCTCTTGCCCGCGCCAGCGCCGTTCGTTCCCGGCCGGCGGATCCGGTTGGCCGCCTTGGCCGAGCGGCTGTACGCAGCCTACGGGCCGCAGGGCTGGTGGCCCTTGCTTGAGCACCGGGGCAGCAACCCGACGCTCACCGGGCGGCTCACCGGTTACCATCCGGGCGACTATTCTTTCCCGCGCACCGAGGCGCAGCGCTTCGAGATCTGCTGCGGCGCCATCCTCACTCAGAACACCGCCTGGCCCAACGTCGAAAAAGCCCTGCAGGCGCTTGCCCTTCACGGCTTGCTGGCACCGCGCGAGATGGTGTCGGTCGACGAAGCGCGCCTGCAGCAGGCCATTCGCCCCTCGGGATACTTCCGCGCCAAGGCTCGCAAACTGCGCGCCTTCTGCGAATTCCTCCTGCGACTTTCTGGCCGCCCGCCGTCGCGTGAAGACCTCCTGCAGGTGTGGGGCGTGGGGCCCGAAACCGCGGACAGCATCCTGCTCTACGCCTACGCGCAGACCGAAATGGTGGTCGATGCCTATACGCTCAGGGTGCTTCGTCACCACGGCTACCAGCGCCGCGAATTGAGCTACGCCGCAGCCAAGGCCTACTGCCAACGAAATCTGCCACGCTCGCTTCGCGGCTATCAGGAGTTTCACGCGCTCATGGTCGAGCACGCCAAGCGCTTGCGCGCAGCCGCCTCTGGAAAACCTGTCGCCGGGTGAATGGACCGGCGGACGGCGTGTTGACTGGTGCCGTTCGTCGCGGGTAGGGTTCGGGCACAGTGGCCCCAAGCCTCGGCGTGCCTTCCGTCGCAGATGCGCTCGCGCGCAGGACTGGCGCGCCAAAGTGCGCGTTCGTCGCGCTCCTGCTCGCTGCCCTGATCGGCGGGTGGGCAGTCCGCGCCCAAGCCGAGACAGGCAACCTGCTCGCTGGCAAGCGCCCTGCGCGCAGCGAGGGCGTCACCCACGCTGGTCGTCTCACCGACGGGATTCTCAGCCATGAGGGTGACGAATGGTTGACTGACCTTACTTCGCGATTGACGTCTGGCACGTCGTTCCTCGAATACGATCTGGGTGAAGCGCAGGCCGTGCGTTGTGTTCTCGTCCAGGCAGACGCCAACGAAGTCGGCGTGCTTTCCGGCTCCCTCGACGGCCAAACCTGGCAGCCCCTGTGGCAGGTCGGTGCCGGATTGGGCCCAGGGATGCGTTTGCGCAGCACCAGGCTCGACGCGGTCGTGCGCTACCTGCGGTTGTCTGCCACCGGGGGCGATGTGTTTCACGGCCTGGCAGAAATCGCGGCCTATTCTCAATGCCCCGAACCTTGGCCCGCTGAATTGTTTCGCCTGCGCGGCACGCCGGCGGGTGAATCCATTGATCGCAACATCCTGCTGTTCGGGCTCTTGGCCGGGCTCTTCGTGTTGCTGCATCGAGGTCGTGGGTCGAAACTGCAGTATCTGCTGCTGTTGCCTGCACTGGCGGTGGGCGGGAAAGTCGTGGCGGATCTCGTCGAGCTGTTCGATTTCAGTCGAGAACCGCCCCTGCGAGCGATGGCTGCGGGGCTCGCCGCAGTCGTGTTAGTGAAGGAAACCTTCTTGTCCAAGCGTTGTGCGCCTCATCGCGCGGTGACCCTGGCAACCCTCGCCCTGTGTGCGGCGACGGCCGTGGGTAGCTACTACCACTTCGGGATGCTTCAGTTCGGGGACCACGCCAAAGGCCGGCGTACCTTTGTGCACACCTTCGACATGCGGCACTACTTTCCACTGGCCAAGTACTTCCGCGAGCTGCGCTACGACGGCCTGTATCTGGCTAGCCTAGCCGCCTACCTAGACAACACGCCGGACGTCACCGCCGACCAGCTTGGCCAAGTGCGGGTGCGCGACCTGCGCACCAGCGAGATACGGTCTGCCAGTGAACTGGCCAGCNNGACACCATGGGCCGGGACGACTATCTCGGCAGCTTGGCAGACCATGGTGGCAATGCGACGCCAGCGTGGATCCTGTCTGCCTACCTAATCTTCAAGAACGCGCCGGCCAGTGAAGTCACCCTGACCCTGGCTGGGCTCATCGATCCAGTACTGGTCCTGTGCTTCTTTCTGGTGCTCGCGCGCACCTTCGGGACGCGCGTGATGCTCTACGTGATGGTGATCTGGGGGGCGACCGACTTCTATACTTTCACCGCGAACTTCATGGGCTCGACGCTGCGCCAGGATTGGCTGGTCGCGCTCGGATTGGGCGTCTGCGCGATCAAGCGCAAGCGACCCTGCTTGGGCGGCGCTCTGGTTGCCTACAGCGGCCTGATTCGCGCGTTCCCGGCCATGGCGGTTCTCTTTTTCATGGTGCCCATGGCGTGGTTCGCCTGCGATCATCTGTTGTGGAAGAAGCACCTGCCGTCGCTGGCAGAGTGGCGGGCCTGCCAGCGGCCTGCCCTGCGCGCTTGTTTTGGTGCCGCGGTTTGTGTGGTCACGCTGGTTGTTTTGACCTCGGTGATGTTCGGACTTGGCGGCTCCTGGATGGCCTGGCAAGAGAAGATCGGGCATCACGCCACCGACCCCAGCACCAACAACGTCGGCCTTCGCAATGTGCTGGCCTTTGACCCTGACTTCTCGGCCGAGCGACTGATCGCCAAGCATCAAGTAGCGCCCGATGCGGAGTGGGTGCGCACGCAGCGTTGGACCTTCGCCGACCGCAGTCCCCTGTTCTACGGAATCCTGCTAGTGGTCACCGCACTCGCCCTTCTCGCGTGCCGTGGCCGGAGCCTAGAACAGGCGGCCGTCATGGGACTCCTACTGGTTCCTTTCTATTTCTACCCATCCAACTACTATTGCCACTTCGTGTTCTTGCTGCCCCTGGCGGTCGCGAGCCCGCACGAGGATCAAGACCGTTGCTTCGCGTGGGTGTTCATCGTGCTGGCCGCCCTTTGCGTGGGTCAGGTTTTCACCCTGCGCGAGACCTGGGTCGATCTTCGCTACACCTACCAGAGCTTCCTCTTGCTTGTCGCCTTCGTCGCGATCTTGGCGAGAATCGCTTGGCAGTCGCTGGCCCTGGCACCGCTACGCAAGGGCGCCGCTGCTGAGAATCTGTCGCGAGCCGTTTCTAAGGCTGCACCGGCCGCCCGACGGCGCCGGCGATGACTCGCACGGCGCGCATTAGATCGGCAAACTCGGGCAGCGACAGGGATTGGTGCCCGTCGGAGAGCGCCTGATCAGGGTGGGGGTGAACCTCGATGATGAGTCCGTCGGCGCCGGCCGCGATGGCAGCGCGGGCCATGGCGGGGACATGGCGGCGCATGCCGATGCCGTGGCTGGGATCCACGATGACGGGCAAGTGGGTGAGGGACTTCAAGACCGGCACCGCGTTCAGGTCCAGGGTGTTGCGAGTCATGGTTTCGAAGGTGCGAATGCCTCGCTCGCACAGCGCAACCTGGTAGTTGCCATTGGAAACGATGTACTCCGCGGCCATGAGCCATTCTTTGATGGTCGCGGAAGGCCCACGCTTGAGCAGCACCGGTTTGCCCATCTTGCCCAGACGGCGCAGCAGGGAGAAGTTCTGCATGTTGCGTGCACCCAGTTGCAGCACGTCGGCGTAGTCGGCCACCAGCGGTAGATCGTCGGTGTCCATGACCTCAGTGACCACCTTGAGGCCGGTCTTCTCGCGCGCCAGCGCGAGCAGCTTGAGGCCGCTTTCACCCAGCCCCTGGAATTCGTAGGGGCTGGTGCGCGGCTTGAAAGCGCCGCCACGCAGGAAGGTGGCGCCCAACTCCTTCACGCCGCGGGCCACTTCCAGGATCTGCTCCTCCGATTCGACCGAACAGGGGCCGGCCATAATGGCCAGGCCAGGGCCGCCCAGCCGGCTGCCGCCCACGTCGATGATCGTGTCTTCCTCTTTCACCTCGCGCGATACCAGCTTGAAGGGCTGCGACACGCGGATGGCGTCGGCCACTCCGGGCAGCGAGGCGAAGGCTTCGGCGTCGAGTGCGCCGCGGTTGCCAGTGATGCCGATGGCCACTCGCTGCGCGCCTGGGATCTCGTGGGCATCGAGCCCAAGCCCGTGAATCTTCTCGACCACCGCGGCGATCTGGGCCTTGCTCGCCTGCGGTCTCATGACGATCAACATGGGTATCTCCTGGCCGGGATACTACTCTGAAGTCGTCGCCCGGGAGGCGGAGGCTAGCTATTTCTCACAGAGGCACAGAGGCCGCTGAGGCGGACCGGAAAGGCATGGGTTGGGTTCTGTCCGGTCCGACCCCCTTCTTCCTTTCCGACCTCTGTGTTCTCTGTGCTCTCTGTGGTGAAATAGGTTTCTTTCTCCAGCCTAGAACTGAAGTCCGGCGATGAGCCCGGGGTACATACGCACGGTGTGGCCGCGGCTGTGCCAAACGCCCTCGGCGGATTCGATCCCGCGTGGGGCACGGTCTTCAGCGTCCGGGGCGACCTGCACATTCAGCGTCGGCCCGGCGACCACGGCGAAGTAGCGGGCGAACTGCCAGCCGGCCTGCAGACGCAGACTGTTGATCTGGCGGTGTTCGTCGCGCCCGTCGCCGTCCGAGAAGGTAGTGTTGGCGACGTCCACGTCGAGAAAGAAGGGACGGCGCCAAGGCGTAAAATGGCCGCCAATGCCGAAGGTGCACGAGAACTCGCGATTGCCGTTGTCGGCGCGATCGCGGGTCATGCCGGCGGCCAGGACCACGTACACGTGCCGCGTTCCCAGCTTGGCGCCGAGGTTGAGCGCGCTCGCGTCGCTGAACCACACGGTCCCAGGGTGGTAGCCGTCGAGCACGATGGGCACCAGGCCCAGGGACACGCCTCGGTTCTTGACCGCGAAGTTGGCCAGGCCAACCTGGGCTCCATCGACCTCGCCGGCGATGTTCACCAGACCCACCTGGGCTCCGTGAATCTTGCGACCCACGTTGACCAGACCAACCATGGCGCCGCTGTACACTCCGGCGGTGCCGTTGGCATTGGCCAGGCCAATCTGGGCGCCGCTCGATTCTGCCGCCAACCCCGTCAGGTTGACCAGGCCGGCCTGCAGACCATGGACTTCACCCTTGTCGATGTTGAGCAAGCCAGCCTGCACACCGTGGACGTCACCGCTGACTATGTTGATCAAGCCAGCCTGAAGCCCGCGCAGGTCTTCCGCCGCTACATTCGCCAGGGCGCCCTGCACGCCAATCAGAGTTCCGCGACTGACGTTGAGCAGGGCCCCCTGAACGCCCCGCAATTCGCCGTAGGAGAGGTTGGCGAAGCTCGCAAGCTGGGCGCCGCGCAGTCCGCCCAGCGCCATGTTGACGCCCGAGGCGAGTTGCGCCCCCCGCGCCGGGCCGTAGCTGAGCTGATAGAAGCCGCCCAGTTGCGCGCCCAGCATCTCGTACTGGGCGATGTTTCCCGCCAGTGAAAGCTGCAGGCCGCGCAGTGAATCCGAATGCCCCACCACGCCGATCACCAAGTGGTTGCGGATGGGCAGTTCCGATGGGCCGGACAGGCGCACGCCCGGCGCCAGCACCAGGTCAAAGGCGACATCCTTGTAGCTATGGGGCGCAGGTAGGTTCGGCCCCAGCGGCGGCTGCGCGACCGGGGTGGCTTCATCGCCGCGTCGGGTGCTCAGCATGGGCGCCATGGCGTGGAACTGGTTCTGGCCCAGCTCGATGCGGCCGCCGTCGGTCAGCTCGGCCTTGGTCTCGAAGATGCGGCCGTCGCTGTCCATCACCACGTGATAGGTGCCTGGTTCCAGCCCAAGCTCGACCGGATAGCTCGGCTCCTTGCGCAGCTCGACCAGCAGATGGCCGCTGGCATCGCGCACGTAGATGCGACCGTACAGCTCGTGACCCAGCACCAGGCGGGCGTTGGACGAATGCAGATCCGTGATCACCAGATCTCCGGTGCCGGCGAGCTGAATGTCGTAGGCCGGGTGCTGAGCACCCGCACGCGAGGTTTCCGTGCGCTGCAGGGTTTCGTTGTACGCGAACTGGTAGGCCTCGTTGAGGGTCACGCGACCATCGCGGTTGGCGTCGGCAGCGCCGCGCATGCCCGACAGCAGATAGTGGGTGAAGAACGCGGCGCCGATGCCGTCGGACTCCTGGGCCGCCTCATCGGCCGAGCTGGCGGTCAGGAAGGCATGACCACGTGCTTGGGTCGAGGCGTCGGAGAGAAAGGCCTGGCGCCGCACGCCTCCCTTCAGTCGGATGAGCGCGCCCGAGGCGCAGGAATCGAGCACGGCAATGCGCACCTCCGCGGCGGTCTGATCGATCCACTGGCGTAGTTCCTTGTATCCGACCCGCTCGCCGCCGAGGAGCAACCCGTCTTCATCCGAGTGGCCCGAGTAGTAGACGAACAGCTCGCGCCGCACTTGCGGCCGGCGCTCAGCCGCGATCTGCCTATTCACTTGTTCAAAGGCGTCCTGCAGAGCGCTTCGGCTCGCCTCGCGGATCACGAGGACATCGCGCGTCTGCACGCCGCCCAGAGTGGCGAGCACGCGCGCCAGCGATTCGGCGTCCGAATTGGCAAAGCGCAGGTGGGCGCGGCCTGGGCCACCGTTGTTGGACGAAGCCACCAAAGCGAAGCGACGCAACGATGGGGCGTCACCGGGATCGGCCGCAAGCGCCGGCCCGACCGAGGCGACAAGCAGAACCACCGGCAGGATCGGTCGGA
>PMBY01000271.1:303-3422 GCA_003153875.1 Myxococcales bacterium | reverse complement strand
CCAAGCGGCTGAAGTACCTGCTCTATCCGCCTTGACAGGTATTACAATTTTGAGCCAGCCGCGTGTGACAGGTGATGGCTACTATGAAGCCGTGCTCGCCGATCCCGAAGGGAACCGCATCGAATTGATGGCGTAGACTCGCTTTCGCGCTGCTTGCCGCTGGTCAAGTACTGCCGATGGCCGCCTTGTCGTCGTTGAGCCGATTTCCCCCGCGGTGCAACTGGTATAAGAGGATGCGTAGGACTGCACCACCAGCTCGGAGAGGCACCATGCGACAAATCCTCGGCCCCGTCAGTATTCTAGCCGCTGGCTGCCTCTTCCTGACCTTCGCGTGCAGTTCCTCGGGTCCTGCCAATTCCAGCTCCACGGGCGGAAGGGCCGCCACAGCCGGCGCGACCGGTGGCCGGATGGGCTCGGGCGGCGACAGTGTCGCCGGAGGATCCGCCTCGCTCGGTGGCACCTTTTCATCCGCTGGCAGAGTCTCGACCGGCGGCGCGAGCGGCACGGGTGGTTCGATCACCACTGGCGGAACCGGCGGAACCGGCGGAACCGGCGGTAGCCCGGCCACTGGCGGCGCCACGGTTACAGGTGGTTCGCCCACCACTGGCGGAACCGGCGGAACTGGCGGCAGCGGCGGTAGCGCAGCCACCGCTGGCGCAAGCGGCACGGGTGGCATGGTCGCCACTGGCGGCGTCACGCTCACGGGGGGTGTTGGCGGGACCGGTACCACTGCCACGGGAGGGACCCAGGTTGTCACGGGCGGCGCCACAGGCACCGCCGGCGCCACACGGACAGGTGGTACAACAACGGCCGGCGGCACTGCTAGCGGAGGTATCGCGACCGGTGGCAGCAACACGTCTGGCGGAACATCGTCGACAGGCGGAATGGCAGCCGGTGGCGCGACTGCAACCGGCGGCAAGACAGCAACCGCTGCAACGGTTTCGATTGTCTCTGCCGTGCCCCTGCTCGACACCAGCGGAAATCTGGTCAACGCGCATGGTGTGGGCTTTATCAAAGTCGGTAACACCTATTACATGGTGGGCGAGCAGCGCTCAGGAAAGAACGATACCTATTCCGGCTCGACCGCCAATGGCGAGGACGCCTTTTCTGGCGTAAGCATGTATTCGACGACGGATTTCGTGAACTGGACATTCGTCGGAACGGTGGTGACACCGGTTCCAGGGACGATCCTCTACCCTCCCCAGTGCGGTGAGAGGCCGAAGATCTTGTACAATGCTTCCACGAGCAAATACGTCATCTACATCAAGATGATGACTCAAACCGGCAGCCCTTCAGTCTACCTTGGTACCTTCGCCGTCGTCACCAGCAGCAACATTGCGGGGCCCTACACGTTGCAAGGCACCCTCAGCCTTACCGGTGCCGATGACTTCCAGGTTTTCCAGGACACCGACGGCTCGCAATACCTGGTCCGCTCCGAGGGGAAGCTGTACAAGTTTTCCGCAGATGGGTTGAGTATCGCCAGCACGGTCAAGACCGGCATTCAGAGTGGTGAAGGTGTCTCCCTCTACCAGGCGGGCAGTACATACTTCTGGCAGAGCTCCCAAGGAAGCTACTGGCACTGCAACGACAACTCCTACTCCACCGCCACATCGCTCACTGGAACCTGGACTTCTCACGGCAATTTCTGTCCAAGCGGATCCAAGACCTGGGAGTCGCAGGACACGGCGGTTGTCACAGTGGCCGGCACTTCCGGAACCACCTATATCTACGTCGGTGATCGATGGGTCAACGGCCATTTGCCGGCATCGACGCTGGTCATGCAACCCTTCACGGTCAGTGGTTCCACGGAATCGATTCCCACCTACAATCCGATGTGGAATCTGGATGTCGCGGCTGGCACCTGGAGTCCGGTCACACCTTCGGGGACCATCGTCAACGACAACACCACCGGCACCGGGCCGAACCAATTCACCTACAGCAGCGGATGGACCGCCAGTTCCTGCAGCAGTTGCTACAACAGTGATTCACATTCCTCGTCCACCACTGGCGCGACGGCCACCATTGCCTTTGCCGGAACGCGAATCCTTCTCTATTCCGCCTATGACACCAGTTCGGGGATCATGGGCGTCACGCTGTCCGACAGCAGCGGCACGGCCGTGACCCCGGAAGTGCAGGTCAGCCTACGCTCCGATGCGCCGGCCACCGGCAACTATCTGGTCTATGCCAGCCCCATCGTGCCGAACGGCTCATATGTGCTCAAGGTCCGGGTGACCGGCCTCAAAGATTTGTACAGCAGCGGGACCACGTGCAACATCGACCGCGTGCTGATTCAGTGAGGCCGGTGGCGGCTACGCGGATGAGCCAGCGGCCTTTCTCTCTCAAGGGCGGTGGGTTGTGCACGCCGGTCAAAGCGCACACAACCCCATCGGTGATGCCCCCGTTCTACTGATCCGTGGCGTAGTAGCTGCCGATGATCCGAGCCATCGCCGTGTTGCCATCCGCAGTAAAGTGCGGAGTCGTCTTGGGATCGAAGGCACTGCAATTCGGCACATAGAATTTCGGCGGGCCACCGTGAGGTGCCAGACGCTTCTTGAGACCCATGGATGGTGTCGGATTACATCGCGGGGGCAGGACTCTGGCACCGCCATCGGGGCCATCGGGAGCAGCAAGCTTCATATCCAGCAGTTTCATGTCCCCCGCTCGACGAAGTCGTCCACCATGCCGCCCTCGATCGGGCCTGGTCTTCGCTCGCGGCTGGGCGGTTCGGGCACCCCCCATTGCGTAACATCGTATCTTCGACTTTTGTTTACTATTGCACGCATTCTGTCTGCGGTGTAAGAGATCCGGTCACATGCGGCCGCTTCCTTCAGCTTCGTCGCTCGCTTCTGGGCAGACGGTAGAGCCGTGGGTTTCCGTCGACGACGTCGCCGCCCATCTCGGCGTGCGGAAGGACTCGATCTACCGCTGGATCGAGCACCGTGGATTGCCAGCGAAGAAGATCGGCAAGCTCTGGAAGCTGAAGCTCTCGGAAGTAGACGAGTGGGTGCGTGCTCGCGGCGCGAGCGGAGGGTCGCACGGCGCAGGTTCGTCCGCCAAGCCGGCCGGTCGACCGCAGCGTGAGGGCTCCCCGAAGCGAGGGGTCGTGCTCGTCATCGACG
>PMBY01000271.1:0-206 GCA_003153875.1 Myxococcales bacterium | reverse complement strand
AAGCCGCTCCATCTCGATCAGCTCGCAAACGCCATCGAGCGAAGCTTCTCGGCGAGCGCAATGACCCCGCAGGCCTCGCAGGGGATCCCTGACAAGGACCGACCGACGCCCAGAGAAATAGCGCTGGTGCCAGCCGGTTTGCCGCCAACGCCTTCCCAACGCCGAGAATGAAAAGGAGACGCGATGCCTTTAGAAATGAGTTCGAA
>PMBY01000497.1:5562-8014 GCA_003153875.1 Myxococcales bacterium | reverse complement strand
CCCGCGGCCGCGATCGGCAGGAGCCGCCCGACGACACGCGACCCATCTTTCAGCATGACCGCGATCGCATCCTGCACTCGAAAACCTTCCGGCGCCTGGCTGGCAAGACCCAGGTGTTCTTCGCGCCCGCGGGCGATCACTACCGCACCCGCCTGACTCACACCCTGGAAGTGTCGCAGATCGCNNGGCCACGCCGGCGAGCGCGCCCTGGCCAAGCTGGTTCCTGGCGGGTTTCACCACGGCCAACAATCGGTGCGCGTGGTGGAGGTGCTGGAGCACGACGGGATGGGGCTGAATCTGAGCGTCGAAGTGCGCGACGGCATTCTCAAACACTCCAAGGGCAAGGGCCCGATTGTGTCGGACAACCCCGAGCTATCTGCCCTGACTTTGGAGGGTCAGATTGCCCGCATCGCGGACATTGCCGCCTACGTGAACCACGACCTCGACGACGCCATTCGCGGGCACATCCTGGCAGAACACGACTTGCCCGCGGAGGTCGTGGCGGTGTTGGGCTCCACCCACAGCCAGCGCATCGGCCGTCTGGTCACCGATGCGGTGGTGGCCTCGCGCCTAGACGAGAAATGTCAGATTCGCCTGAGCCCCGAGGTGCTGCACGCCCTGGTCACTCTGCGCGACGTGCTTTTCGAACGCGTCTACGAACGCGAAGACATCCGCAAGGAGTTCGAGCGAGCCGAACGAGTCATCAGCGAGCTGTGGGCCTACTTCCATCTCCATGCCGACGAGTTCCATGCGCGCCACTGGCCCAAAGGCGTGCCTGACAGCGAGGATCTTTCGCGCGCGGTCGCTGATTTCATCACCGGGATGACCGACCGCTACGCCCTGCGCACCTACCAGGACTACTTCCTGCCGCGGCCGTGGACGGTGGTGAATGGCTAATTCTGCGGCACCAGGCGCATGAGAAAGCCGCCGTAGGCCGCCATCCTGATGCCCTGAACGTCAGTGGCGTTGCGCTGCCGTTTCGTGACCACCAACTCGGTCGCCGAGGGACCATCCGCGACGAGGATCATGTTGAACAAGCCAGTGCCGAGGAGTTCCATGGCGACGGCGCGCGTCTTGGCGACCGCATCGCCGTTGAGCCCGCCCACGTACCAGGTGCGACCTTTGCGGCGGGCGATGATGACCGTGTGGCCAGGATCGCCATCGAGCAGGCGGGTCTCGTCCCATGCGCTGGGCAGGCCTGACAGCAAGCTCACGGCATCCTTCGGGATAGCACCCTCGCTGTCGGCGAAGCAGCGCAGCCCCGATTCGAAAACCACGGTCATCCCCAATTCGTGGCCCCAACTCATGGATGACGGGCGCGCCGGGCTGTGAAATGCGATGGGCATGGATTCCATAGGGCCCACCACGTTGCGGGTGAAGGGCTCGATCGCATTCTGTCGCGCTTGGCTGGCCCCGTCGCGCTCAGGGGCGCCGCTGTGACCAACCGTGGCTGACAGAAGGTGAGGATAGCTGCGATCCCATCCCGCGCCGGGAATGCGGCCCTCGAACTCCACTAGCAAGTGGCGCTTGCCTGCCTCTTGCAAGAGCACCAACAGGGATTCAACCACGTCAGGCTTGCCACTCGCCGAGACCGCGACCCGCACCCCCTTGAGTCCGGCAGCGGCGAACTCGGCGAGCGCCAACCCGGCCGCGTCCCGAGGACCGACGAGCAACCCAACCTTCTTGCTAGCAGCGGCGCGGACCATCTGGTGCCACGAACTTCCGCCTCCGGATGGCCATGCAGCGGAAAGCAGCGCGTAGCCCCAGCCTAACGAGGCCGCGTGCTCCGCCAAGCGCACGCCCTGGCCCAGGCTGGCCCGATCGAGTCCACTTGCGCCCATGTGCCGGGCCAGGTTGCCGGCCCGGACCCAATCCCCGGTGCCGGCCAAGGCCGGCGCGCCCAGGTCAGTCACCAGACTCGACTCCACCAGGCCGGCGAGCCCGTCTGACACGATCACGACCCGCCAAGGTGTGGACCAGGGCAGAGCCGATTTCGGCTGCACCTCTCCGCGCCCTGCTTCCTCATCGGGATGTGGAAAACGAAAGCGATAGATCTCGTTGTCGGACTTGCCCGCAAGCCCGAGGGCCGCATGGCCGGCGACCAGACCGGACTCGGCCAGCAAGGCCCAGCGCGCCCGGTCGGGCGAAGCGAACAGGGCGGGCAGCGCCCACCGTGCCGCGGCCGGTGCTGCCGTGCCCGCGGGCAAGTCGGTCATCCACTCGGCCGCGCCGTCTGGATCTCGGCTCGCGCCGGGGTCGTATTGAGGCAGCAAGACCGCACGAGCATCCGGCATGAAACGAAAGCCTGTGGCCTCGCCGGTAACCGTGAACGGTCCCGAATTGATTTCGGGGAAGTGATAGCGAAAAGCCAGCCCATCGTCGTAGGCGCGCACGATGAAATCCATGCGCGCTTTCTGGGGGGTTTCGAACGAGAGCACGTGTTCCACGCCGG
>PMBY01000497.1:0-5552 GCA_003153875.1 Myxococcales bacterium | reverse complement strand
GCGACTCGATAGTACAGGCGCGGCTGTGTGGGATAGTCGGGCGTCCCCGTCGGTGAGAACTGTCGAACTTGCACCGTCAGCAGCCCACTCGGGGACACGATCATCCAGCCGTCCGGCGGCGCGACGGGTGCACCCTTGTTGATGGTCGGGGCACAGCTGCCGAGCCCGAGGAGAGAAGCCAACATGGCCGGGGCGAATTCGTGACTCCTCATGGCCCACCCATTACACCCGAAAGTCGAGCCAGCCTCAAGAAAGCTTGCGGCCACAATCAAGCGGCCGGCGACGGGGTCACAATCTCGGACCAATGCCAGGGTGAGCGGCGGCCCAGCGATAGGCGGCCGCCCACTCCACGGCGCGCGCAGCCACCTGGTATTCGGCCAGGATCCGCTCGCGGGCTCGTCCTGCGATGTCGGTGCGCAGGGCGGGCGACGCCGCTAGCCGCGCGAGAGCCCGCTGCCACTCATCAGCGCCCATCGCCAACAATCCGTCATGCCCGTCTTGGATCGGGTCGTAGGGCCCGCCCGTCGGAAATCGGCTGGCAACGGTGGCCCCTCCCACCAAGGAATACTCGATCCAGTGCAGCTCCGACTTGGCGCTGGCGAATTCGTTCGGTTGCAAAGGTGCGAGCCCGATATGCGGGCGCAGCTTGCTGAGAACGGCCGCAAAGGCCGGGCCGGCCGCGACCGACGGGTGGGCTTCGTCAACCAGCCCGCGCACCGCGGGGCTGTCGCTGCCCAGCCAGACCCGACGCGCGGCCGGATGTGCGCGAATCGTGTCATCCACCGCGTCCTTGCACAGGGCATAGTCGCGCCGACGCACGTCCGCGCCGTAGAAGAGCATACGGGGCTCGCCCGACGGAGCTGCGCAGTCCGCACCGGCGGAATACCAGGTTGGCTCGACCGCATTCCGGATGACGTGGGTGCGTGGGGTGAAAGGTTGCAGCACCTTGTGCAGCACCGGCGTGGACACGGTGACCAGATCCGCCGCTCGGATAACCAGTTCCACCAGATCCATTTCGCGAGCCAGCCCGGCGCCGTGCCCCACCCACTCGGGCTGGTGAAACAAGTCGTCGTCCAGGTCGTACATGAGAGCGCAGCGCCGCTTGGGGTTGGACAGCAGCGACGGAACCAAGAGCCGAAGCAAGGGATCCATGCGAAGCGTGTCGTGGCCTGTGGATCGCGCATGGTCGGCCAGCCCGTCGGGAGACGCGCACGCGGCACCGCACACTGTGCAGGCCGCATGCGTGTTCGACCAGCGCGAGAACAGCACCACCTGGGCCTGGGCCACTTCGCTCAAGTCAAGCTGGGCTACGCCGTCGCGAATAGCGTCGAACCAGCGTCCCGCGTACGCGGGCGGATGCACCAGGGGCGGCGTCCAGGAAACCAGATCGACGCCCAAGTCCGCCAGCCGAGAGACGTAGAGCGCCCGCCGGTAGAAGTCGCAGGCCTCCGATCCGACGCCGCCGTAAACCAACACGCGAACACGTTCACTCACGGGCGGGCCTCGGCGTCACCGACCAGCAATGGTCGCGCGGACGTCAACTCGTCCTTTCGCCGCCCTGCAGTTTGAAAAGCGACGCGACGTAATCACTGGGCGCGGCCTTGAGAGCCAGGGCCGTCACTTCCAGGTTGCCGCTGCCGGCGAAGACCACGGGGAATCCGCCTGCGATGAGAGCTGACCGCAGCGACTTCTGCGTGAACCCGGTCTTGTGTGCGTAGAAATCGTTGCCACTCTCCTCGATCTCCCGGCCATAGCCGTAGATCACGTCGCGCACCAGGATGGGCCCCACCGGGGCCTGGTACAGCACATCGTCGATATCCAGGTTCTTCTGCACCACGGTCTGCATCAGCTCGTGCATGTCGGGAACGCGGACAAAGGCAAAACCATTGGGTTTGAGCAAATAGCAGAAACCCGCAACCACCTTGGCCACGTCGTGACGGTGGTAGTGCTCCAGGTTGTGCGAACAGTAGATGGAATCGTAACTGGCGCCGGGCAGCTTGCTCAGCTCGCGCGCATCACACACCACGTCCGGATTGCCGCGCGGATCGATGTCCAGAAGAACCTGTTCCCAGTCGGCATACTGCGCAGGCAGCGGGATGCTCTTGTTGTTGCCCCCCACGTTCAGGACTCTTCTGGCCATGCTGGGGAAGCATAGACGTCGCGAAAGCGCGCCGTCCAGAAAATGGCTAACCAAACTGCACCGAGCGCTTGGTGAATGCCCCATCCATCCACCAGCCGGTGATGGGAAAGCTTGTTCGCGATCGCTGGTCGGCGGCCGCAGCAACAGCGACGAGGATCGGCGCGTAGTGTTCCCATGTCGGCAGCGCCATCTGGGCCGCTGGCGCGCGGATCTGGAAATCCATGAGCGCATCCACGTCGAAACGCGTGAGTGCATCGGCTGCCCAGGCGTCGAACTCCTTGGCCCACTGGGGGGTGCCCGGACGGAAGGCGTAGCGCATGTTGTGCGTGATGAAACCGCTGCCGAAAATCAGCACCCCCTCGTCGCGCAGTGGGGCCAAGGCCTGACCCAGCCTGAACAGTTCCTGAGCGTCCAGAATTGGCATCGAGATCTGGAGCACGGGCACGTCGGCGCCAGGGTACATCGCCACGAGCGGGACGTAGGCCCCGTGGTCCAGCCCGCGCTCTGAGTCTTGGGAAACCGGCATGTCCTTTTGGCGCAAGAATTCGCGCACGCGTGCAGCCAGATCGGGCGCGCCCGGAGCTGGATACTGGGTCTGGTAGTACCGCTCGGGAAACCCGTAGAAGTCGTAGACGAGCGGCACCGTCCGGGTCGCGCCCAGCGTGGTCGGACGCTGCTCCCAGTGAGCCGAGATCATGAGGATGCTCTTGGGCTTCGGCATCGCCCGGGCCCACGCGGCGAGTTCCGCCATCCACTGGACGTCGTCGAGCAACACCGGCGCGCCGTGCGCGGCGAAAATGACGGGCATGCGTGCCCTCGATTGCTCACTCGCCGTCTGGGTCGTCATGGTGTCTCGCTCCTGCTGCGAATACGAGGCTGCCATGCGGGGCAACGCTTTTCCATCGATGCGGGACGCCGGGGTTGACATCCCAGGTTGTTGCCACAGACTTCCCGGCTGCGCAGTATTGGAAAACCAGATGAAATGCAGCGCGAGCACTGCTAGGACAAGACTGACGACCGTGCTGCTCGCGTTGCTGGCGGTGACTGGCTGCACGAAGACCACAACCGCACGCCTCGGTCTGCCCGAGCTGCGAACCGTGCCGCGCGTGGATCTGCAGCACTACCTGGGAACCTGGTATGACATCGCCAGCTTCCCGCAACGATTCCAGCTTGGCTGCACTGGCACGACCGCGACATATACCATGCGCAGCGACGGAGACATCGCTGTGCTCAACCGTTGCCGCAAGGGCTCGCTTGCCGGCAAGGAGGATTCGGCCCAAGGACGCGCGCGCGTGGTCGACCGAACCAGCAACGCCAAGCTGGAAGTGAGCTTCTTCAGGCCTTTCTGGGGCGCCTATTGGATCATCGATCTCGGCGCAAACTACCAGTACGCGGTCGTCGGTCATCCCAGCCGCGACTACCTGTGGATCCTCAGCCGCACGCCGACCATGGACGGCAGCGTCTATGAAGGGATACTTGGGCGGCTGCGCGAGCAGGGCTACCAGGTGGCCCGGCTGAATCGGACGCTGCAGTAGGCAGCGGGCGATCACCTCGCATCTCAGACACAAGCTACGCACCGGGACATTTGGAACCTAGCCGCAGGTGATGGCAACTACCGCGAATTGTTGAAGAAATTCTCCCACCGCGGAAGAGATGACTAGATACTGGCGCGCCGGGATCAGGTGCTGCAATGTTTTCGATCACTTGCGCGACAAGATTCGCCTTTGCCGACGATTGATGGACAAGTCTTGAGGACGATGGAACCGATTCGCATCAAGATGAGTGTTCTGCCTTCCACCTGAGAGGTTCCGACCACATGATCGAAGAAGCCGACGAGCAACTGAACGACGACGGCCCGGACGACGAAGACGTCGAAGCCGTCGGCAAGTTGACGGCCAAGCGGGCGGTGTCGAGCAAAGAGAACCAACGCAAGCAGCGCGATCTCATTACCATCGGCAAGGCCAAGGGCTTCCTCACCTTCGACGAGGTCAACGATCACATGGTGGAGAGCATCGGCTCGTCCGACCATATCGACGACTGGCTGTCGACCCTGGGCGGCGAAGGCATCGAGATCGTGGAGTCTGCGTTCCACGTGAAGGACAGCGACAAGTCGCCCCCGAGAGAGGCGGCCCACGAGGAAGAAGCTGAGCCGGAACCCGCGCGCGTCCCCGAGGCGGAAGAAGACGATGAGGACGTCTACGCCAGGACCGACGATCCAGTGCGCATGTACCTGCGCAAGATGGGCTCGGTGTCGTTGCTGACCCGCGAGGGCGAGGTGGAAATCGCCAAACGCATGGAAGACGGCGAGCGCCGTGTGCTCCAGGTGGTGCTCAATTCCACCGTCGCCATCGCGGAGATCCTGGACCTGGGCGACAAACTGCGCCAGCGGAAGATTCGGGTCAAGGAGGTGGTCAGGGACGCGGACGAGGATGACAGCGAGTTCGACGAGGACTGGCACGTCGAGCGGGTGTGCAAGGTCATCGAGAAGGTACGCCGACTACACAAGCAGCTGGAGAAGGTCGAGGAAAAGAAGACCGCCACCGAGTCCGCGCACAAGAGAGTCAGGAGCCAAGTCGCAGCCATCAAGCACCAGATGGTCGACGTGCTGCAGAACCTGCGCCTCAACAAGAAGCAGCTCGATCGCATCGTCGCTCGGCTCAAGGGCCTGGTGTCGCGCATCGAAGCCGCCCAGCGCGAGATTGCCGACTACGAAGATCGAGCCGGCATCCCCCAGCACGGGTTCCGCAAAGCCCTGCGCGAGATCCGTTCCTCGCCCCTGCGCCAGCGTGCGGTGGCCAAGAAGCTGGGACTGCGCCCCGACGAGATCGAGACGCTGGCCAAGCTCATCGACAGCGCCAGAAAGAAGGTCAAGCAGGTGGAGCACGAGGCCACCATGACCGAGCAAATTCTTCGCGAAACCGTAGGCGAGATCCAGGACGGCGAGCGTCAGGCCGAGCTGGCCAAGGCCGAGATGGTCGAGGCCAACCTGCGGCTGGTGGTCTCCATCGCCAAGAAATACACCAACCGCAACCTGCAGTTTCTCGACCTGATCCAGGAGGGCANNCATCCCGGTGCACATGGTCGAGATCACCAACAAGCTCATCCGCACCAGTCGCTATCTGGTGCAGAAACTGGGACGCGAGGCGACCCCGGAGGAGATCGCCGAGAAGATGGAGGTGTCGCTCGACAAGGTCCGCAACGTGCTCAACATCGCCAAGCAGCCCATCTCGCTGGAGACCCCCATCGGCGCGGAGGAGGATTCGCACCTGTCGGATTTCATCGAGGACAAGAGCGTCATCTCGGCGGCCGACGCCGTGATCTCGATGAACCTGGCGGTGCAGACGCGCAAGGTGCTGGCCACGCTGACCCCGCGAGAAGAAAAGGTGCTACGCATGCGCTTCGGCATCGGCGA
>PMBY01000089.1 GCA_003153875.1 Myxococcales bacterium | reverse complement strand
CGAGCCGGATCACTCGTGCCAGCTTGGCGACGGCATCCAACCTTACGATCAGTCATGGCTCACCAGCGTCGATGGCTATCGCGATCGCTGGAACGCTGCCCTGCGCTCCGACACGGAGCTCACCCAGGCATTCTCCGCCGTCGAGTACGCGACGATCATCAGCGCGCTTAAGACTGAGCCGCAGGACGCGCGCGTACACGGCACCTCGGTGGCCGGGCTGCTGGCGTATCAGAATCCCGAGCTACGCCTGGTGCTGGTGCAGTACCCACTGCTCTCGACCAGCGAGGTCGCAGCACAGGTCCAATGCATCAGCCAGGCCACCGTCGACCAGGCCATGGCCCTGCTGGCGGACCCCGAGGTGCGGGCTGCCTACGTGAGCCGGCCGCGTGCCGATCTGGACCGCGGGCTGGACGACGCAATTTCCCGGAACAATGTCGGCTCGCTGAATCTCAGCCTTGGCGTCCTGCCCACCAAGGCGGTCGAGGACGCCATGGTGGCGCAGGGCTGCGCGGCCGTGGATCTCGGGCCGTGGCAGGCGCGGCTGTCAGAACTGGACCTGGAACAGAATGCGGCGCAAGCCCACCCCAGCGCCCTCTCGGTCCAGTCCGCCGGGAACGCGGGTGTCGAGGTCGACAGCCCGGCCGACTCTGCTGATTGCAAGCAGGGCGATCCCACGCACATGCTGGTGGGAGCCTACGGCGTGGACGGCGCGTTGGCGAGTTTCTCCAACCACGGCCTGTGCGTGGATGTGCTGGCTCCTGGCCAGGCGATTATCGCTCCCCTGCCCGGCAACTGGCTGCTGCCCCAGGATGGCACCAGCTTCAGCGCGCCGCTGGTCGCGCGGCTGGCCAGCATGGAGGCTCCCCTGCCCTTTGTGCCAAGCCAGACGCGAACCTGGCTGGTTTCCCTGCGCGACAGCCAGAGTACGATCCCGGTTGCAAAGTTTCCGCCGGATGTCGTGTACAACCCCCAGCATGCGGCCGGCCCGAGCGCCTTGGCCCTCTTGCGACCAGGCGACGCAGGCAAGCCATCGGGTCTGCGGCGCACGGATGCCGTGAAGCTGCACCGGCTGCTGTGGATCCTCGATCGCCTGTCCGGCCGGTAGGCTTTCAAGATCCGGACAGCACGCGGCGGACGGCTTCGCGATCGATGCCGTCGAGGGAGAATCCGAGTTCGTAGGCAGGCACCTTGCGGAACAGGCGGCCGAGGTTCCTGATGGCCATGCCACCGTAGGGGTGAAAGAGGCCCTGTAGGGTGTCAGCTTGCTCTGTCGCGCTTCGGATCAGGGCCTGCCGGGCCGTCAGCGGTTGCAGGGAGAACGCGGCCTGCTTGCGCGGGAAGAAGATCGCGCGCAACGGCGCCGAGCCAACGCCATCGGACTCGCGGCCGAAGGGAGTCGCATGAAGCTGCGGCTCGCCGTCAAGATCCGTCACCGCGACCACATCGTCCGAGAGGAGCCGGTCACCCTGCACCAGCCGGGCGGCCGTAGTCTTGCCCGCTTCGCTCGGCCCGATGACCGCCGCGGCCAAACCATCGATGACGAACCCCGAGCCGTGCAGGAGCACGCCCTCACTGGCCGTCAACAGGGTTCCCAGCAGCACAAAGAGGCGGCCGCGTAGGTACTGGCTCACATCGGCGGTGGGGAAGCCGAATGCGAAGGCGTCCATTGTCCAGGTGGAAGGACGCAAGAAATCGGCCAGCGCGGTGTTGAGAATGAGCAACTCACCTGCGCCGCGGGACAGATAGCGCTCGGTTACGATAGGGCAGCTGAGAATGGGAAGGCTATCGAACAGGTGTCCGCGCACCGCTGCCCGGGCGGCCGAAGCGGCATCCCGCCCGGGCTTCTCAACCAAGTGGAAACGCACCCACGCATCGGATCGGCCGTCAGCAGCGTAGAAGGGCCGGTAGTGAGGCGCACGCAGAAACGGCTCGTACTCATCCGGGAGCGTCAAAACAACGCGCCGACCACCGGTCGCGAGCACCACACGTGACTCCTCGGCTCTACAGGTCACAGAATCCACGAGGAGCCGAGGCTGGACATCTCTCGGCTAGTTGCCGCCGGTGCCAGTCGAACAGTAGTTCTGTGGTGCGGCCCCTTGCCCGGAGTTGCACCCTGTCGGATACCCAGCGCTGCCACCGGTGTTGCAGTTGCCCTCGCGTGGATCCGCAGGGAGCGATCCGTTGTGGCAATATCCCTGAGGCGAGGCACCGCCGCCAGGCAGCCAGCCAGCCCGAGCCGTTGGCAAGGACAGGTCGGTGAGGGTTGGTTTTTCGTATGGTCGTTTCATTTCGTCCTCCCTGATGCCTGCCGGGTCACGCTGCGTCGCCCACGAGGCGCTTGTCTTTCAATGTGCCTAGGAACTCGTCCACGTCCTTCTCGGCCGCCTCCCGATTTCCGATGTCGTACTGACGCATAAGACAGCCTACCAGATCCTCGCGTGAATGCGAACCATCGAGCAGGCGGAAGAGAAAGGCGCCGGTGGTATTCAGAATCTGCACCTCGCCGCTCTCGGGGTTGAAGAGCAAGGCGCCGTCGTCTTCCTGGTCCACGGCGATCTCGGGGTTGGCCATTGGGCAGCCCGGCTTCATTGCAGATCCTTGCCTGCGCCGATGGCGCGCAGCCGCCGCTCGACTGCAGTGTTCCTGAAGACCGGATGGATCCACATGGCGTCCCCGCAGGCCTCGGTTCTGCGCCAAGCCACGAGTTTTTTCAAGAGATACAGTCTCACGGTCTCGCCGCGGTCGCCAGCCACGAAGCGAACCGTCCGCAATGGGACAGCAGCGCCGACCAGGGGCGCCAGCAGCCTGGCACCTGCCCGCAACAAACCGCGCAGTCGCCGCAGTGGACTGGCAGCGTGAAGCCAGATGCGCTCCTCGGCCCGGGAGATGCCGCGCAACTGGTGCCTGCGCCAGCGCGCCACCACCTTGCCGACGATGCGCTCGGCTGGCACCACGCCGTCGGGGCGGGTGAGGTTGTCGCCCTGGGTGACGATCCCGGTGCGCGTGGAAATCACCCGGTGCATGACCGGCTGTCCGCCCTCGTCATGGAAAACGATGACGTTGCCGACCCGGATGTCCCTGGGCGCAACCTGTTCGACAGCGGCCAGGCTTCCCGGCGGCAGGAAAGGCCGCATGCTGCTGCCGCGCACGAGCATCGGGGTCAC
>PMBY01000147.1 GCA_003153875.1 Myxococcales bacterium | reverse complement strand
CCCTCGTAGCTGACCTCTTGAAACACGGGCTGTGGCGCTGTGCCGTCGAGGCTTCCCGCCAGCAGATCCACCATGGATCGGCCCAAAAAGCCAGGCTGGTGCGGGCCCCGCGCCAAATTGACCAAGGTCGGCGCCAGGTCCACATGGCCCACTGGCGTGGCAGAGTGTCGGGGCAACAGGCCGGGCACGCGCACGATGAACGGCACCTTGGTATGGGGCGAGTATAGGTGATAGCCGTGGGCGCTGATGCCGTGCTCGCCCAGCGACTCGCCGTGATCGCCGGTGACGACGATCACCGTCTTGTCCCACAGCCCCAGGGTCTTGAGCTCGTCGAGCACGCGGCCGAAGTGATGGTCGGTGAACCAGATCTCGCCATCGTACAGGTCGGCCTGGCGCTCGCCGAAGGCCGGCGCCTCGGGGTGGCGTTGGTAGTTGAGGTGCGGGTCGTAGAAGTGCAGCCACAGGAAAAACTTCTCCTGCCCGTGCTCGCGCAGAAACGCGATGCCCTTGTCGGCCATCTGGCGTGCAGAGGATCCCACCGACTCCGCGGGACCACCGACGTTGGTGTGCAAGGCTGCGCACTCGTCGTCGTAGAAATCGATGCCGCGCTCGAAACCGCGGCGGTCGGCGCGGTTGAAGTAGAGATAGGCGTAGAAAGCCGCGGTGGTGTAGCCGAGATCGTGCAGCGCCTCGCCGATGGTGCGCATGCTGGGATCGATGCGCGGCCACCAGATGGACTCGTCCCACTTGATGGCTGACGGCCAGCGAGAGGTGGCAATCGCCGGCATCGAGTAGCGGGTCGAGGGCGCGTGCGCCCACCCGTTCTCGAAGAGAACGCTTTCGCTGGCCAACCGGTCAAGCGCGGGCGTGGTGGGCCGGCCGTAGCCGTAGCAGCCCAGGTGATCGGCGCGCAGGGTGTCGATGGTCACAAACAAGAACTTGAGGTCCGCCGGCACCGAGGCCGGCACCGGATGAAAGGGCGGCGAACGTAGGGCCTCGGTGCTGGCGTCTTTGCCGTCGCAGTCCTGGTCGATGCCGTCATCGGGCCAGTCCTGAGCGCCAGGGTTGCGCCCCGGATCGCGGTCGTCGCAGTCACCGCCGCCAAAAAAGCGCGAGTATCCGTCGTGGTCGAAGTCGAAAGTGCGCTGGCCGAGGGCCACCAGCGCACCGGTGAATCCGGCATGCGCCGAGGCCGCCTTGCGCGCAGGCTCGGATTCGCTGACCACGAAGACGGTCACAGCCGCAAGCACCGGCAAGCCCGCCAGGAACGCGGCTCGCCACGATCTTCTGCCGGCCGCAGGACGTCGTGGCAAAACCAACGCCATGACCAGCGTGGCCAGCGCCAATTCCACCACCACGCGCACCTCGTTCCACTGCACGAATTGAAAGTCCTGCGCCCAACGCGCGCGGATGAGCAGCCCGGCCGGAACGCCGAACAACACCAAAGCCGCGCCCGGGGCCTTGCGCCAGGACAGGCGCGGCCAGGCGACGCTGGCGCGAGCAATGACCCAGGGCAGGACCGCAGTGAGCGCCCCGCCGAGAATCGAACGCGCGATCTTCACATCCCGATGCAGAGGCGCGCGTGTACGCCACACGACGAAGAACACGGCGACCTCGAAGAGCAGGGCCGAAAGTGGTGCGAGCAGCAAGAGGCCGGCGGCGGTGACCGACTGGCCCGCCGGCACAGGGTCGTTTGCCAGAGGCCCCGCACGAAGCGAGGACGACGGCAGCGCGAGCGCCAGCACGCGCGCGAGCGCTGGCCCGAGAAGCGCGGCGGCGGCCGCGGCCAGCAACGATACCAAGGCCACGATGCCCGCGGCCAGGAAGCGGTTGTTGCGATTTGCCGTCTCGGCCACGGCCACCACCGGCGCTATGGCTGCGAGGCCGCCGACCGCGAACCAAGCGATGCCCGAAACCACCCATCCGCTGCCCCGCCGCGGTCCCCAGGCAGCAAGGCCCAGCAGGGCTGCCAGGGCCAAGCCGGCGACCGCGCCCATCAACAGGTCGAACCCAACCACCAGGGCCATGCAGGAGAGGAACGCCGCTCCGCCCAGATGGCCAAGCCATGCGGCCCGGATGCCGTCGACGATGCCCACCGCGGCCCCGCTCAGAAGAGCGGCGCGGTAGATTGGGGCCGAGTAACGGCGGGCGGGGGTCACGTCATCCTATGGCTACCAAGGAAACCACCAGGTTCAAAGCCAAGAGGTGCCGTCCCGTGCCGCTGAAGTCCCGACGAGAAGTGATTCCCCAACAGGCGATCTCGTGCTAGCAATCCCCGAGACATGAAGCGACCACTACGCGGTGCGCTGGTTGGCTATGGATTTATCGCTGGCCAAGGCCACGCGCCGACATATGCAAAACACATGGGCAACGGCCGGGCGGTTGAAATAACCGCCATTGCCGACATCTGTGAAGCTCGCCGGCAGGCAGCGCATGCGATGTTTCCCGCGGCCCGCATCTACCCCGATCATCCCTCGCTGCTCGCCGCCGAGGCTGGAACGCTGGACTTTCTCGACATTGCTACCCCGCCGGTCCACCACGCCGAGATCGCTCAGGCTGCGCTCGGCCGCGGGCTGCACGTGCTTTGCGAGAAGCCCATGGCGACCACCGCAGAGGACGCTCGGGCCATGCTCCGGCACGCGAGCGAAGCCCGCCGGGTCATCTTCCCCTGCCACAACTACAAACATGCGCCGGTGGTCAAGGTCGTGCGCAGCATCCTGAACGAGGGAGTCATCGGTCCCGTGCACCTGGTGACCATGCAGACATTTCGCAACACCCACGCCAAAGGCGTAGAGGAGTGGCGGCCTGACTGGCGCCGTGAACGCGCTCTGTCGGGCGGCGGGATTGCCATGGATCACGGCAGCCACACCTTCTACTTGGCCTTTGACTGGATGGCCGCCTACCCCACTACCCTCACCGCCCATTCTTCGACCGGCAATGGCCATGACACCGAGGATGTCTTCGGCTGCACCTTGACCTTTCCGACCGGCGTTGTGTCGGCCCACCTTTCGTGGACCGCGGGCGTGCGCAAGGTCATGTACACCTTGCATGGCACCAAGGGTGCAATTCGCGTTGAAGACGAGGACGTCGAGCTGGCCGTGCTGGAAGCAGGGCCTGGCGTGGTCGCGCCTGGATCACCGGGGCAATGGCGCTTCGAGCATCGGGTGGCGCCCTCTCATTGGATGGACGCCAGCCACGTGGGCTGGTTCGGCTCGCT
>PMBY01000495.1:12409-45682 GCA_003153875.1 Myxococcales bacterium | reverse complement strand
CTGACAGATTGACTCGGCTTCGACAGTTCATCACGGCGACGAGCGGATGCACAAAGGGGCCGAGATCCTCTCGAATCTGGTTGAGCTTCAACAAGAAATCGATGTCCTGTGCGCCAAAGCCCAGCAGCACAAGATCGCTGGCAGCGTAGAGGAGCCTTAGTGCTGTATCCAAAATGGTCTCGCGGGAGAGCCGGTTCAGATAGTCTGTCGTCGTGATGACAACGGACTCCTTCACCGTGATGCAGCCGTGCGCCTTGATCAGTATGGGACCGTCGAGCGACGAGCAGTCGACCGGGCGACGGATGACCCGGAAGGTCTTGGTGGGTGCGAGCGCCCGGGCCGCTTCGTCAAGCAACGTGTCGTAGTTGGTCGTCACGACGCGTGTCGCAAGCTTCATGAGCACCTTGTGCTCGCGGGGAATCGCGTTCGGGTCGAACGACAGTTGGTGTTCGAGCCACGTGTGTAGCGCGTCTCGGCCGTGTTCGGTTTCCACGACCTGGGCCACGTACGCGAGATTTGTTTTGTCCGGGGGAGCGAGCCGAAGGTGAAAGTGCGTTGCGAGGCTGGTCGCAAGGCCCACGCTGGAGGGAAACGGCTCGCCGTTGATCGTGTTCGCGAGCGTCGACATTCCGGCGCCCACGACGAAGGTCACCTGGTCCTGCTGAATCTTGTCTGCAATGTTCTTGATAAGCATCGGGGCGGCGCTCGGGTCGGTGCGGGGCATGATTTCTCCTGGATGTTTCCTTCCCGGCCATCGTATGGGCTGCGGGGGAGATGGGCAACAGGATCGAGATGGCGGGGAATGATGTAGTCCCTCGTCACGCCCATGGCACCCTATCACCGGGCTGGTCCTGTTGAGCGTGCTTTCAGATTTCCACCACGAGCCGGTCCAAAAACTCACGATTGGGCTCCTCGCCCATGTATCCGAACGGATTGCACAGCACCGTGGTCTCTCCGATCTGAGTGCGCATGGATGCGTGTGAGTGCCCGTGCAGCCAGAGCCGTGGCCGGCGTTCTAGTATCAGCTCCGTGAGGTCGCACACGAAGAATGGGTTGAGCGGGCTTCCCACGAACCTTGGGGCGACACAACGCTGTGACGGCAGGTGGTGAGTCACGACGATGTCGCCGGGGCGCAACTGCTGATCGAGGAAGGCGATAGCCCTGGCGTTCTCCTCGTACACCCAGGACTCGAAGTCCTCAATGACGGAGAAATCGCTCAGCGCATGCTTTAGTCCTTCATCGAAGGTGGAGCGCGGGAACCACAGCGGTGCCCCCAGGAAGTTGAACCCGAGAAGTTCGGTGCCCGAGCTGTCGAGCCAGACAAGATTGGGGTTCTCGGCCTGCGCCCGCCGGGTGAGGTCGAGCACGCAGCCGCGGTTCGTGTTGTAATATTCGTGGTTGCCGTGAACGTACACGACGGAGGCGTCGCGGAACCTCCTGCACAGCAGCTCGAGTGCTGGGGGGATGCCATCCGCAACGGCGATATCGCCGGCAAGCACCAGCACGTCGATGCCAGTCGGGTCGAGCGATTCAACAAAAGAGCGCCCACCGTCCCGGTGAAACTCGAAGTGCAGATCGGAGAGGAGTTGGAGGCGCATACGGGTCCGTCCCAGGGTAGCATGGGACGAGCTTTCAGAATGACCACCCCAGCAGACCTTGTCCGCCAGGACACGCCACATGATGCTGCCCTTGCCCGTCGGGCAGTGGTCCAGCACTCCCTGAGCACAGGCGAGTACGACCCCAAGTTCCCCGCCTGGTCGGGTAGCGCCTGGGAGCGCGAGGTCCCCAAGAACAAGGTCCCTCACAGTTGCCATTCATGCTATGGAGACTATGCTGCAGAAAGGAGGTAACGATGCCTAACGGTGCCAGCATATCGGAGGGGCGACTTCTGGAGTGCAGGGTGAGCGCCGATTTCTGGGCGAATCATCTCGGGCTGTACTCAGACAGCATGCAGGTTCGTGCTGACAGGTACGCGATCATGACCAGCCTCATGAGCGCCGTCACCGGCTTGGGGGCCTGGGGGACGATTGCCGCATCCACTGCGTGGTGGGGCCAAGCGGCGGTCGGAGTGATGGCATTTGCGGCAGCCGCTGTGGCCGTAATTCCAAAGGTGAGGGGCTACAGCGATTGCGCTCTGAAGGCCGCACCACTGGCCACGGAATACGGCCACGTTCTTGGGGACTTGGCGGATGCCCTTGCCGAACTTCGGTCGGGAAACGCGGACGCTCAGAGCCATTCACGGCTGGCCGTTGACACATTCGACGCCGTGAAGAAGAAGAAGGATGCTCTTCGACCATTCCCGAGAGAACCGCAGAAAGAAATCGACAAGCAGCGGAAGTCAGCGGGCCAGTTAGGGCCCTAGATTGACGATCTTGATTCGGGAACACCTGGAGTCACGGAAGGCGCAAAGCCGGGCGACACGCTCATTCTCAGAGGACGCACAGGGATCTCGAAGACCCCTAGGTTACCTTTCGCGATCCGGAATCACGCTCGGTCGTTTAGCTTGCAACCGCTGGGAGACTTCGTGGTCCACGAGGCCGCGCACCTCCTCCACAACTGCAAGCGGCGCACGATAGGGCTGGCGGAAACAAAAAGGCGGGAATGGCTGCTGGATATCGAGTACCGGAAGCGCGAGACCTTTGCCTACGCCTGTGAGGCGTATGCACGCATCCTGGAATGCGCACCCAAGCTACAAGATCTTCTGGGTCTTGCCGTCGAGTACGCAAGCAAGGTGCGCGTGTCAGGTGAGCGTGTGGACCCGGTGGAGGTGAACAGCATCCTGGCTGATGCGTGCGCGGCAAGAAACGGGTGGAAGGTCATCCTGGGCAGGTGCGCACCGGAGAAGAGCAAGACCATTTCCACGCCGGCACAGATCTAATGAGGGGCAGTCGCCCAGTTAGCTATCCCCCTACGAATTGCTGCCGGCACCATCAACCTGGGTCACGCATGCCAGGGGGGAGGGTATGTTGATGTCTCTCTCAGCGCTTTATCAAGGTAGCCACGGAATCCACTCGCAGTACAGCGTGCATACGCCCAAGCCGTTCTGGAACACACCGTTCTGTGAGCCCAGGTCACATTGCTCGCCATTATTCATTTGGACCACGCCATCACCACAGCGGGGCCCCCAGTTACATCCTGTCGTACATCCGCCGTAGGTGTTGTCGTTGTTTGGCTCTATACAACCCGCTGGGATGGGAACAATGCCATGGCCGCAATCACACTCCTCTCCCGCTTGGACAATACCATCGCCGCAGCGGGGTGCGGCTGCAGCACCCGCATCCACACCTCCATCTGTCCCTTTCCTGCATACTACGGATTGCCCACAGAGCATGTTCTCGTAGCACGGACTGGGGTACCCCGCGCAGGATTGATCCCACTGAGGTATCTGGGTGTCGCCAGAATTGCACGAGAGAGAATCGTTGCAATGCAGACCCTGAGGCAATAGGCACATTACTGGACCACACCCATGCAGGGTGTAGCACTCGCGCTCGGCTGGGCAGTCAGTGGAGGGAAGGATGGCGTTCAGTCCAACCCCTATGGCCACTTGCTGGTCGCCTGGGTCGCAATCAGGATATGATGCACAGATACCACCTTGGCTAGGGGGAGAGCCGGCCGTGCCGCCTTTGCCGCCGGTTCCATCAATTCCCGAGCTACCGGCGGTGCCACTATCTCCTTTCGCTCCTCCGCTGCTGCCTGGTGAGCCTCCGGTGTCCGAGGTAGAC
This sequence comes from Myxococcales bacterium, assembly GCA_003153875.1. The sequence goes on along the minus strand of PMBY01000495.1, from coordinate 41,960 downwards.
GCATCCATGCCAGCATCTGGCCCATACCTGCATACAATGTATGGTTGCGTGCACAGCAGTTTGGTGTAGCAGGAATTCGTGTGCGCATCACAGTCGCTGTCCCATTCGGATATCTGTGTGTCGTCGGGATTGCACGACAGTAGATCACTACAATGCTCACCTTCAGGCAACATGCACAGTAGTACTGTGTCGCAACCGGCGTGCAAGGTGTAGCACTCGCGCTCCACTGGGCAATTGGGCGAGTCTCCACCGAGAAGCTGGTCACCCTGTTTGCAGATAGGAAGGAAAGTCGCACACATGCCGCCCTGACCAGTTGTGCCACTGGTGCTGGTACCCGCCGTTCCATCTGGACCAATCGTGCCACCAGCACCTCCGGTGGTTCCGCTGCTGCTGGTGCTGCCAGCCTGACCTCCGGTTGCGGCTCCCGCATCACCAGCTCTGCCTTTCAGACCAGAGTTGCTACAGGCCAGTCCAACCAAGCCGGACACAAAAAGAGCTGCCGCTCTGGGCATCTTCATGAAGCTCTCCATGCGCTGTCTGACATCCTGTTCCTTCATGACCCGGAGAACATGGTACCGCTTTTCGGATGCACAGGATGCATCAAGAAGCTGCCTGGTGGATTCCGAGCATCCGGGAGCCGATAGAGGCATCACGCTGGTGCGATCTGGGACGCGATGTCAAAGCCCTATTCCGTCCACAGTCCTCTCCACAGTCTTGTGAAACAGCTCGCTGGCCGGCCCCGCCAACCTGGGTCATGCACACCGGGGGGTCACTCAGAGGCCGGATGAGCCGTGGCACTTGGCTCCACCGCAGTCGGCGCGTAGTAGCGGTCGGCGAGTGCTGTCCAGGGCAGGATGATCCAGCCCACCAGGGTGAACCAAGCCAGAAATCGTTCATTGGGTGGTGGCGGAGACCAAGGCCCAGTCGCCCACATTGCAGTGCAGATGAGGACGAACGACCAGAAGGCCAGCGGTCCGATCCAGCGGGTCGCCCGCCGACCCTGCAGATACAGCATGATGCCCACAACCCACATTGCGCCTTCGATCACATAGGTGCCGGGAATCGAACTCCATAGACCGAGGCCAAAACGCGGCGACCTTCCGGGCCACAAGGGCATGTCGGGTGCGTGAGTGAGGAAGTCCAAGACCCAATGACTGACGACTAGGCCGAGCAACCAGTAACAGATCCGGGGAGAGAGTCCACGCGAGCGCCCCAAAACGGCCAGCAGCGTGCCCCAGAGCAAAGCCATGAGCAGGCCGTGAGACCAGGGATAAGAATCGAAGACGAGTGGGTTGAAGGCCGTAGCGCCTCGACTCACCCGAACGTGCTCTATGCCGGCGAGCAAGAAGAGCGGCCAAAGAAGATCCAGGGCGGTGACCGCCGCCATCAGCCAGCCGAGAGGGGCCTTGGGGACCGCACGCTTGGCGGCGAGGGCAAGGGCAAGGTGGCCGACGAACATGGAATCTCCTCGCTTTGGGTTGGCTCAGCCTCAGTCTAGCGCGGGGTGGGCACGAGCGTGGACTGTTCTTTGTGTCCTAGGTCAGCCGACTTGATCTCCCAGGTCATGTTTCCGCAGCCGACTTGATCTCCCAGGTCATGGTGGGCCAACCGGGGTGCCGGGCTGGTGTGCTGGCCATACTGGAGAACTCGAGGTTTTTCCTGACCGCAGTTCACCTTGACACCCATCGAACGCGGCAGAAGAGTGGCGCGGGAGAATTGGAGGCAACGATGCGCTGGTACCACTACGTGGCGTACTTTTTCGGGGGTGCCTTTCTCGCGAACACCCTGCCCCATCTGGGCAATGGGATCTCAGGACACCCCTTCCAGAGTCCGTTTGCATCTCCGCCAGGCGAAGGCTTGTCCCCGTCGACGGTCAACGTGCTGTGGGGCCTGTTCAACCTGGCCGTCGGCTACTTGCTCGTCTGTCGCGTTGGTAAATTCGATCTGCGCAAGACCCGCCATGTGCTCGTCCTCGGGGCTGGCGTCGTGATCATGTCGGTCATGCTTGCCCGCGCCTTCGGTCGGTTCCACGGCGGGCTGTGACCGATCTTGAGACGAAGGCCCCTTCGTTCCGTCCGCCAGCCTGGCTGCGGACAGCATTGATTGGCCGTAGACCCAAACGAACGCTAACGCGCATTGTGGTGCTGGTGGCTGCCGTCCTTCTCGCTCGCGCCTACGTGGTGCTTCCCATCCATGTGAGAGGGACCAGCATGCTCCCCACCTACCAGGATGGGGGTGTCAACCTGGTGAACCGTCTCGCCTACGCCCGGTCCGAGCCGAAACGCGGCGATGTTGTCGCCATCCGCCTGGCCGGACAAAGCGTGATGTACCTGAAGCGGGTGGTCGGTCTACCTGGCGATACCATCGCATTTCACAAGGGACACCTGCTCATCAACGGCGAGGTCGTCTCAGAACCCTACCTGAACCCCGGCAGTGACTGGGAGATACCGCCAGAAACGCTCGCGCCGGGCCTGTACTATGTTGTCGGGGACAACCGTTCGATGCCGGAACAGCTGCACGAGAAAGGCAAGACTCAAAGACAGCGAATCGTCGGAAGGGTCCTCTGGTGAAGAAGCCCATTCGCCTCATTCTCGCCGCTGCTCTGGTCGGCCTTGCAATCTGGGGCTGGCGCGTGTGGTTTCCCAGTCCTCAAAACGCCATCCGCTCGCGCCTGCTCAATCTGGCCCGCACAGTTTCCGTCGAGCCCGGCGAAGGAGCCATTCCCAGGGGCCTCAAAGCTCAAAGCCTCGGGGACTACTTCACTGCCGACGTCGTGATCAACCTGGAAGTCCGTGGCGTTGACACACGCGAGTTGCAAGGGCGCGACGAACTGATGCAGGCGGTGATGGGAGCCATGCAGCACGTGCGCGGGCTCAAGGTCGAGTTCCTGGACATCAACGTCACTCTCGATGCCGGCAACCAGAGTGCGATGGCCAACCTGACGGGCAAAGCCACCGTCGAGGGTGAAGGCGATTTCCAGGTACAGGAATTCAACTTCAAGTTGAAGAAGGTTGATCGCACCTGGCTCATCTATCGAATCGACACCGTCAAGACACTGTCGCAAACCACAGCACTTCGCCCCAGCCACGTCTGATTTCTGATGAGCCCTGAGCGGTGGTCATCACGATCACGCAAGACGCGGATTGAAAGCCGCCGCGCTCGACCGCATCCATGACAAGTTCGGCTCGGCCGCGCTGACCACGGCTGACCTGCACGAGATCCCAACCAAAAAACGGGAATAGATGACGACCTTCTTCTTCTCCGCGCTGTGCCCAGTTAGCTGTGTCCGTTTGAAATGATGGCGGCCCTGCGATCCCGGGTCATGCATGCCAGGGGGGTAGGTAGGGAGGCACCGCCGTGTTTATGATCGCTCCTGGCAGGACGGCCCTTGCAAGCCGTCCTTGGTGTGGCATTGCTCTGGTTCCGCAACCAGGAACGAACACGGAAGGACACCATGGGCGAATTCACATTCCAGGGACAGGGAACTCTTCAGCGCATCGACACCTTCACGTCGAAGGCTGGAAAGACGATCTTGACCCTCATCTGCGAAACGCAGGGGCAGTACCCTCAGCTAGTGCCCATCAAGGTGTTTGGACGACTCGCCGAGCAGGCGTCTGCCTGGAAGCCCGGCTCCGTGTTGTCGGTGAGTGGCCGGCTGGGCGGTCGTGACTGGCAGGGCAAGGTTTACGGTGACATCGTGGCCAACACCGTCGAGGTCGTCAGCGAAGGCACCAAGGACGGCGGCGGGCCCGATGATGGCGAGCCCCCGCGCAACACCGATGAAGTCCCGTTTTGAGACGTGAGGCGGTACTGGGGGTTCCGTCGGTCGTGATGGACCTCACCAAGAAGATCAAACCGGCGATGCTGGCGTTGCCTCTTGCCTGCGGCCCTACCGTGTAGGTTTTTCTGGCCGTCTCAGCCTGGCCGTCAGCGTTGCAGAGAAACTCCTGCGAACGTGGTGATCATAGAACCGCCTAGTGACACCTGGCGACGAGTGGCCCACGGCATCGCTCACCTCGTCGAGCGAAGCGCCGGCTTCCAGGTTGCGCGTGACGAAGCTGTGCCGGGTGGCCTGGTACCACGTCATGTCGACCCTGCGGTCCTCGTGGTGTTCCTTTTCGCACTTCTTGTTGTGCGCATCCTTGGCGGCAGCCCAGCAATCCTCGATGAACTCCTTGCGGTAGCCGTGCCAGTCGCGCTTACGAATGCTGTTGGGGGCAGGTGGGGCCGGGAACACCAGGTCTTCAGGCTTGGCACCTTGGAGTTTTCGTCGCTTCAGCCAGAGCCCCAAGAAGTCGTCAGAATCGGACGGGGCAGGAACCCACTTCATCTTGCCAGTCTGCCCCTTGTCCTCCTTCAGCGGGCCGCCATAGGAGTAGCGGATGCGGATAGCGCCGTCCTTCAGGTAGTCCATGTCAGCCATGCGCAGACCGGCAAGCTCGCCGGTTCTCAGGCCCGACCGGTTGCCCAGGTAGAACATCAGGTTGATGGGTTCTGGCAGGTGATTCATCAGGCTGACCACCTGTGCGTCGTCGGCAAGCCAGGGCATGTCCCGCTTCTGGGCTTCCTGTGGGCGCTTCCCCGTGGGAATCATGCGCACCGGGTTCACCTTGGAGTACCCGCGCTCGATAGCCCACGAGAAGAAACGAGAGAGAAGGTTGAGGTTGTGGCGGATACTGCCGCTGGAGAGATCGCCAGCCCGGCGCTGCCCGTCAAGCCAGGCCATCACCGGGCCAATCTCCTGCAAGGTCGAAAGAGGCATTCCAGCGAAGGCAGGCCGAACGTGCCTATTCACACGCCCACGATCACCGGCTGCGTCTCGGTTTGTGAGTGTCATCATCCACTCGTCCATCAGCGTGCCGGTCATCATGGCGTCGGTCTTCGGCTCCATGCCGAGACGACCCTCCATAAGCCGGGTTTCTGCCTGGTGGAGAAACCGCTCGGCCTCAGCCTTGGTCTTGGCGGGCACCCGTCGGCTCTTCTCTCCGCCGTCTACGTCAACGTAGCGAATGTAGTACCGAGGTTTGTCGCGTGTTCCGCGACGAATTACGAAGCCCATGAGGCCGCTGCTCCGGCTTCGGAATGTACCACCTTCGGCGGTACGGAGGCGGTACAATTTGGAGCACCTCTTTTGCGACTTCCAAATTCCTCAATGATTTCTGCGGGGTGGACGGGACTTGAACCCGCGGCCTCCGGCGTGACAGGCCGGCGTTATAACCAACTTAACTACCACCCCAGGCCCCGAAGCGACGGTTTCCCGGCGCATCGGGACGCAAGGATCTACTCGCCGGCGCTGCAGCTGTCAAATGGAAGCTGGCGCGCGGGCAGCGCCTGCTAGGGTGCGACGCCTGATGCTTGCGTTCGGCCCGCACCTGGCTACTAATTCGACGGTCATGCGAGCCCTCCGCTCGATCCCTTGGTCTGCCGCGCTCTTGGTGATGGCCTGCGCGCGCCCGCCCAGCCCCAAGCGCGATGCCGCAGCGGCCGAGCCCACGACCAAGCCCACTCCGGTCCAGCCCGCGCCGCCGCCCCTGCCCTGGGAGGGAGAGGGGGAGATGACCGACGGCGAGACCATCGCGCTCGGGACCGAGCACCCTGGTCGCGAACCCGTGGACTGGGCGCGTTCCGCAGGTCTGCTCAATGTGGAGCTCAACGACCAATGGGCACCCTTCATCTTCAGCGAGTCGGACGGTCCGCAAGGCGAGGCGAAGCCCAACCGCTACCGCCGCGCTTTCATCGCGCTGGCCAATGACTGGGAAAGCCCGGATGAAATCTTCCTGGCCAGCCCCGAGGGGGCTTACGCCGTATTGATGGCCGCTGGCCTGCCCGGAACCGAGGACGCGGCACAAAGCCCGCAGGGCAAGCGCGTGATCGCCGAGGCCAGACGGGCGCTGCGCCTGCAGCGCGAGCCAAATTTCCTCGAGGCCTACGGTATCCCGCCCACGTTCAATGTCTTGCTCAAGCGCATCGAGGACGACAAGCAAAGAACCTGCTACGCCAACCTGGACCTGGCCGGCCTGGCAGCCTTCGACGGCACGGTCACCTTCCAAAGTCGCGAGCAGGCACACCGCGAATACCACGAGGCGACCGGGGATGCGGCTTGGGTCGACAAGCAAATCGCCAAGGCCAAGGAAGCGGCGGGCACGGACACACGCGATCGCGACGGCTGGCTCAATTTCATCGCCGCGGACGATCCCAAGGCCGCGACCCGCATCGAGCGCGCCCGTCGCGGACAGGTGCGTCTGCGCGCGATCCGGGCGGTTCAGGCGCGCCTGGTGTGCGAGGGGTTGCTGTCGTCGCGGGCCAAACACGTGGAGGGACACTTCGACTTGGCGACCAACGAGGCGTTGGCTGACTGGGAACGCAAGAACAACATTTTCGGCTGGGGATTCCTAGGCGGCGAGACCCTGGCGGCTCTGCAGCGGCCGCCGCTCGACCTGCACTTCGACACCTTCCGGCGCATCCTGATGGAACGGGTGGCTGATGCGGCCGGCATCCTCGAGGACGGTTCAGTCTCGGGCGGAGCAAAGCCGGCTACCTACAAGGACACGGCGGGCGTCGAACACCCAGTGCCGAATCTCATCGCCGAATACACCGACGCGCTCATGGCCGGCCTGGGAGCCCGCACCCCTGACGACATGCTCAGGATCATGAATGCGTTCCAGATCCAGGGGATCAGGAACATGCTGCGCGTCGCCTTCCCACCGCCCAAGCTTCCGCCCTACTACAGCGGCAAGATGAACCTTTCCGTCGAGATCGATCGCGGCGATGTCTGGTACGACTTCCCCTACAATCAAGACGGCAAGCCCATCGCCCAGCCGCGCGTGCACTTCCCCAGCCTCAGGCTTTTCGTGAACTGGAACAAACAGAAGATTCCGCTGTGCCGCTGGCGCACCACCATCGGGTCGTGGCGCAGCGAAATGCGCCCCAATGGCAAGGTGTACTTTAGGTACAAGAACTCAGACGTCGGCCCGCGCGTGTGGAAAGACATCGTGGCCGGGCCGGTGTGGATTCCGCCCGAGGGAACGCCGGCCAAGGATCTGCTGACACGCAAGATGTTGAACCGCGATGCGGGGTCGGTCACGGCCGTGAACACCGACGTGATGGGCCCCGGCTATGAGTCGGCCTACGGCCTGGTCATGGCGATCCATCACAAACGCGGCGCGAACACCTTCTACGACAACCAGATTCGCACCCATGGTTCCGTGGACTACACTTCGATCGCGCGGCGGTTCTCGCACGGTTGCCACCGTCTGGTGAACAGCCGGGCCGTGCGCCTGTTCGATTTCTTGCTGCGCCACCGGGCCTTCCAGCGCGTGGGCAACGTGCCCCTTACGATTCGCCGCCATCTCGACTACGAGGGCAAGCAGTACCACTACGCCCTGGGCACGCGTGGCTACTACTATGAGCTGACCCCGCCGGTGCCGGTGGTGGTCACTGAAGGCCGCATCATGGGCAAGGTGAAGCGACCGATCCAGGCCTACTTGCCCAAACCGGGCGTGGATTATGGGCCCTCCGAGGAGGCTGGCGAAAGCGCGCCGGAGGTCGGCCCGTGAGGCTCGCGGGCCACGTCGTCACGCGGGCTAAAGATTGGCCTCGGTCTTTCGATAGTGAAAGGATATCGCCTATGGACGTAAGAAAACTAGTGGCCGGCGCGACTGGCGCTGCCCTGCTTGTCGTGGCAGCGCTGGTCGGCTGTGCCGTAGGCGTGCGCCGCGATCTCGCCAAGGTTCCGCCGCGCGAGATCATCTTCGACGACCAGTGCCACGTGCAGGACTACTTCGACGATCTGGCGCGCGGCCGGGAGCGGCCCCCTGCTCTGGTTCACTCCGATGAAATTCAGACCAGCGAAAGCGAAAAGACCCTGGGCGGTCGCAGTAGCTATCTGTTCGAGGAAAACACCAGCTTGCCGGCGCTGCGGCGCCTGCTGCTGGAGAATTGGAAACCTCTGCCGGCCGAGGTGATGACGGCCTCACAGGTCGAAGTGGATGTGCGCTGGGCCGAGAAGCTCAGCTCGCGCTGGGCGGTGACCGACGAGAATGTCGAGTTGCGCGCCGCCGGAAAGACCATCTCCCTGGCCCCGCATCCCTGCCTGACCTCCTTTCTTTTCGGACGCACGCTGTACGAGCGACGCCGTGAGCTGATCGGGCTGCCGCCGCTGGCGATGCCTCCGGACGCAGGGACGGCGGATCGCATGACGTCTGATTGATCGGCGCTGCGGTGGTGTAGACTTCGCACCCCCATGCCCTACGACNNCCAAGTGGCAGGCCCGCTGGCGCGAGGCCCGCCTGCACCAGACCACCTTCGATCCCCAGCGTCCCAAGTTCTACGCGCTAGACATGTTCCCCTATCCCTCGGGCGCGGGGCTGCACGTCGGGCACTGCGAGGGCTACACCGCCACTGACATCATCACGCGCTACAAGCGCATGCAGGGCTGGAACGTTCTGCACCCNNAACTACGCCATCAAGACCGGCATCCATCCGCGCGTAACCACCGAGAAGGCCATCGCCAACTTCCGCCGGCAGATCGACTCGATCGGTTTTGCCTACGACTGGGACCGCGAGATCAACACCACCGATCCCCAGTACTTCAAGTGGACGCAGTGGATCTTCCTGCAGCTCTTCAAGAAAGGCCTGGCCTACGAGGGCACGGTGCCCATCAACTGGTGCCCGTCGTGCAAGACCGGGCTGGCCAACGAAGAAGTCACTCAGGGCTGCTGCGAACGCTGTGGCAGCGGGGTCGAGCGCAAAGACATGCGTCAGTGGTTGCTGCGCATCACGCGCTACGCGGATCGCTTGTTGGAGGACTTGGCGGAACTGGACTGGCCCGAGTCCACCCTGGCTATGCAACGCAACTGGATCGGTCGCTCCGACGGGGCCGAGGCGATCTTCAAGGTGGTGGCCGCCGACGGCTCGCTGGGCAGTGACGAGATCAGGGTGTTCACCACGAGGCCCGATACCCTGTACGGCGCGACGTATATGGTGTTGTCCCCGGAACACCCGCTGGTCGACAGCCTGACCACGCCGGCGCAACAGGCCGCCGTGCGCGCCTATCAAGTCGCCGCACGCCGCAAGAGCGACCTGGAGCGCACCGATCTCGCAAAAGAAAAAACCGGCGCGTTCACCGGCGCCTTGGCCATCAATCCGGTCAATGGCGAGAAAATCCCGGTCTGGATCGCCGACTACGTTCTGTCCAGCTATGGCACAGGTGCGATCATGGCGGTGCCGGCGCACGACCAGCGCGACTATGAATTCGCCAGCAAGTTCAATCTGCCCATCCGCCCGGTGGTGCGGCCCGCCGACGGCCACGCGCCCGAGGCAGGTCAGGCTTTTTGCGACGACGGTGTCGCGATCAATTCAGGCGATCTCGACGGCCTGCCCACGCCCCAGGCCAAGGCCAAGGTCACCGGGCAGCTCGAAGCCCGCGGGCTAGGCCGCGCCATGGTCAGCTACCGATTGCGCGACTGGGTGTTCTCCCGGCAACGCTACTGGGGCGAGCCCATCCCCATCGTTCATTGTCCCACGCACGGCACGGTGCCGGTGCCCGAATCGGCGCTGCCTGTCACCCTGCCCGAGGTCGAGCGCTACCAGCCCACCGGCACGGGCGAATCGCCGCTGGCCGGGATCGAATCCTGGGTCAAGACCACTTGCCCGACCTGCGGCGGCCCGGCCCGACGCGAAACCAACACCATGCCTCAGTGGGCGGGATCCTGCTGGTACTACTTGCGCTACCTCGACCCCAAGGCCGATCGCGAGCCCTGGTCCAGACAGGCCGAAAAGCAATGGCAGCCCGTCGATCTGTACGTGGGCGGCGCCGAGCACGCGGTTCTGCACCTGCTCTATTCGCGCTTCTGGCACAAGGTGCTCTTCGACCTGGGATATGTGTCGACCAAAGAGCCTTTCAAGAAACTGCGCCACCAGGGCACGGTGCTCGCGTACTCGTACCAGGATGCCCTGGGCCGCTACCACGACCGGACCGAAATCGAGCTGCGCGGCGACGATGCCATCCTCAAGGCCACGGGCGAGACGCTCAAAGCGGCCGTGGACAAGATGGCCAAGACCAAGCTCAACGGCATCAACCCCGACGACGTGGTGGCCGAGTATGGCGCGGATGTGTTGCGCCTGTACGAGATGTTCATGGGTGAGTTCGAACTGCCCAAACCCTGGGACGCACGCGCCATCGAGGGCTGCTATCGTTTCTTGAAGCGCGTGTGGCGACTGGTGGAAGAATTGAACGAGAAGCCAGCGCCGGCCACGGATGCGCATCTGCGCCTGCGCCACAAGACCATCAAGAAGGTGACCGGCGACCTGGATCGCATGGCCTTCAACACGGCCGTGGCCGCGATGATGGAGTACCTGAACGAACTCACCAGCAGCGGCGCCACGCGCGAGGATCTGCTGACGCTCATCAAGCTGCTCGGGCCCTTTGCGCCCCACCTGGGCGACGAGGCCTGGGAGAAACTCGGCCAGCAGGGTTTCCTGCTGCAAGCCGCGTGGCCTAGCTACGACGAGGCGCTGACCATCGACGCGGTGGTGACCCTGGGCGTGCAGGTGAACGGCAAGCTGCGCGGCGATGTCCAGATCGCGCGCGACGCGCCCGAGGCCGAGGTGCGCGCCAAGGCGATGGCCGTGCCCAACGTGGCCAAGCACCTCACCGGCAAGACCGTGCGCAAGGTCATCGTCGTTGCCGGCAAGATCGTCAATATCGTTGTAGGCTGAAAAATAGTCCCTGATCGACCATGGCCGAACTGAGAGTAGGCGAGAAAGACGGCGCGGCCACGCTCGACATTGTGGTACAGCCGCGCTGTCCGCGCGAAGGCGTGGGACCGGTCAAGGGTGACAGGCTCAAGGTGTCGGTGAACGCCCCGCCTGTGGAGGGCAAGGCCAACGAAGCCGTGCAACGAGTCCTGGCCAAAACATTCGGCGTGCCCCGCTCGGCGGTGACCATTCTTCGCGGTGAAACCGGCAAGCGAAAGACGGTGCGCATCGCCGGGGTCACGGCCGCGGCTGCCAAAGAATTGATCGCGAAAATCTGAACTTGCTTGGAGCGGCCCCCGGGATTGAACGGACCGCGTAACCACTCGCCATCATAGGCAGTCTTCATACCGCGTCAAGGAACATACCCCCGTCTATACCCCCAGCCCTTGGGCGCTTGCCCTGCCCGTGGGCAACTTCCCTTCCCTGCTGGCCGCGGAAGCGTCACGGTGAGCGTGCGCTCGGGTTGGAATCCAATGCTGCCTCCAAGAGCGGCGCAGAGTACCCTGCGCCTGCAACCTCGAAACGCCTGAATCCCCGGGAGACCAGCATGTTCGATATGTCCCCGGTTGATGCCACTGTCCGGATTCTCTCCCGACAGACCTCGTCGCACTTCTCCGTCACGACGAACCTTAGAGTCGTGGCATCTGCGCCAATCGCAAACGCCCCCTGAAGCAGTTGACCCATGCCCGACTCTTGAAGCTTGACGAACAGGGTCCTTGCCAGGTCTTTCCTTGCGCCTTCCCGGAAGCCTTTCTCCAAGGCCGACAGCACTGCCTTGTTCCTTATGGAAAACGCCGCGCTGGCGCCGTCTCCGGGATCGACCACAAAAGTTTCCTGTCCAATCAGCACCTCGCGCATCTCGCCAATGCCAAACCAGCGACGTAGTTCGTTTGGGTCATGGCCGCCACGAACGAAAATCATGATCACCCGCCCCTGAAAATAGGACAGACGTACTACCTTGCCATCAAAGCGATACTCCACGGACAGGGGGAGAAGAGGTGAGTTATCCAGATCGGGTGGCTCGCGCTGGCAGAGATCGTCCTTGTCGTAGTAGCAAACTGGCGCTCCAAGGTATGCATCGACCTCCGCCTTTTCCTTCATCAAGACTCTGGAGAGGTTGAAACGTGCTCGCGTCAGACCCGTCTTCATCGTCGAGTAGCTGGCAAGAGCGGTGACTAGTCCCCCGACGAGCAGGACGCCGAACCCGGCAGCCACGAGACGGAGCCTGCGTCTGCGGGCAGAACGCCGGGGGCCACCGCCAACAGTGTTGGCCGGTCTCGCAGGCGTGGGCAGCGGGTCCAACATGCTGCCACAGAAGCGGCACTTGATGGCCTCCGCCTTGATCGTCTCGGCACAGAATGGGCATTTCTTCGCTTCCGTGGCCGCGCTTGCCTCATTGTCGCTCATCGGTGTGTCTCCCTGTGCCCTTCATCCTGCCCAGCCCGTCCGACATGGGCGGAACCTCGCAAAAGGCCACCACATCGTAACACTGCGCCTCTTGCTACGATAGGCTCCGCATCACCCGGCAGGCTCCGCACCACCCGGGGATCGCGGCCCGCGTCGGCGGGCGTGGCTGAAAACGCGCGTGTAGCTGCGTTGCCGCACGCCCAACGCGCGTTTCCACTGCGACACGGGGTGAAGCCTCGCCTGCCGCCGAGGTCGCGTGGCGAACTGCGCGCGGCCGTTACGGGGCGGACGGGGGCAGGATCTCCCGCGGCTGTACCCTAAACGCCTTGGCCAGTTTCCACACGGTGCGAAGGGTGACCGAGCGACCCGCTTCGATGCGCTGGTAGTGCCGGAGGCTGAAGCCAAGGTCCATCATGTCTTCTTGTGTGAGACTGCGGGCCTCTCGGAGCGTGCGAACGTGCCGCCCGAAAGCCTTGCAGAATCGTGGAAAATCCAGGGCCACTGGACGGCGACGCTAGAGGCAGGTGGCCATCCTGACCACGGCTCAAAATGTCGTAAGGGCCTGCGGGGGTTGCAGCGAGGCCCGCGCGGGGCGACAATGGCCGCATGGCATCTAGATACCTCGTCTCATTGGCCCAGGCATCGTCTTCGGGTTCATCGCCTCCGGGCAGTGCACTCGGCAGCATGCTGATTCCCATACTGCTGATTATCGGCGTCTTGTGTCTGTTGAACTATCTCCTGAAGGAGGCCAAGAAGAAGCGTCAGCTTTCGCAGTTGGGAAATGGTGGGGTAGTGCCGAAAACCAGCACAGCCGCCGAACCAGCGCCGTCCTACGAACGGAAGGAGCATGCGATGGGCATTGCTGACGAGATCACGAAGCTGAAGCAACTGCACGACAGCGGGGCGTTGTCGGCCCATGAATACGAGACGGCCAAGGCTCGCGTCTTGGCCGGCGAAGGCGTGACCGCCCCGGCGAAGGTTGCGGAGGCGTCGGATGTCTTGAGCATCTTGATCTTGCTGCTGCCGTTGGCAGGTATCGTGCCGCTTTGGTTCGCCTGGAGCCGCATCTCGGGAGAATTCCGTCTTTTCGAGGCGCGGTCGGTGATCGACGGCGCCCAGAATCTCGCCTATGCCGCTACCGCGTTGGTGTTGCTGGGCAGCGCATTCCTGGTGGCCATCGACGCCGCGCGCCTCGGATTCGGAAAGGACACCGCGCCCGCAACATCGTCGGCCAAGCATGGACCGCTGGTCTGGGCAGTCTTTCTGCTCTTGCTGTGGGTTGTGGCTTTTCCGGCCTACTTCCATTCTCGGCTGGCCATGGCCCCGAAGGCACGTCGTCTGACTGGCGCAGCGGTGGGTCTGGCGCTGCTGTTCGGCGGGGCTGATGTCGGCGTGAACTGGGTGATCAACGAGAGGGCCACCGCCGTGCAGCAGCAGTTCCAGCGCAGCGCAGACGAAGCCCGCAGCCAGATGGAGGAAACCCAACGAAATCTGCAACGGATGTTGGGGCAGTAGGGGACGATGGCAAACCTAGTGAAATGTCCGACCTGCTCGCGTGACGTGTCGTCTGAGGCGGCCGCCTGCCCACAATGCGGCCATCAATTCAAGGCGGCCGGTGGGATCAACCTGAAGGACCCGATCCATGTCATCGGGATCTTGCTGGCCGTCGTGGTGCTGGGCTTGTACCTCGCCTACGGCTGCCTGACGAGTCGGTAGCCCGGCGGCCGGCTGCGCGCGACTGAGGCGGCCACGCTGCGCCGCAGCAGATAAGATATACTAGTAGCTGGGCAGCGGGTCGGCTTGATCTCCGAGCCGCGGGCCGGCGCGCATTCCCCGCTGGCCCAGCCCACTCTTCTTTCAGAAACGGGGATGCAGGGAGTGGATCGTGAAGCCCGCAGCGAAGACGAAGGAACCCCCGAAGGCCCCACGCCAGGCGACGCCAGTCAACGCAGGAACGACGATTGAGGCCCCGGCGCGTAGCGAGGCCGGGCAGGGGGCGGCGAGTCCCAGAGGCAAGCGCGGGCGCCCCGACATTGAGGTATCTATCGCCATGGCGAGGCGGTACGGAGAGGCGGCTGTCGATGACTGGCGCAAAGGATTGGAGGAGGACGAAGAGTTTGCAAAGGACTGCGAAGCGTCGATCACCGAAGTCCGGCCCTATCACCCAGACCTGGTCCAGTTCCCGCCCGACCTTCAAATGCGCGTCAGGCTCGCCCTTGGGAGGGTCGAGGACGACGCCTGCTGGGCAACGGCGAGGAAGCATCCCAAGTTCTCGCGCCTCTACACCCTCGCCAGCATCGGATCGATGTGTCTGGACTATGCGGCGGGTGCGCTCGAATATCTAAACGCCGGCCCGCTGACCGAGAAGGGAAAGCGAAAATTCGACCGAGCGGTCAGCAAGGCTGAGCGGATGGCCCAAGAGATAGAACAGTCGGGGGAATTGAAGGCATTGCTCGCCAAGCTCAGGCGCGGCGCCGTGAACGGGAACGCGCAGCGAGGGAAAGCCACCGGCGATAAAGTCGAACGTCTTTGGAAGGAATGCACCAGCCCCGATGATGCAAAACGGGTCGCGTACGTCAGAAAACACTTGAGGCCGACTCGCACCCCCGAGTGCGTCCGGTGGCACGTGAGAAAACGCGGGCTGAAGAACAAGAGCCCAACAAACACGGAAATCCGCTAGCGGACTTCGGTGATAGCGCGGCCGAGGGATTGCCGTCGCGATTCTGCGAGTCCCTAATGGATTTGTGGAAAATACAAACGCGCAAACGCCGCTCAGCTCTTCTGAAATCGAAGCATTGCGGCGGCTGGTTGGTTCTGAGCCTCTCTTCTCGGCGGCGCGACGGCTGCGGCTCAACAGTCATGCCCTGGCCCGCGGCCTTGCTGGCGTCCGATTGCACCAAGGAACTCGGCTGCAAATTCAGTTGGCCTTGGCCACGGCCGCGCCGTCGGAGCCACGCCCATGAGCGCCGACGTCGCGCCAGTCCGCCTGCTGCGCCTGCCTGATGTTCTACATCGCGTAGCCCTCGGGAGGTCCGCGTGGTATTCCCTGGTCGCTGCAGGCCGGGCACCACAGCCTTGCCATCTTGGTCAGCGTTGCGTGGCGTGGCCAGAGCACGAGATCGACGGATGGGTGGGTGCGAGAATCGCCGAGCGAACGGCGAGGGCGGGAACATGAACCCCGTCGACCAGGCCGACGCGCTTGCTCGCTTCCGTGCGGCGATGCTTCCGCGCGGACTGTCGCCAGAGGAGATCATCCAGGACGGCGAGATACACCGATTTCGCACCAATGACGGCAAGCCAGGCACGAAAGATGGCGCGTATCTCTACCACTCAGATAACCCCGCAGCCGGCGGCTACCAGAACCACGCCGACGGAATCGGCTGGGAGAACTGGTGCTCTCGCACAGAGTCTGAAGTCGACCCCGCACAGTGGCGCGAGCATCTTGCACGCCAGGCGGCCGACAAGAAGCGGCGCGAGACCAAGCTGGCGCAGGAGCGGGCGGAAGCTCGGACAAGAGACACGCAGCGCTGGAACGCCGCCAAGGAAGGCCCACATCCGTACCTGGACAAGAAGAACATCCTTTCACATGGCACACGCGTTGACCGCGTGGAAGGCGAGGATCGTCTTCTAGTTCCCGTACTCGATGTGAATGGGCGACTCCATGGCCTACAACGAATCACACCAGACGGAACCAAGCAATTCACATTCCGCAGTGCAAAGATCGGACACTTCTTCATCATTGGAGAGATCGAGGGCAAGTCTCACGAGCGCGTTGTTCAGGTTGAAGGTTTCGGCACCGGCGCAACCGTTCACGAGTCGACTGGGGATCCCGTGGTGGTGGCTTTCGATGCCGGCAATCAGCCGTCTGTGGCGAAGGCCATCGTCAAGAAGTACCCGATGATAGACCTTCTGATCTGCGGCGACGACGACTGGAAGATAGATGGCAACCCCGGCGTCACCCACGGCCAGGAAGCCGCCGATGGAGCACGGGCGCGCTTCGTCAAGCCAGTCTGGACTGGCGACCGGCCGGAGAAGTCGACGGACATGGACGACCTCGCACGAGATGAAGGTCGAGCCGCGGTCAAGGCGCAGATCGATGCTGCATTTGCAGCGCCCAAGGTAGCACAGGCCGAACCCGTCGCAATCGGCGCCGAGTTATTGCCCGCGCGTGAGTATCGGTTCAGCGAATCCGAGGCCGCCCGCCGATTCGGGGACCAAATCCGGGACCGCGCACGCTTCGCCGCGGATGAAGGTCAGTGGTACTACTTCAACGGCCAGCGCTACGTCAAAGACCACTCCGGTGTGTGGCTGCTCGAACAGTCGCTCTTGGTTTCACGCGCGTATGCAGAGGACGGCATTCGGCACGGCAGCAACGATCCTCAATTTCAGGCGCGCATGGCGATGGCCAAAGCCTACAACGCTTTGCCGGGCCGCAAACGGTTGATCGAGCTGGCAAGGGCAGAACCTGGACTGAAGGTCCTTTCTTCGCACTTCGACGCCGACCCATGGCTGCTCAATTGCCTAACCGGCACAATCAATCTGAAGAGTGGACAGTTGCAGCCCCACAATCCGTCGGACCTGATCACAAAACTGGCGCCAGTCAAGTTCGACCCATCGGCGACGTGCCCGCGCTTCGATCAGTTTCTGCAAGAGGTGATCACTGATTCGGAAACGATCCCATGGCTGGGAAAGGCTTTTGGTTATTCGGCGACGGGCGACTGTAGCGAACGCGCGGCCTTCTTTGGCTTTGGTCCCACGTCGGGCGGAAAGAGTGTACTTGTCGAGACGATGCAAGATGTGTTTGGCGACTATGCTGTTCTGGCGCCGACATCGCTATTGTTGGAAAAGCGCGGCGAGACTCACCCCTGCGACAAGATGGTTCTCAAGGGCGCCCGACTAGCTGTGTTCCCCGAATTGCCACGCGGCCAACGATTCGATCTGCCGACCTTCAAGACGCTGACGGGAAACGACACACTTACGGGCCGAGCAATGCGCGAAAACTTCGCGGCGTTCAGGCCGACGGCGAAGCTTTGGATGACGGGCAACAACAAGCCCGTCGTCTCCGACCCGGACAACTCGACGTGGGTGCGGATGCGGGTGATTCCAGTAGAGAAGAGCATCCCAGAGGACCGTCAAGACAAAGATTTACGCCGGAAGCTCATGCTGGAGGCGCCCGGCATCCTGGCCTGGATTGTGCGCGGTGCCCAGTCCTGGCAGCGAGAAGGGCTTGGTCAACCGGCCAAAGTCCGCGCAGCTACCACCGCGTACAAGGTCGAGTCCGACCGCCTGGGTCCGTTCTTTTCGGAGCGGTGCACGTTCGCGCCCGACTGCCGAGTCTCACGCGCCGCCTTGTACGCCGCTTACGAATCTTGGGCCGACCATGAAGGCGAACACCCCGTGAGCCCGCGAGACTTCGCCGAACAGCTGCGCCAGCGTGGCGCGATAGAGGCCAAGGTCTCCGAGTCGAACGACTCCGTGCGCGGCTGGCGTGGGGTCGGGCTGGTACAGAGGTACACTTCGGGACAGCAGTTTCCGGATAACCGACTAGAAGAATCCTCACGAGAGACTAACCGAGAATCAGTGTCCCGAAGTGTACCCGGTGTACCCTGTTTGACTGACGCACCCGACGCACTGGCGCAGATAGGGCACTGCCTCCGGGTTCGGCCTGGCACCACGGCCAGCGACGCCGACAAGCAAGCTCTGGTTGAGTACTTCGCCGGTCTGAATGGCACGGCTAACGCAGTGGCTGGGCGTTTGTTCGATTACTGGCGAGCGAACGCGGCGCCGACTGTCGCCGACTTCCTGGCCATCGAGACGAAGGGACGCGCACATGCATGAGATCGCCATCCTGGCCAGGTTGCAGACCCGCCTAGACCAAGGCCCTGGCCTGCTACACGAAGTCCGCTGTGAGCCATTCGGCCCGCTCCATGTAGGCGACGGATTGCACCCGCATGATTGCCGCTGCGGGCTTGGCATGGGTTGCGACCCGCAACGCGACTGGAGCCTCTGCATCCCGGCGGGGCGCTTCTCCAAGCGGCCCGAGATAGTCGACGCCGCCCTGGTGAGGTTCAGGGTGCAGGACAGGCACCGCCACTTGCTGCGCGTCTGGTATCCGGTCGGGGCCATGAAGTACAACGACGCCGGCTTGGCGTTGTCGGGGAACTTCAGTTTCGGCGGGTTCCCCGGCGCCATCGCGGAAGCCCGCGCATGGTTGGAGAACCCAGCACGACTGCCGGACTACGCTTACCGGCTCTACGAGTGGCGAAGTCGCACCGGCTCCTCCCTGCTGGCGGGATACCCGCAGACGGAAGACGACTACTGGCAGGCACGTGAAAGCGGCGGGACGGCCGAGCACAACAGGCAGTGGGCGAAGTTCCTGGCGGCGCAGCGTCGGCTTCATCCCAGCACGGAGGAACGCGCCCATGCGTGATTTTGGGGGTACGGCTGGGGGTATGTTGGCCACGACGCAACCGGCGACCCCTGCAAAACACGGCACAACGGACGCCAATTCGATTGCGGATGTGGCAACCGAACTGACCGCAAACCGCGAGCCGTGTAGCTGCTGTGGCAGTTCCGCGTGGACCGAGGGGCACTTTGTGAACGGCTCCCTCATTTGCTCGCCCTGCGCGCGTGAGATTCGCCGCACCCAGGAGTCGTCACCCATGCCACCCAGCAAATCGCAACAAATGCAGCTCGCCGACTGGCTGAGGCCCCAGCGAGGCGCACAACCATGAGCGACACCCCCCCCGATCTTCGCGTGGTCGAAGCGGTCCCGGCGGTGTCCGAAAATGGCCGCGCTGGCGACGAACAAAGAAAAGACGAGGGGCCACTCGACCCCTTGGAAATCCGGTTCGTTGACATGATCAGCACCGGCGTTTCCATGGGCGAGGCGGCCACGGCGCTGGATAAGTCAGAGCGCACACTGCGAAGGTGGCGACAGAGGCCAGAAATCCGCGATGCACTCAGCGCACGCATGAAAGAGCAGATGGCGCTGGCTCACGCGATCCTGGCATCGGCAACCAGTCGGGCCGCGCGTGAACTTGAGAAGCTTTGCGGGACAGCCGAACCGGCCACCGCGCGGATCGCCGCGTGCCGTGCCGTCGTCGAGTTTTCGACGAAACTTGGAGAGGTGGCCGAACTTGAGACACGGCTCGCAGCGCTCGAAGAACGGCTCGCCGCCAACGATGGAGGAAAACAAAGATGGACCTGAAATCTATCAGCCGAAGGATCGCCGCACTGACCGAGCGGGCACCACGGCCGCGTCTGCACCCTGGCCGTGTGGTCATCTTCCGCGCCAGCGACGGCGACGGGCACCCCCTGCCACTGCCGCCCGATGCGCCGCCGATTCGCAAGCCCGAAGCCCGCCCTGCTTGTGACGGAATCGACGTTGTCTTTGTCGACGAAAACGGCGCCGAGTTCGAGGCGAGGTGCGCCCAATGAACCTCTCCGGCCTTCGCACACGACTTGCCCACCTGGCGGGCACAACGGCTACAGAGGAAAGCCGTCCCCCGCAGATTAGGCTTCGCCTGGCCGGCGCAGTCCCGCGCGTTTGCCGTTGCGGACCCGCATTGGTGACGGTGGTTGCGCCCGAAGATCGCCGCCCCGAACTCGAACGGCAACGCGCGGAAAGAGAGCGCATCACGGGCCAGCCCCCGCGCGACACCTTGGACGAGGCCCTGGCGCAGGAGATGCGAGTCACTGCCGATCTGGCCGGCTCCGCCCGTGCCTTACAACGGGTGCTCGGCATGAATTCCGAAGAACGCGCCGTCATGCTGGCCGAACTGGACAGCAAACTGAACCACCACACCGCGGAGTAACCACAATGGCCGATCCAACACCGTCCTTCAATGACCTTGTCGCGATTGGGATTGCAGAGGCGCAAGACGTTCGCCCAGCGCTCGTGTTCGCGGACGGCGACCAGAGCACCGCCATCGTCAGGGCAGGTGCCGCCATGGCCGACCACACAATCGGCTGGATGGCTGGCATGGTCCGCGCGATGTTCTTCGGCGGGGCGACGGGCGACGAGCTGGACGCCATCATTATGGATCGCATGCAGATACCGCGGAAGCCAGCCGAGGCTGCCTATGGCTCGGCGACGTTCGCGAGAACGGGCAGCGGGACCGCCGGCCTCATCCCAGGTGGCACGCAGGTAGCGACCGCTCCCGATGGCAGCGGCTCAACCTCGACCTACACGACAGACCACGACTTGGCCTACCCGGCCACGTCGTTCGCACTGACTGTAGCGGCGACCTGTGCCCTCGCTGGCCCGGCGGGGAATCTCGACGGCGTCACTTCAGACCCGTCGCTGCTCAAGCTGAGCATCATCGACACACTGGACGATTCCAGCATCACGGCGACGGCCAATGGCTTTGCGGGTGGGAACGATGTAGAGAGTGACGAGCACTACGTACAGCGGGCAGTCGGTCATTGGTTGACCGGACGACGCGGGACACTCGCAGCGCTCGAAGAAGGCGCGCTTGAAGTGGATGGCGTCACGACGGCGCATGCCGTGGAAGACGAGGACACGGGCATCGTGACGGTTCGGGTGGCGGACCAGGCCGGCGGCTCGACCGACGAAATGGTCCACGCTGTGGACGTGGCGCTGAACGACTGGCGCTCGGCCGGCGTCGACGTTCAGGTGGCGGGCATGCACCCGAGTCTGCTTTCTCTGACGATCTGGATTGTGGACTACGCGCCAGGGTTCGACGTTGCGGCAGCGACGCCGACTATGACGGATTCTCTGGTGGCGCGGGTTAGCAGCTTGCGACCCGGCCAGACCGCGACACTCGACGAACTCCGCGTTGCCATCATTGCGCCCTACGCGACGCAGATTTTCAAGATCGCGTTCGCCGATCCCGTCTGGCCGCACGCGAGCGGCATCACGCTCGACGGGGTGACTCAGCTCGATACGACGGCGGACATTGTTCCCGCCGATGGGCGGGCGATTCACCTGCGGGCGATCACGTTCGTCGACGGAAAGGCGGTCACACCGTGAACCTGGCAGCGCTTCGCGCGAGGCTCGAAGCCCTCGCCGGCCGCGTGCCCACGCCGCCGGACGCATGGCCCACAGTTCAGTTTCCCATTGTTGAGACTGGCCCCACCGGACCCGTCGTCACCGGGACCGTCGTTCTCGACAAGCCTACAGGCCGCTGGCGGGAAGTCCCGCCGAACACCGCAACACAAACAGCGAAAGGAACGAGCAATGCCGACTCTCTATGAATATGAGCGCAACCTGGACAAGAAGACGGCCGAGCTGGAAGTGCTGGTGCGAAAACGCCTTGCCGCGGCCACCGCCGAAAACGAAAAGGCCGAACGCAAGCTTCGCGAAGAGCACGAGGCAATGTTCGCGCCGTACTCGCCGTCCGCACCGCCCGCGCGCGACGAGGCCGGGCGCTACACGGCACCGGCGGCCAGTTCCGCAGAGCAATTCGCCGCCAATAAAGCAGCAATGCAGGCCGGCCTACGCGCGAGCGGGTAGCGCCATGAGCCTGCGAGAGATTCGTGCGCGCCTCGACCGGCTGGCGGCCAACGTGCCCAGCGTCCCAACCGGGCAGCCGATGACCAGTGAGACTGCCATCCGCTGCGTGCGCGGCGATTGTCGAACAGGCGCGGGCCGCGGGCTGGACGCCACCCGGCGATGGCGAGCTCATGAGCGCCGGGGAAGAGGCGGCCCTTGTCGCGCGGGCCCTGACAGAGGCGGACGCCGAGCTGGCGGTGCAGCCGTGAGGCACTAAGAAGCGGCCCCCATGGCGAAACTTGAGAAAACGGCAATCCGTGAAGGTTCGGAAGCTAGCTGCGGAACTTCAAAAACGGGGCTTTCTTTGAAATCCCAGGAGGGCCAGGCCGCGCCCCGCCCCATGTTCGAGCACGATGACTGGACGCTGTTTCGCAACCTTGGGACGCTTGGCCAGAAGGCGGGCGTTGCGACGGGCGACCTTCCCCGGTTGGTTGCCAAGGAACTTGCAGACAACGCCCTGGACGTGGCCGGCGCGTGCCAGGTGGGCCTGCTACCTGACGGCGGCCTGTACGTGGAAGACACCGGGCCGGGCTTCGCGGGCGGCGCCGCTGGTGTTGCCAGCCTGTTCTGCGTGCGGCGTCCGCTGCTCTCGAGCAAGTTGATCCGGTTGCCGTCGCGTGGCGCCCTTGGGAACGGGCTTCGTGTGGTGTGTGGCGCCGTGCTGGCGACTGGCGGGCGCTTGTTCGTCGCCACCAGGAGTGCGCGCTATCGGCTCGACTTCCACGATGATGGCATCACGATCGCGAAGCGGGCGGGCAGCTACAGCCGGAAGGGAACGCGCATCGAACTCTGGTTAGGTGACGGGCCCTGGCCGGCGGGTGGCTTCAATTACAAAGCCTTGGAGCTGGCCCGGCGGGCGGTTGCGTTTGCGGGCCATGGCCGGGCCTACGCTGGGCACACGTCCGCGCACTGGTACGACTCGGACACGTTCTTTGAACTGCTACAGGCGGCCGGCGCTCGAACGGTGCGAGAACTCGCCACGCAGTTTGACGGGTGCTCCGCTGCTGGTGCTGGCGAGGTGTCCCGCTGGCGCGGCCGTGCGTGCAAGTCGCTTTCCCGCAACGAAGGGGAAGCGTTGCTGTCCGCCCTGCGGGCCTCCTCGAAGGAAGTGCAGGCCGCGCGTCTCGGGTGTGTGGGCAAGTCGGACGACTTCCCGCGCGGCTACGCGAAAACGACGGGCACCCTCACCGTCAACCCGTCGCGCGGCTCACTGCCGGCGCTTATCCCCTACGTGCTCGAAGCGTGGGCAATGCCGAGCGGGACCGACTCGCTGCAAGTGAACATCAACCGCACCCCCACGACGGCGGCGGTGAGTATGCAGCGCCAGCGGGAAAGAACAACCCTTGGCGTCTTCGGCTGCGGCCTGCGCCACGCTTTCACGGTAGGCCGCGCACCCGTGGCAGTCGTGGTGAACGTCACCGCGCCCTACATGCCGATCACAACCGACGGCAAGGCACCCGACCTGCGGGCGATGGTGTGCGAGCTGACGACGGTGATAGAGAAGGCCTCGCGTTGCGCCCGCCGCATCTATGGTGGCACCGACGGGCGCGGCGACACTGAGAAAGCCCGCATCGAAGCCAGCCTAGACGAAGCCGTCAAGCAGACCAGCGGCGACGGGCAATATGAGTTTTCGATCCGCCAGCTTTTCTACGTCGTGCGGCCCATGGTGGCCGAAGGCAACAAGGAACTGCTCTATGGGAACTTCACCAAGGTGGTGGGCGACTACGAAACCGAGCACGGCCCCCTTCTCGGCATGTACCGCGACCCAAGGGGCGTGCTGTATCACCCTCACCTGCGGCAAGAGATACCGCTAGGCACGCGCGCGGTGGACGGGTACGAGCGGCCCGCGTGGATGTTCAACAAGGTGGTCTATGTCGAGAAAGAAGGCGTGGTGTCCATTCTGCGGCAAGCCCGCTGGCCCGAGCGCCACGACTGCGCCCTTATGTCCGCCAAGGGCTTCGCCAGCCGAGCGGCGCGGGACGTTCTCGATTTGCTGGGCACCACGGGCGAGCCGCTGACGTTCTTCTGCGCGCACGATGCCGACGCCGCCGGCACGATGATCTATCAAGCGCTCCAGGACGCCACTGCGGCCCGGCCAGCCCGCAAGGTGAAGATCCTGAACCTCGGCCTAGAGCCCTGGGAAGGCGTCGCCATGGACCTACCCGTCGAGTCGCCGGAACACAAGGGACGCCAGCCCGTCGCCCGCTACGTGCACGCCCGAGACGACGGCGCGAAGTGGGCCGAGTGGCTGCAGAGCAATCGAATCGAGTTGAACGCCATGACGACGCCTCAGCTCATCGCGTGGCTTGACGGCAAGATGGCAGAGCACGGGCAGGGCCGCTTGGTGCCGCCTGCCGAGGTGCTGGCCGAGCACTTGGGGCAGCAGGCCCGCGCGCAAGTCGCCGCGGACGTGCGAGACGCCATCTTGTGCGAGCACGACTTCGAGGGCCAGGTAGAAGCTGAGTGCAACCGCCTCGCGCCCCACCTACGCCGTGAAGCTGGCGGGCTTCCCCAAGTCGTGCGCGCCGCCCTGGACAAGCCGGAGCACGCGCACCGATCATGGGCCGCAGTGGTGGACGACGTGGCCGCAACGCTCACCACGCCGCGCGGGCCGGACACGCCGGAGAGTGCCACTTGACGCGCCCTCGGTCGGAAAACGGCCGCGTAGGCTCGCGCTGGCTCGACGTTTCGCCCCTCCAAGGTACTTGGACACCAGGGGAGAATGGCCCGTTTCGCGGTGTAAGCGGGCCTACTCGGCCCGTGCGCGCTTGAGCGGAATGACCTTCACATTCGCGCGCAGCTTGTCGAGGTAGTCCGCCCAGTCCTGCATCATCTTGCGACGCTGTGGCAGAAACGCCGTGCGGTTGTAGGCGCGTCCGTTGGGATCGCGGACAGCGTGGGCGAGCTGGTGCTCGATGATGTCCGCACGAAAGCCTAGGACCTCGTCCAAGACGGTCCGAGCCGTGGCACGGAAGCCATGGCCGCACGCCGTCGCCTTCGTGATGTCCCTGCGCCGCATGGCCGACAAGATCGCGTTGCCGCTCATGGGGCGCTGTTTGCTGCGGGCACAGGGGAAAACGTAGGGGCCATTCCCAGTCAGCGGCCGGAGGTCGCGGAGAATCGCAACGGCTTGCGGGGCCAATGGAACGACGTGCGCCGTCTTGGTCTTGGGGACCGTGAACCGCCACTCGGCGGCGTCCAGGTCGATATCCGCCCACTTGGCGCTGCGCAATTCTCCCGGGCGCACGAAAAGCATCGGCGCCAGCAGAAGCGCGGCCCGGACGACCGACGAGCCCTTGTAGCCGTCCAGGGCGCGCAACAGGTCGCCTAGCTGCTCGGGGTTGGTCACCGCCGCAAAGTGACCATCCCGCTTTGGCGGCAATGCCCCCCGTAGGTCTGACGCGGGGTCGCGGTCGGCTCGTCCGGTGTGGATGGCGAAGCGAAACACCAGCCCGGCGTAGATTCGCGCCCGGTGGGCGGTTTCCAGGGCGCCCCTGCTCTCGATGCGGCGGAGCACGGCCAGCAGTTCAGGGGCCGTTATCTCGGCAATGGGCCGATGACCGACCCATGGAAAAACATCACGCTCAAGCAGGCGTAGCACGCGGGCGGCATGGGACGGCGCCCAGGTGTTTGCAAACTTGGTATGCCACTCTCGCGCGATGGCCTCGAAGCTGTTGGCCGCAGAGCTGGCCCGTGCCCTCTTCATCGCCCTCCGGGCTTCGCCCGGGTCCACGCCCTCGTGGAGAAGCTTGCGGGCCTCCTCTCGCTTGATCCGCGCGTCCGCCAAGCTCACCTCGGGGTAGGCACCAAGGCTGAGGAGCTTCTCCTTGCCCGCGAATCTGTATTTCAAGCGCCACAGCTTCCCGCCCGTGGGCGCGACGAGAACGAACATCCCGCCGGCGTCGAACAGCTTGTACGCCTTGGTCGCCGGCTTGGCCTTCTTGACCGCGGTGTCTGTCAGCATGGGCGCCTCCCTGGGAGCCGTGGGATCATACCCCCACGGTTGTTGAGATACCCCCAACGGTACCCCCGCTTGTTCCCGGCTGTCAATGGACGCACCCGGACACCAGCGGACGTGTTTTCTCGGGGAATCGTGGTGACTCAACGCGAGAGGTGGACTGTCTCGGACGCCCCTGGAAGTCCTGTTGGAGCCGGCCCCCGGGATTGAACCGGGGACCCTCGCTTTACGAAAGCGATGCTCTACCACTGAGCTAGGCCGGCGAAATGTCTGTTATATTGATAAGTTATGCTGACTTGCTTTCTGCGTTATCTTCCTGTGACGTTCCCATAGTCTGCCCATTTGGACCGGAAACGTCGCGAATGGGTACCACATCCCCCTTGGGTCGGGCAAGGTCGACCGTCACCGCATCGAAGGCTTTTTCGGCGAACAAGTCGTGGCGAAGGTGGCTGTAGATCTCGGTCGTCGTGATGCTGGCGTGCCCCATGATCTTGGACAGCAGCTCGATACCACCGCCACCAAGGACAAACTGCGATGCGAACGTGTGGCGCGTGGCCTGGTACCACGTGATGCGAGGGAGCTTGCAGGCGGTCAAGACTGCCCAGAATCTCTACCGCTACGCCTTTCACGTAAGAGGTCAACTACCACCTCTTGAGTCGCAGCCAACGGAACTATGCCGGGCCGTCGAAGGTGCCAAGCAGCCCCACCCGCCGGGGCTCAACCGGCAAGTCGCCTGGAATGCCTCAGTGTACCTCAGCGTCGGCGCCGCAGCGGAGCTTCGGCTGGCAGAGCACCACCCTAGCGTCAGATGGTTCGGCTACGCCCGATCTCTCTTTCGCAGTTCCTTGAGGATCTCCTCCAGCGTCGAGTCAATCGCGAGGAGCTTCACCTAAGCGTTGGAGATGTCTTTCAATGACGAGGCTATCGAGAACAGCTTCACCTGGGCAAACAACATGATGATGCCGACTACGGCCCCAATGCCAAGAATGAGCTCTGTCCATCTGTCGAGTTCATTGATGTGTCCTCTTTTCAATTGGATTCTTGCTTGAGCACATCAAGAAACTGCTGTGCCACCGGACATTCCATGCATGTCGACCTCTGGTCGCCGAGCCCGCTTAGAAACACTTCGAAATAGGAAGCCCCAAAATGGGCATAGACGCTGAGGCCGGACGGCGCCGCATTTCCAATCGCGATCGACAGATCATAGGTAGGAATCGCAGTCGACTGAGTTATGGAAGTTGTCTTCGCAGACGCATACATCGCCGTGGCATGGGCGGCAGTGCCGAAATCCATGGCTCGAACCGTGCAGAATTGCGCATTGGGACCATCCAGATTCTGGAACATGCCTTGCACGAAGCCCTGATCGGTATATGCCTGGGCGGCGCCATCGATGCTCGTCCCCGCGATCAAGTCTGTGCCCGCCCAGAAGCCATCCGAAGCCGGATCCTGTGTCCACCCGCTGATCTCATTGTCGACGAACTTGTAGTCCTGAGCAAAAGCCGTCGGGTCGATCGGGCGGGGGCCGCTGCTACCGCCTCCGGCATCCGCGGTAGGGTCCACACACGCGCACGCCGCGAAAGTGCCAGCCGCGGTACAAGTCTGGGCGCCCTGCTGGCCGGTAACACACGCGCAGGCGACGCTGGCGCCGGGAACGCAGACGCCTGGCGTGGCGCTGGTGGCCGTGGCCGGCTGGCCGCCACTTCCGCCGCCACCCGCTCCGGCAGAGCCTCCACTGCCGCCCGCGACGGCAGAAGCGTCCGGGCGGCTGCCGGCCTGATTCCCGCCGCTGCAACCGCCGAGAGACGCCACCAGAAGACCCGAAAGGACGACGCATAGCTTGGCTACCATGCGGACCATGGTCGCTCCATTCGGGTTTCGCTGCAACCCCTGCAAGCGCTTACGACATTTTGAGCCGTGGTCAGGATGGCCACCTGCCTCTAGCGTCGCCCCCTGGTGGCGACAGACTTCCCACGCTTCTGCCTGCTTCTCGGGCGCCGTGTTCGCGCGCTTCGGGAGGCTCGCGCCCTCACACAGGAGGACATGATGGACCTTGGCTTCAGCCTCCGGCACTATCAACGCATCGAAGCCGGCCGCTCCGTCACCCTTCGCACCGTTTGGAAACTGGCCAAGGCGTTCAAGGTGCAGCCGCGCCAGATCCTGCCCCCGTAAGCCAAGCACTGAAGACCCAAGTGGGCACCGAGCCGGGCAGAGTTGACGCCTTGGACGCGGGCTGAAGTCGGGTAGTGGGTCAGTTTGAATCCGGCCGCTGAGCGATTCCGCTTGGCCGCGCGTCCGACCTGTCGCATCGCTAGGGTATGCAAAAGCGCTCAAGTATGCCCAGGGACATGGCCCAGCTTGCCAAGATGGTGGTCGACATCGCCACGGGAGACGCACCGCCAGAGCCGGCCATCACCAAGAACCCCGCAGCGGTCGCGCTGGGACGCCTGGGAGGGCTCAAAGGCGGCAAAGCAAGAGCCGCCGGAATGACCAGGAAGCAGAGGACGGAAGCCGCCAAGAAAGCGGCTACGGCGCGATGGGGTGAACGAGCCGGTAAACGCTCCGGTGCCTAGAGTACGGCGCGAGCCGCGCTCTGAAATGATTCCAGATCCTTGGAACTTATCTGAATCTCATTGCCGGGTAGACCATTTCTGACGGCACCAAGCGCTGCCGTCATGATCTTGTGCATTTCTTTCCCGTCAATATGCCCAGCCTTGAGCATAAGAGACATGGTGATTCCACGGAGGACGTAGTCATTCTGTGGCGATATGTTGCCATCGCCCCGTTCCCAGTCTGCCACGGTCTCGCGCACAAGACCCATCACGACCGCCAATTCCTTTTGAGTCTGGCCAAGATATCGACGTAGGTAGCGCGCCTGCTCCCCGTCGAGTCGGTTGGGGGATTTCACGATGCCAAAGACCAGAAGCGTCGTTACGCTATTGATAAGTTTCCCGTCTAGGGTTTCACCGCCGCAGTGATCGCACCTGAGTCCAGGAATAGCCTCAAGAACTATTCGTAGGCCGGCGTAGGCCGAAAAATCGTACTCGTGGAAAGTGGTAGGGAGCAACGAGCCCCCGCAGTCACACTTCGGAATATGTCTGCTTCTCATGGCCATTCGTCCCCTTACAGCTCCTCTGCATCGGCAATGACGGTGCAGATGGTGACTTGTTCTTCATCGTTTTCGTCTCGGTAAACCTCAATCCCCACGGAAAGCCTTCGATCCCCGTCGACGTTCTTCCCAGAAATCCGCCAGCAGGTACCGCCAGATTGAGGCATTCCTGCATATGGCTCCACACCATGGCATTTGACCAAGAGCCACCGGATATCGGCAAAGGTCATTTTGCGTTCTTCGCATCGCTTCCTGCAGTGCCTCGACAAAGTGAATCTGCCAGCGACAAGAGCGGCGACAACCCATCTCTTTACTGATTCCCGATCTGGTCCTGGCATTGTTTGTAGTATTATACTACATACTGCGGTTGCTTTTTCAAGGCCAATCGCACATGTGCTGCGCCATATCGACGACAAAATGGTTCTGGCAGGGCTGGGCTGGCGCCGAACCCAAGATGCACTTGGGCCAGTCGTCCGAGATTCCGATGGGCGGGTTTTTTGCGGTGCAAACCCTCCTCGAGATGATGACGGTTGAGCCGTTTCCTGGCTTGCGTCGCTGATCTTCTCAAACTCACCCACTACCTGAAGTCGGGGTCAGGCATCCCTTGCCGCGAAACCTGGTACACTTGCGCTGTGACCCTGTCCATCGAGATTCCAGAGGCGACCCTTCGGGCGCTGGGGCCTTCCCCTTCGGAGGCAGAGGGCAAGGTTCGTCTTGCGGCGGCCATGAAGCTGCACGAGCTGGGAAACCTGTCAGCGGGTGCGGCTGCGGACCTCGCAGGGATCCCCAAGGTCGAGTTTCTGCA
>PMBY01000495.1:0-12395 GCA_003153875.1 Myxococcales bacterium | reverse complement strand
CGTGCGGGCATTCTGCACGTGTTGCCTGCAATCCTCGGCCGCGTGATCGTGCCCGGCCAGGTCGTGGCCGAGCTGAGCGCCGGCCGCGCGCGCGGCTATGACCTTCCCGATCCGCTCATTTTACCTTGGGCAGACGTGCGGGCGGTCGTGCCGTTGGCTTCGCAGTTGGAGCCGTTCGCCTTCCTCGGGGCTGGCGAGCGCGCGGCCTTGACGCTGGCGCTGGCCCTTCCTGGCTCGGTGGCCATCATCGACGAACTCCCGGCCCGAAGGGTGGCGGCACGACTGGGAGTCAACGTCACGGGAACCCTGAACGTGATTCTGGTGGCCAAGCAACTCGGCCACGTGCAGGCCGTGCGCCCCATCTTGGATCGGTTGCAAGAACTACGATTTCGAGTGTCCGCAGCACTTCGCGAGCACATCCTGACCTTGGCGGACGAGGCGTAGGGCGCCAGCCCGGCTCACGGCCAGGCGGCACCCCTGGACTTGCCACCGCGGTTTCTTTGTCCGGGGCCTCTCTGCCCGCGGTCCCGCCAAACACCCCGCCAGGTCGAGCCTGCGCAGCCTGGCGGGGTATCGCGGCGATGTTCTCGGCGCGGAAAAGCGGGCCGGCCCGCGATTCGGAGATCAGGCCTCCCGACTGCCCACGGTTTGTATGCTACCAATCAATTGCGAAAACCTTACTGCCCATTCTGTGCCCAATTGTACCGAAATAGGTGCCTTTCATTGCCATGTCGAGCTATGCGCCTACAGTCGAAACCTCTTGTTTCATAGGGACGCACAATTGCGAGCAATGCCGAGCAATAATACCCGAGGCGTTACGAAAGCGATGCTCTACCACTGAGCTAGGCCGGCGGGGCCAGCGTTACTACCGCGCCCCCATGTGACCGTCAAGGTTCAGCGCCCGCCGATCCGGCGCACCCGAACCGAGGGATTGAGCGGCGGCAAGGTGGAGGATGATGGCGCGTCATAGTGCGGCTGTGCCTGCGGTGCCGGAACTGGCGCCGCGGGTGCGGTGGCTGCGGCCATGGGCCTTCCCTTCTTGACCTTGCCCCGGGATGTCTTCCGCGAAGAGCCCGACGAGATGGAACGGCTTGGCTCGCGTGTCTTGGCTTCGAGGGTGGCCTTGACCTCGAAACTGCCGCCCGTAGTGATCTGGAAAGGCATCTGCACCTCGGTGTACCCAGCCAAGCGAAAACGGTAGTTCATCTGCTGCCGGTCGACTGGGCGGATGTCGACCAGCGGGGTGGTGCCCAGCAATCGCCCATCGTTGAGACGCGTGACCTCCGCGCCTCCGGGCTCGGAGTTGAGCGTGATGGCGGCGTGCGTGGGCGCAGGCGGAGGTGGCGGCTGTGCGGCCACGATTTCGCTGGTGACGGATGGAGCCGATGCCGTGGACACGAACACGCTGGCGACGATGATGACCGCTGCGACGATGACCGTGGGAATGGCAGCCCGGGCCACGCGAGGAGAGTTCAGCCAGCCGCGCGCCAAGCCCAGCAGTCCGGCACCTCCCTGTCGCGCGCTTCCCCCACGCGCGACCACTGCGCCTGCGCTCGTGCCATCGCCGGCCGCCTGCGTGGCCGGAACCGTCTCTGTCGTCCGCGCCGAAATCGTCTGGGGCTTGAGGGTGGACTGACTGCCAGGCGCGCTGGTTCGCGCCGTCATGGCCGCCGGCCGGGCAGCCGCAAGACCGCTGGCCGTGAGGAGGCCAGGGCCGACAGCCATGGTCTGGCCGAACGCGATGGATTGCCCGGCCAGCTCGGCGGCACCCGCGCCCAGCAGGGCCACGACCTCCTCCATGGTCTGGGGCCGGCCGCCGGGATCCTTCTCCAGACAGCGCAGGATCAGACGGTCCAGGAAGGCGGGCACATCGGGCCGGAACTGACTGGCTGGCGGCGCCGGCTCTTTCAAAATGGCGTTGAGCAGGAGCACGAGTTGTTCGGCGGCAAACGGCACCCGGCCCGTCACCATTTCGAACATCACCACGCCCATGGCGTAGATGTCGGCGGCCGCGCCCACGTCCTGGCACAGGGCCTGCTCCGGCGACAAGTAGAAAGGCGTGCCCACCACCGAGCCGGCGATGGTCTTGTGGCCGACCTGTTTTTCCTGCTCGCCCAGCAGCTTGGCCACGCCGAAGTCGAACAGCTTGCTGCGCAGCACGCCCGGCTGCGTGGGATCGGCAAGCAGGAAGATGTTGTCGGGCTTGAGATCGCGGTGAACGATGCCGACCCGATGGGCCGCGGCCAGTGCATCACACACCTGCCGGCTGATGGTGACGACGTCGTCGATGGGCAGCGCGCCCTCGGCATTCAGGCGGTCGCGCAGGCTGCGCCCCTCGAGCAGCTCCATGACGAAGTACACGATGCCGTCCTCGGTCTTGCCGAAGTCCGAGATGTCCACGATGTTGGGGTGACGGATCTCGTTNNTGCCGATGCTGCGACCGATCAAAGTTTCCTCGTCGGCGAGTATATCCGGTCTCGCCTTGAGACAGGATGGGCAAGATATGCTAATGGCCCCATCGATGTCTCGCACCTACCTCCTCGTGCTCCTGTGCCTGGGCTGTCACGCACCCGCCCGGGTCCATCCTGTGGCACCGACGCCCGCCGCGGCCTCGCCCGATGCGGCGTCCCCAGTGGCGCACTTCTCGCGTATCGAGACCGAGCTATCCGCGCTGCGCGCCCTGCCCTTCAAGCATTCGGTCCCTTCGTCCACGCAGAGCCGTGCGGACTTCCGCGCATGGGTTCACGGGGAACTGGGCCGTGAGCTGCCGCCGGAGAAGAACCAGGCGCTGTCACACGCCTACGCTGACCTGGGCCTGGCCCCGCAGGGCTTCGACCTGATGACCACGCTGGAGGAGGCGCTGACTACACAGGTGGCAGCCTATTACGATCCGAGCAGCAAGGCGTTTCGCGTGGTGGGCGAGGCGCGTGACAAGGACGTGGATGAGATCATCGTGGCGCACGAGCTGACCCACGCGCTCGATGACCAGCATTTCGACCTGGAGACATTCGACGGCGGTGAAGGCAACCGGCTGGGCCTGTCGGAAGATGAGCGCACCGCCCGCCAGTTCGTGACCGAAGGCGAGGCGACCTTCATGATGTTCGCTTGGCGAACCGCCAGTGGCGAGGGAGCGGCCAAGCAGCTTGGTCCGCTCGGGGTCGCGGGGGTGCGCATGGCACTGGCGCTGTTGGGCGCGGCCGATCCGCTCGAGCTGCTGGCTGCCACGCGCCGGGGCCGCAGCGCCGCCGAGTTGAGTCCAGAAGAGCGACGCGAGCTTGATCAAATGACCAAGCTGCCGCCTCTGATCAGCATGCCCCTCATCGAGCCGTACTTCAAAGGCGCAGCCCTGGTTTCCGAGGTTTGGGGGCGGGGCGGCTGGGCCGCGGTCAACGATCTCTACCGACACCCGCCAGCCTCGACTGAGCAAATCCTGCACGCGCGCGAGAAGTTTCTCGATGGTCGCGATCCACCCATCCCGATAAGTTTGCCGGCCGCGCGGCCAGCCCTGAACGAGACGCCCGCCGCCACCGACGTGCTGGGCGAGCTGGGCATGCGCGCCTATTTCAAGACCTGGGATTTTCCCTCGGGCGACGCAGCGGCTGCGGGATGGGGCGGCGATCGGTTTTGGGCATGGAAACGAGCTAGTCGATTCTTGGTTCTGTGGGCCACACGCTGGGACAGCGAGGGCGATGCGGAGAGATTTCTGGCCGCCTATCTCGACACCCTGGAACCACGTTTTCCGGGGGCAGGCATCGCGCGCGGCGGCCCGGACGCCTGGCGCCTGATTCGGCCTCAGGGAGATCTCTTGCACATCGAGCGCCGTAGTCGCGACGTGGACGTCATCGTGGGCGCGCAGACCGAGGAGATCCCCAAGCTGCGCGCGGTTCTACAGGCCGTCGAGCGAAGGTAGCGCACCAACCTGATCAGCGACGTCGGCGAGCCAACCGAGCGACTAGCCCGATCATGGCCAGAGCCAGCCATGGACTGCTGGCGTCGCTGCCACCGTAGGCACAACCGCTCGAGTGGGTCACTGTGTCCTTGGCGGCGTTGCCAGCGCCTTGGTTGGTGCTGGGTGGCACCGGGATCACCGAAGACGGGCCCGTGTTGGTGGCCACACCGGCATCGCCCGCGCTCAGAGTCGGCGTACCACCACCGCTCGAACTCGAACTCCCCCCGAACTCACCGTTGACCTCGGCGTGCCCCTGGGCCGCCATGACAATTCCGTCGGGCAGGCAGGCCTTGTTGGATGCGATGGAACCCCAGGCCGACGGCACGCCGCCTATGCTCGCGAAGTCGAAGCAGCTCCAACCCGGCAGGCAGGTCTGGCATGGTCCACAGGCCGCGCCCGCAGGACAGGGACCACAGGCACAGTCGACGAGCGTGGGCAGGCACAACATAGTCGGTGTGGTGTCGCAGGTTGGCGGCGGCGCGCAGGTCTCGTTCGCTGCGCAGGCTCCGCTTGAGCCGCAACTCGACTCGCCGACCTTCACACACTGGTAGAGCGGGTCCGCGCAGCCGGTGTCAATCGTACAGTTCACCGGATTCCAAGAGCAGACTGACGGTCCCGGGGTGCAGGTCTCTGACGTCGTGATTACCTTTCCGTCGGGCCCCACAGCCGCACTACCCGTACATGTCCCGGACAGAGCCTGGCAGGTGAGAGGCGCCGGGCAGTCAGCGGCCGTGCTGCACGCGTGCGGTTTGGCCACGCAGGTACTGGGCGGGACCGGCGGCGATGGAGTCGGGCAGATCGTGTTCGCAGGACAAGTGGGAGCAATCGTCGGCATCATCTCCATCACGCAATCGAAATCCGTGCTGGGACAGTCGGCCACGGTAGTACAGATGATTGGCTCGGGCTCGCAGGTGCCGGTGATTGGCGTGGGCACGGGATCGGGGGGCAACACCCCAGCATCCGGCGTGAACACAAAGCCTCCGTCTACGGGCATAGGCATTTGGGTCGGCGGAGGGGGGACCTCCACACAATTGCTTCCCTTGGGACAGGAACTCCCCACAACTCCCCCGGCGCTTGCCACGCTTCCTCCTGCGCCGCCCGTCCCGTTGTCGACGCTCCCTGTAGCCGCCCCGGACCCGACGCTCGTCGCCCCGCCAGTTGGGGCGTACGCAGGAGTGACGCACTGGTAACCGGTGTCGCAATCCAAGTTGGTCGTGCAGTCCTTGGCTGTGGCCGTCCGGCCCAGCCCGCCAACCAACAGACCGACGGCGGCTGAAATCAGGAAAGCATGGCGCGACGATCGCGAAGCGTGGCTCAACATGGCTTGGGCTCCTTTGGGACGGTTGCTTCTACTGAATCCTGCCTGTGCAAACCCGATGCCGCCACCCACGAAGACCATTCTGCCGCAATAACGCTGCAATTGCCCGCATGTCCCTCAGAAATCTGAGACTGATTGGCCCTGTCAGTCAGGCTTTTCTCTAACCCTTGATGCACACCAGAGGCCGCACGCGAGCCACCTTGCGCGCCAGTCCTGCCTGTTCAGCGGCGTCGACGACCGCGCCAACATCCTTGTACGCGCCCGGCGCCTCCTCGGCCACGCCGCGCAGAGATGGGCTGCGGATCAGAATGCCGTGACCAGCCAGCGTGTCGACCACGGCGCGGCCCTTCCAACGCTTGGTTGCCTCGTGACGGCTCAGGCTGCGACCCGCGCCGTGAACCGCGGAGCCAAAGGCACGGCCCATTCCCTCGGTCGTGCCCGCGAGAATATAGGACGCAGTCCCCATGCTGCCGCCGATGAGCACGGGCTGGCCCACCGAACGATAGGCAGCCGGGACCGCGGGATGGCCTGGCCCGAATGCGCGCGTGGCACCCTTGCGATGAACGAAGAGCCGGCGTGGCTGACCGTCGACTTCATGCTCTTCCTCTTTGCAGGTGTTGTGGGAGACGTCGTAGAGCAGGGTCACATCGGCCGTGGGGAAGATCTCGCCAAGAGTCTCGCGCACCAGGTGCGCAATGACCTGGCGGTTGGCCATGGCGCAGTTCATGGCCGCACGCATGGCTCCCAAGTAGCGCTGGCCCAGCGCTGAGTCGATGGGCGCGCAAGCCAGCTCGCGCTCGGGCAGCGCAATCCCGTGGCGGCCAGCCTCGGTCAGCATGGACTTGAGATAGTCGGTGCCGATCTGGTGACCCAGGCCGCGCGAGCCGCAGTGGATGCTCACCACCACCTCGCCGGCGCGAAGTTGGTAGGCGGCCGCGATCTCGGGCGCAAAGATCTCAACTACCTCCTGTACCTCCAGGTAGTGGTTGCCCGAGCCCAGGGTGCCAAGCTGATCGCGCTGCCGTTGCTTGGCCTCCGGGGAAACCGCATCGGGATCCGCCCCTGCCATCACACCATCTTCTTCGATGGTTTCCAGATCGGCCGCGCAACCAAAGCCCCGCTTCACCGACCAGCGCGCGCCGCCCAGCATGAGGTCGTCGAGTTCGGAGCCAGACAATCGCACAGGGCCCGTGCTGCCAACCCCGCAGGGAACTGCGCGAAAAAACGCGTCGGCCAGGGCTGCGCGCCGGGGCTCGACCTCGTCGATGGAAAGGCCGGTGCGCAAGGTGCGCACGCCGCACGAAATATCAAAACCCACGCCGCCGGCCGAAATCACGCCGCCTGCCTCTGCCGAGAATGCCGCCACACCGCCGATCGGGAAACCGTAGCCCCAGTGCGCGTCGGGCATCGCGAAAGAGGCGCGCACGATCCCAGGCAAGCCCGCCACGTTGGCCACCTGCTGAAGCACCTTCTCGTCCATCGCGCGCACGAGATCCTCGCTGGCGAAAAGGATGCCCGGCACGCGCATGCGACCCGTGGGCTCAAGCCACCACTCGGTGCTGGATTTCTTCAACAGCCGGTTCAAATCCATGCCTCGACCTGCCTCCTCCTACACATCCACCACACACTCAGCCGTCCACACTCCCTGCTCATCACAGGCAACGCGCAGGCAACTCATGGTGGCGGCCTTTACCTCGACCGCGGGCTGGTGGCGAACCACATCAATGCGCTCCCCTGCCATTTCCCCATCGAGGTGCATACCCTGAGAGGCTACCGTGAAGCGGCCAAAGATCATCCCGCGAGTGGCCATTTGGTAGATGATTGCGTTGAGCCACTCGACCAGCAACATTTCGTCGTCCGCTGCCTGGCACGAAACTCGCACGCTCTCGCGCACCACCACGCACGCAAGATCCGTCACCAGTGCGGTCAATGCCTGCGCAGCTTGCGCAAAGGCCTCGTCGCGCGAACGCCCCAGGCCGCGCACGCCGATGTCGGACTGATGATCGAAATGCTCCCATCTAGGCAGACTGTTTGGCATGGTTCTGATCTCTTCCACCCGCGTGGCGTCGCTTGGGCAACATATGTACACTCGTTTTCATGGCAGGGCACGTCGATTGAAGCCAGTGCTTCTCATCACGCCGCCTATGGTGCAATTCAACACGGCGTATCCTGCGGTGCCCATGCTGGCCGCGTTTCTGCAGCGCCACGGATACCCGGCGGCACAGGAGGATCTTTCGCTGGCGCTGGCTCTGCGGTTGTTCTCGTTTCAAGGCGTGAGAGACGTCGAACGAGCCCTGCGCCGACGTCTTGCCGGCCGGCGCCGCCCACCATCGGTGCGACACTTTCTCGCCCACGCGCGGGAGATCGAATGCGCCGTCGGAGGCGTGGTGGCCTTCTTGCAGGGACACGCGCCGGAACTGCAGGAGCGGCTGGCACAGCCGGGTGGCCTGCCAGAAGGCCCGCGCTTCGTGTCCCTGCGCGGGCTTTTCGCCAGCGACGACCGGGCCGCGCTGGCGCGCCATCGCGGGAGCCTCTTCCTCGACGAGATTGCAGACGCTGTCCACTACGGTCTTGACGATCGCTTCGAGATGGCCCGCTATGCCGAGGCCCTGGCGACAACCGGCGACTTCGAGCCGCTCCATCGAGCACTGTGCGGGCGCCGCCGCCTCACCGACCGCTGGATCGATCAACTGGCAGAAGCTGCTTGGCGCTGCCACCAGCCCCGCGTGGTGGGCGTCACCGTGCCGTTCCCGGGCGCGCTCTACGGCGCGCTTCGCATCGCCCGGCGGATGAAGGCGCTCGACCCGCGCATCGCCACGGTGCTGGGCGGCGGCTTTGTCAACACCGAGCTGCGCGAGCTTTCCGACCCGCGCCCATTCGACGACTTCGACTACGTGACCTACGACGACGGCGAGGTGCCACTGCTTCGTATACTTCAAGAGGCGCCGCCGGTGCGCACGCGGGTGCGACGACGCGGCCGCGTGGTCTGGCTGGACGACACCACGGCGCCGGTGCTGCAGCACCGTGAGCGGCCTGCGCCTGACTTTGCGCCGCTTGTCACCTGCGGCTACTTGGCCATGGCCGAGAGCCCCAACCCCATGCACCGGCTGTGGTCAGAACGACACTGGCTCAAGCTGGCCCTGGCTCATGGATGCTACTGGCACCGCTGCACCTTCTGCGACACCTGTCTCGACACCATCGCCCGTTTCGATCCGGCCGACGCCAAAACCGTGGTGGGCTGGATGGAGGTGGCCATGGCTCAGACCGGAGAGCGAAGCTTTCACTTCGTCGACGAAGCGGCGCCTCCTGCCCTGCTCGCGGCGGTGGCCCGGCGAATTCTCGACCGCGGCCTGCAAGTCGAGTGGTGGACCAACATCCGCTTCGAGCGACACTTCACGCCCGCGCTCGCCGACCTGCTGGCACGTTCGGGTTGCCTGGCGGTCACCGGCGGGCTGGAGTGCGCCACGGATCGCTTGCTGGCGCTGCTACGCAAGGGCTTCGACTTGGCGCAAGCCACGCGCGTGATGGCTGCCTTTGCGCGCGCCGGAGTGTTGGTCCACGCCTATCTCATGTACGGCTATCCGACGCAGACCGCACAGGAAACCGTGGACGCGCTGGAGCTGGTGCGCCAGCTCTTCGCTGCCGGCTTTCTCGATTCGGCCTACTGGCACCGTTTTGCGCTGACGGTGCACAGCCCGGCCTTTCGCCAAGCGAACAAGCTAGGAATTCGGATTCTCGATACGCCGCCCACGAACTTTGCCCGCAATGAAGTTCCGTTCTGCGAGCCGGGCGGCGAGGATCCGGCGCCCCGCGCGGCTGGCCTGCGCCGCGCGGTCTACAACTTCATGCACGGTGTGGGCCTACGCGCGGACGTGCGTTCCTGGTTCGATCTTCCTGTGCCTCGCCCCAAGCTCGCGCGCAGCTTTGTACGCGCGGCCACAGGCAATCTTTGAGGCTCAGGCGCCGCGAATCCGGTGCAGCGTGAGCATGTTGGTCTGGAACGGCTCATCCTTCAACACCACGCCGTAGGTGACAATGATGTCGTCCCCGGGCTTGGCCAGGTCGTGGGTGCACAGCTCGTGTTCGGCCTGTTCGACCACGCCGGGGACACCCTTGACCCAGGCACCAAAAAGCGGGCGCACGCCCCAGTACAGACCCAGCTGGTTCAGGACGTCCTCGTGTCGTGAAAACGCCACGATATTGGCCAGCGGGCGCTGCGCAGAGAGCACGGCCGCCGAATGTCCGCTCTCGGTGTACACGGCAATGGCCGCCAGACTGAGATCCTCGGCGATCTCTGCCGCAGCGTCGGCTATCGAGCTGGAGTAGGTCCGCTCGGTCACGTCAGGCCGCTCCTTCCACAGCTTCCGGTAGAAGTCGCTGCCTTCGATCTCGTCGATGATGCGCGCCAGGGTCTTCACCGCTTCGACCGGATGGTCGCCCACTGAGGTCTCGGCCGAGAGCATGACCGCGTCGGTGCCGTCGAGAACAGCGTTGGCCACGTCGGAAACCTCGGCGCGCGTGGGCCGTGGATTCTTGATCATGGAATCGAGCATCTGGGTGGCGGTGATGGCGGGTTTGGCGCGCAGCTTGATGTCACGCAGGATTCGTTTCTGAATCAGCGGCACCTTTTCGTTGCCCGCTTCCACACCCAAATCGCCCCGCGCCACCATGACCGCGTCGCTAACGTCCAAGATTTCGTCCAGCCGCGTGACTGCCTCCGGCTTTTCGATCTTGGCGATGATGGGGATCCCGCCAGCCAGCTCCTTGGCCTCGGTCACATCCTGCGGGGTCCGCACAAAGGACAATGCGAACCAATCCACGCCCAGTTCACGGCCGAACACGATGTCCTTCTTGTCCTTTTCGGTCAGCGCCGGCACCGACAACGCCGAACCCGGCAAGTTCATGCCTTTCTTGTCTTTGAGCACGCCGCCGTCGACCACGCGGCAGATCACGTCGTCGCCCTTGATGGATTCCACGCGCAGCTGCAAGAGACCGTCGTCGAGCAGGATGGGATCGCCAGGTTTCACGTCACGCGCCAAGGGCAGGTAGGTGTGCGAAACCCGCTCGCTCGTGCCCAGCACCTCGGTGGTGGTCAGGCAGATGCTCTTTCCCCTTTCGAGCGGCACCTGACCGCCGGTCATGCGTCCTACCCTAATTTTTGGGCCGCAAAGGTCGGCGAACAGGGTGATGGGCCGGCCCACCTGGCGGGCCGCCGCGCGTACTTCGTCATAGGTCTTGCGGTGGGTATCGTAGTCACCGTGCGAGAAGTTGAGGCGTGCGACGTCCATGCCAGCCTCGATCAGCTCCACCAAGCGGGGAACGCCAGCGGTCGCAGGTCCCAGGGTACAGACGATCTTCACCTTGCGCATAAGTGGCCTCCTGACGCGGCTATGGTCGCAGAAGCTCAACCCTCGCTGCAAGCTCGTTAAGATCTGGCGAATTTTCTCTCGACCTGTATTATCTCCGACTTGAGACGCTAGACGTCAAGGAGGGATCCCGATGAAGCGCATGTTTCTAGTTCTTGTTGTGTCCGCTGTTCTGCCCGTCGCTGCGATGGCCCAGGCCCCAGCTCCGGCCGCCAAGGCTGCTGCTCCGGCTGCAGCTGCCAAGCCCGCTGCTGCTCCGGCTGCTGCCGCCAAACCGGCCGCCGCTCCGGCTCCTGCCGAGAAGATGGTGAAGACTGAGAAGACCGAGAAGACGACGAAGACTGAGAAGTCGGAGAAGTCGGAGAAAGTTGAAAAGGCCGAGAAACCGGATTGCTCCGCCAAGCAGACTGCTCTCGACGATGCCAAGAAGGCCGCCAAGGAAGTTGCGAAGGCCGACCTGGCGAGCTGCAAGGAAATGAAGGGCAAGGAGAAGGCCGAGTGCGAGAAGCCACTCAAGGAAGCGGCCAAGGAAGCGGCCAAGGCTGCCAAGGACAAGG
The DNA here is from genome assembly GCA_003153875.1 of Myxococcales bacterium. The sequence goes on along the minus strand of PMBY01000495.1, from coordinate 1,205 downwards.
TCGCCGCTGAGAAGAAGGCACTGGACTGCTGCAAGACCCCGAAGAAGAAGGGCTGCGAGTAACTAGATTTCCCGCGTGGCGCGAGGGCATGGGAACCCTCTCAGGGTTCCCATGATCGCGTAGGCGAAGGCGGGCTTTGCCCGCCGGAGCCACAGCGCGGGAGGGTATGGGAACCCTCTCAGGGTTCCCATCACAATGAGAGGCGTGGAGCCTCTCGACAAGGCCAGCAGGGCTGGCTTTGTCAATAGGCTCCAGATATTCGGCGTGGGAGCCGGGGCGGGGACGGAGAAGGTCGAGCAGAAGGGTCTTCAGCTAGGCGGGCGCGGAGCTAGTCCTTGCGGGTGTTTGTCAAAGCGCCCATCGGCCCGCGGCCAACACGACTGTACCCGATCAGTCGCCGCAATCGTGCGAGCAGTGTATTATGCCTACGTCATCAGCGGCAATGAGGTGACCAGGACCCCGGACGGCGGCAGTGCCAATGACCCAACCCCGTTCTGCGTGTCGGGAAACGAGATCAAGGTCGACCTGACGAGTACCGACAGCGCTGGCGTCACGGTCTCGGGCTCGATGGTGCTGACCAAGCAGTAGGTTGGAACCGCTGGCTATTGAAGGCCGGGCGTAGGGACGTGGACGACAAGGGCAAGAGATAGGCCAAAACGCGCACTCGGAAGGACTGTCGGTCCCTGCTTCCACAGCCACAGCATCAACGGCTGGCGGCTGCGCAGCGAAGCTGGTATCACAGACGGTGAGGAGTCCGTCATGGCCAAAGCCAAAGTCGCAGTCCTGAAGTGCAAGCCCGAGACCATCTTGAGCGACATCGAGCGCCTGTGCGAGCTGGCGGGAATGAAGCAGGCGCTGGCGGCGGGCAAGACCACCATCCTCAAGGACAACATTTCGTGGCACTACCCGTTCCCGGGCGCCAACACCACGCCCTGGCAGATGGAGGGAACCATCNNGGGTACGCCGACATCACCTGCGTGCAGAACAAGACCGTGGTGACCAACGCCTTCAAGGGCGAGGACCTCAATCACTACGTGCCGCTTTTCCGCAAGTACGACGTTCCGGTTCTCTACAACTTCAAGGAAGGCGACATGCGCTGGGTCGAGTACAAGCCCAAGGCGCGCATGCACGTCTTGCCGCGCATCTTCCCCGACGGGATTCGCATCCCCGACTATTTCTTGGGCAAGAACATCGTCCACCTGCCC
>PMBY01000339.1:2470-2602 GCA_003153875.1 Myxococcales bacterium | reverse complement strand
TACCCCTTTACAAACGGATTGGCCAGGGCCTCGTTGAGCCGGCGTTCCAGTTCGCGGCCGGCTTGCTCATACACCGCCCGGGTGGCTGGGTCGGGCTTCACCGCAAGGTCGTCGGCCGGGGCAGAGAAGCGG
>PMBY01000339.1:0-2433 GCA_003153875.1 Myxococcales bacterium | reverse complement strand
GCAGCAAATGGATCGTGGCCGTCGACAAAGGTGGCGGAGCCGAACCAGCGAACCACCGGGGCCGGCAGGCGCGGCGTGATCTCGGGCACAAAGTAGGGCAGCAGCAGATTGCCTGCGTTGCCAGGCCGCGTGCGGATCAGAATCGCCTCCGCAAAGGCGCCCCAGTCCAGGCCAAAGCGGTGAGCGATCTCCTCGCGCGCGAGCGAGCCGTTGGAAAAGCAGGCCAGCGCCATGAAGCCGCCCGCAGGATTGCCGAACACGTGACCGTAGCCGCGCGGATCGGTGCGCGGGGCTGCCATGGCCGCGAACACGGTGTCGCTGGTGCCCAGGCTGATGACGGCCGTGCCCGGACGACTGGCGCCCATGCCCACCAGGCTGCTGGGGTTGTCGCCGGTGAAGGCGATGACCGGCGTGTCCGGCGCGAAGCCGTACTTCTTCACGAAATAGTCGGCCACCACGCCCACGCGCGTGGTGCTGGGCGCAGGCGCGCGCAGTTTTTGTGCGAGACCCGGCGCGGTGGCGTCGAGCAATGGGCGGCTCCACGTGCCGGTGGCAAGGTCCAGGAGGTTCATGCCCGCCCCGTCGCCCAGATCGATGGGCGCAGTGGATGCGACCAGCAGCGAAGCCATGAACGAGCTGACCAGGTGAATCTCCGAGGTGCGCGCCCAGTCCGCGGGCGAGTCCTTGTAGAACTTGCGGATCTGCGGGCCGGTGAAGCGCTCGATGGTCCGCGATCCGGTGATCGTCACCATGCGCTCGTCGCCGCCCACGGCGCGCGCGATCTCGGCGCATTCCGCGCTGGTGGCGCTGTCCATCCAGATGGGCGATGTGCGCCGGCTGAGCATGGGTTGCACCTGATCGCGCAGCGGCCGATCGGTGGCCCAGGCACCGACCGTGTCGAAGGAACGCGCCAGGTATACCGATCCGTGTTGCTGCCCGGCACCGCTCACGCCGCGCACGCCGCCCAGGTCCAGGCCCGCCTTGACCAGATCCCCAAGAAGCAACTCCAGCGCTTCGACCCACATGAGGGGATCGCTGTGCCTGACCCGCGGATCCTCGTGCACCAGGAAGCCCTTGGGCGAATGGAATCGCGGCAGGCGCTCGCCGAACACCACGCTGTGGTTGGCGCAGACCTTGCCCGTGTCCAGGTCGATGATCAGCCCCGAGAGGCTCTGCGTACTCGCGTCCAGACCGAGGAAACGCGCCATATGTCCTCCAGACTTCCTATGCAGGGGGAACGTCGCGGCTCGCAAGGGTGCGACCAGCTTCCCCTGGTTCGAAGAAGTGCACGCGATCCATGTCGATGGTGACCGGCAGGGTATCGCCCACGCTCAGGCCTGCACGCGCGTCCACGTGCGCGACAATGCGCTCATGCCGGGCGGTGGACAGGTAGACGTCCATCTTGGCGCCCAGCGGTTGCAGCAACCAAAGCTTCATGGGCACGGTCAGCGCGGCCGCGGCAGTCGAAAAGCCCGAGCGAGGAAGAATGATGGCTTCGGGGCGCACGCCCATGACCAGCTCGGCGGCCGGCCGCTCGCGCAGGGCCGGCCCGGCCCAGGCCGGCACCGGCAACTTGGCCGTGCCCTCGTCGAAGAACAGTTGCCCCGCTTCGTCGACCAGGCGGCCGGTGAAGAAGTTCATGGGCGGGGTGCCGAGAAATCCGGCCACGAAGCGGTTGGCCGGGCGATGATAGATCTCGAGCGGGCCGGCGCACTGGTGGACCACGCCGTCCTTCATGACCACCACGCGATCGCCGAGGGTGATCGCCTCTTCCTGGTCGTGGGTCACGTACACGGTGGTGCTGCCCAATTCCAGGTGCAGCCGCTTGATCTCGGCGCGCATCTCGACCCGCAGCTTGGCGTCCAGATTTGAGAGCGGCTCGTCGAAAAGAAAGCACTGTGGGTCGCGCACGATGGCGCGTCCCAGGGCCACGCGCTGGCGTTGTCCGCCTGACAACTGGCGCGGCCGCTTGTCGAGAAGCTGCGTGATTCCCAGTTTTTCGGCGGCGCGCCGCACCTTCTCGCTGATGGTGGCCTTGGGCATGTGGCGCAGGCTGAGCGCAAAGGCCATGTTCTCGTACGCCGACATATGCGGATAGAGCGCGTAGCTCTNNTAGCTCTGGAAGACCATGGCGATGTCGCGGTCCTTGGGCGCCACCTGGTTCATCAGGCGGCCGCCGATGGCGATGCTGCCCGAGGTGATTTCTTCCAGACCGGCGATCATGCGCAGGGTGGTGGACTTGCCGCAGCCCGAGGGACCCACCAGGACGATGAACTCCCGATCCGCGATGTTCAGGGTGAAATCTTCGACGGCGACGAAGCCACCTTCGTAGACCTTGTGTACGTGGGAAAGCTCGACGCTCGCCATGGCAGGTTCCGGGCGGCTCGGACTCTAGCGCGGAGCTTTGCGGGTCGGAAGGAGAAACACCGCCCT
>PMBY01000074.1 GCA_003153875.1 Myxococcales bacterium | reverse complement strand
TGGCCAAGGACATCTATCCCTCGCGACTGGAGCGCGCCAAACGCGAGCTGGAAAGGTTGATGGACCGGCTGGCCGGGGATCGCATCGGGCTGGTGGCCTTTGCGGGCGAGACCCTGACCTACCCGCCCACCACCGACTACNNCGCGACATGACCCCGTCGGACATTCCCGTGGGCGGCACCGCCATCGGCCGCGCGCTCAAGTCGGGGCTCGACATGTTGAAGCGCTTGCGCGCCCAGGGCGGCGAAACGCGGGGACAGGTGATTCTGCTGCTCACCGACGGAGAAGACACCGACAGCGAGCCCATGGAGATGGCTGACGAAGCCGCCAAGCTGGGGGTCAAGGTCTTTGCCGTGGGCATCGGGTCGCGCTCGGGCGAGCTGGTGCCGGAAGTGAATGAAGAAGGCCAGGCCCAGGGCTACATCAAGGATCGCGAGGGCAAGTACGTGACTTCGCGGTTGGGCGAGGATCTGCTGTCCAAGATCGCGGCGCGCACAGGCGGCGAGTACCTGCGCGCCGATGCGCGCCACTTCGGCGTCGAGGCCATTGAGGCCGCGCTGGTGGGGCTGAAGCGCACCGAAAACGAAGCCCGCCTGGTCAAACGCTACGACGAGGTTTGTGAGTATTTGCTCTTGCCGGCATTCTTGCTTCTGATTGGCGAAGCGTGTTTGAACGAGCGCCGCAGGAGGAAGACATGAGCGTGAACCGTCGCGCGGCCAGGGCCGCACACGCGTTTCCCGCCGCGCTAGCGCTGCTGCCGCTGCTCGCGGCGTGGAATCCGCTGGAACGCCCGAACCGCGCGGTCACCGACGGGAACGCCAGCCTGCAGAAAGGCAAGGCCGAGGAGGCTCTGTCCCGCTACGACCAGGCTGTCGCGGCGCTGCCGGCTGACCCGGGCGTGCACTTCAATCGCGGCACGGCCCTGTTTGCGCTGTCTCGCTACGACGAGGCCATTGCCGAGCTGATGAAGGCCACTGAGAGCAAGTCTCCCTCGCTGAAGGCGGCGGCTTTCTACAACTTGGGCAATAGCTATTTCAAAGCCGATCGCTTCGCCGACGCTATCGCCGCTTACAAGCACTCGCTGGGCTTGGAGCCCGGCGACATGCGCGCCAAGTGGAACCTGGAACTGGCCCTGCAGAAGAAGCAGGAAGAAGACAAGAAGAAGCAAGACCAGGACAAAGACAAAGACAACAAAGACAAGAAGAAGCAAGACGACCAGAAGAAGCAGGACCAGGACAAGAAGCAGGACGAGAAGAAGGACGACAAGAAGCAGGAACCGGACGCAGGCGCGCCCAAGCAAGAGCCGCCCAAGCCGCCCCAGGGCCAGGACGCTGGAGCCCAGCCGCCGCCACAAGAAGAACCGGCTGCCCAACCCAAGGATGACAAAGCTCCCGAAATGAGCGAGATCGATGCTGTCTTGGACAGCCTGGAGCGAAGCCCCAAAGATCTTGAGAAGATGCGTGCCCGTCTGCGCGCCGTGCGCCGCGCGCCACCGGCCAAGGATTGGTAGCGATGCGGATGCGCGCTCTATCGATCGTCGGGCTGATGATCGTGACTGCCGCAGGCGTGGCCCGCGCCGCTGAGCCGAGCTTTGTCGCGCGTGTGGACCGCACGCAGGTCGGGGCCGGCGAAACGTTCACCCTGGAGATCACCCTGTCGGTCGAAGGCGGCCGGGTGGACGGTTATCGTGCGCCAGACTTGCGCGGCCTGCGCGCTCTGGCCGAACGACCGAGCCAATCCACCCAGATGCAGATGGGCAGCGGCGGGACTTTCGTGCGCCAGGTGTATGGCTGGCATTACGAAGTGCTGGCGCCCGACCGCGGCACTTTTGCCGTCGGTCCGGCGCGCGTGCGCGTGGATGGTCACGAACTGCACACGGAAAAGATCATCATCACGGTGGTCGACTCGGGCCAGGCCCCAGCGGCGCGACGTCCGGGCCGCGGGTTTCCCCACGGCATTCCCAATCCCGGCCTGCCCTTCCCTGGCATGGGCGTGGAAGACGATGCTCCGCCTGCCGAACCAGCGACGGGCCACGGCCGGCGCAACTTTCTCCGCGTCCAGAGCGACAAGATCAAAGCCTACGTGGGCGACCAGATCAAGGTGGATTGGTCTTTGTACCTCACAGAGCGGCAGGACAAGTACGGCACCACCGCCGAACCGCGCACCGACGGGTTCTGGGTCGAGGATCTCCCCGTCCCCAATCAACACACCGGGCTTTCGCTGACTCAGCAGACCTACGAAGGACGCAGCTATCTTGTCGCCCCGCTGATGAGAAAGGCGCTCTTCCCGCTGCATCCCGGGCGCCTGACCATCAGCCCGCTGGAATCCGAGATCTCGCGTGTCGATTTCTTCGGCGCCACTTTGCGCACCGAGCGCCTCAAGACCGAACCTTTGACCATCGAGGTTCTGCCTTTGCCGACCGCGGGCCAGCCGCCCAAGTTCGATACCTCGGCGGTGGGCCATTTCACCCTGCGGGCCGACGTGGATCGCAATCGGGTCAATGTGGGCGAGGCGGTCACGCTCAAACTCGCCATCAGCGGACAAGGCAATCTGCGCAAGTTGGCCGCGCCGGCCCTGCCCCGCCTGGACGGCTGGAAGGTGTATGAGCCCAAGGT
>PMBY01000210.1 GCA_003153875.1 Myxococcales bacterium | reverse complement strand
ACCGGCACCGCCGACACCGAGGCGGAAGAGTTCGCCAAGATCTACAAGCTGGAAGTCTCGGTCGTCCCCACCAACAAGACCATGATCCGCAAGGATCACCACGACGTGGTCTACAAGAACGAGCGGGGCAAGTTCCGCGCGGTGCTGGCCGAGATCGAGGACTGCAACCAGCGCGGCCAGCCGGTGCTGGTGGGCACCATCAGCGTCGAGAAATCTGAAGTGGTGGCCTCGCTTCTGCGCAAGAAGGGCATNNGCATGTGGTGGCGCAGGCCGGCCGCAAGGGCGCGGTGACCATCTCGACCAACATGGCCGGCCGCGGGACCGACATCATCCTGGGCGGCAATGCCGAGTTCATGGCCCGCGCTGACGTGGATCCCGAGGCCGCGGGCCAGCCTGGTGCCGAGGTCGACCCGGAAAAGTTCGCCGTCGCCTTCGCCCAGCACAAGCCTCAGTGCGACGCTGAACGACAGGAAGTTCTGGCCGCGGGCGGGCTGCACATCCTCGGCACCGAACGCCATGAATCGCGGCGTATCGACAACCAGTTGCGCGGNNAAGACGATCTCATGCGCATCTTCGGGGCCGAACGCATCAGCGGTCTCATGGAGCGCCTAGGGATGGAAGAAGACGTCCCCATCGAGCACCCCATCATCAACCGCGCCATCGAGAATGCGCAGAAGAAGGTCGAGGGCCACAACTTCGACATCCGCAAGAGCCTGCTCGAATACGACGACGTCATGAACCAACAGCGCAAGACCATCTATGCGCTGCGACGGCAGGTGCTGGAAGGTGCGTATGTGCCCCTGCTGTCCGAGGCGGAGCAGAAGGCCGGCAAGCAGGCGCCGGTGCCCGAGGCGTCGGGCCAGGATACAGTGGAAAAGCTGTCGGTCACCCTGCGGCCGGAGCTGGCGCGCATGGCCGAGGCCCTGACCCACGAGGCCGCGCCCCCGTCTGCCGACGGTACTCCAGCCGCCGCCAGCCCGGTCACGGTTCCGCTCGACCCGGCCAAGTTCCGCTCCGCGCTCTACCGTCGCTACGGCGCCTATTCCGAGGTGAGCGGAATCGCCGAGGACCGCACCGCGACGCTGGATCGCCTGGCGCGTGAGGTGGCCTCGTCGCTGATTCAGCAGCGTGAGCGGATTCTGGACTTGGCAGAGGAAGTTCTGCAGGAGCTGCTCGACGCGACCTGTCCCGAACACGCCCACGCCGAGGACTGGGATCTAGAGGCCCTGGCAGCGGGCATGAAGGAACGCTTTGGTTTCGAGCCCACCATCCAGAGCAAGGGCCTCCTGGAACGCGACAAGCTGGCTGCGCTGACCTGGGAGCAGCTCGAGAAGATCACTGAGGCGCGCGAGCAGGAGTTCTCGCTGCCCTACCTCCTCTACTTCTTCCGCTACTTCATTTTGGAAGAGATAGACCAGCGCTGGATCGAGCACCTGAAGAACATGGAGGCTCTGCGCGAGGGCATCGGTCTGCGCGGCTACGGGCAGAAGGATCCCAAGCAGGAATACAAGAAGGAAGGCTTCGTTATCTTCGGCGAGATGATGGCCAGCATCAGCCGCAACCTGTGCCAGAAGCTGTTTCACATTCAGATCCAGCGCGACGAGAGCGAGGCAGCGGCCAAGCAGATGGCCGACAGGCAAGCGAAACGACGGCCGCGTCCCACCATNNAAGTACAAGAAGTGCCACGGCGCCACGGGATAGGGCGCGTGGGGAGCCCGCCGGCTCCCCCTGCGGGGGCTTCGGGACCGCCAGCCACCCCGCCCACCCCGCGCGCTTCGCGCGCGCCCTCGTTGCCGGCGGCGTACCACCGCCAGGGTATGGGAACCCTCTCAGGGTTCCCATATCAGTCGCGTGGGGAGCCGGGGAGCTTTGCTCGCCGCGGACCACCGCGGGAGGGTATGGGAACCCTCTCAGGGTTCCCATCTTGTGTAGAGCCAGACCCGGATTTTCCCAACCCGGTGTAAACTCTCCCCATGATGCCAAAGGTTGGTGTTTTCGCTTGGTCAGTGACCACGCTCATTTCCCTGTGGTGGGCCGGCTGCGGATCGGATGCGCCCTTCTGTGCCCAGGTCGGCCAGCAGATTCCACTCGATGGCAATTCGCCGCTGGCGCTCACTCTGGACGCAGTGCTGGTGCGTGCGGGCGATGGATTCGTGTTGGCCGGGCTCGACGGGAGCACCGTGCGCTGGGGCCAGCTCAGCAGTAGCGGCGAGATCACCGGCGAATCGGCGTTCGATCTGCCCGATGGGGAGCAGCCTGCGACCACAGCCGGCGGGCAATCGCTTGGCCCGTTTTTCGCGGTCACCAGCAAGACCGTGCCTGGCGACCAGCTCGTCGTGGTGATGGGCGTGCTCCAGGCCGGCACCACGGACAACTACGAGGTGCACGTCGGGGTCCACGATCTGGGATCCACGGTGCCGCCCGTCATGCAAACCCTGGGGGTGCAAGCGGTGGCGCCCACCTCGGGTCCCATCCGGCTGGTGGCGGGCAGTTCGCCCAGCGGCACACGGGCCCTGGTCCTGTGGGGCGTGGAGGGCCAGCTTGCACCGATTCGCTACCAGATGCTTGGGGCCGACGGGGCGCTGGTCGGCAACCAGGGGACCATCGTGGACGACTCCGACCCGAAAAACCCACCGTGGAGTTGCCTCGGTACCACGCAGAACAACGCTGCGACGCTGGCCGTCACCCTGGTCGAGGCCCCCGGCCAGCACGGCCAGAACCATGAGGGCAAGTACGCTTGGCGCCATTTCAAGATCAACGATGAGGGCTCTATCACCGGGATTATTGATGAGATTGACCTGGACTCCCTCAACGTGAGCGATGGTCGCATCCTTTCGACGGCCACTCCCGACGGCTATCTCGTGGCCTGGCAGGACAATACGGCCAGAGGAGGCACGTCCTTCGCCGTTCTCATAGAGCCTCCCCCCGACGCCGACCCCAACACCCCCGGCAACGTGACCACCAACCCGCTGATGGAATCCGCGCTCTTGGGCGGCTATTCGAACATGCCCAAGTTGGCTTGGATCGCCCCTGCTGGGTTTGAGTTCACCCTCGGGTTGGCGCGGCCGCAAGGTCCTGAGGTCGTGCGATTCAACGACGTCGCAGATCCCAGGGGAAGGACGCTCTACCTTCCCAGCGTGTCTGGAAACACGGGTCCCGTGTCCGCCTGGGTAGGCAGTGACGCCGTCTATGTCACCTATCTGGACATCGCGGGATCGTCCAGGCAGGCGGATGCTGCGATCCCCGCGGAAAGTCACCGCCTCCTGGTCACCGTGTTGAGCCCCGCCGACCTACCTTAGAGGAAGAACTTAAGCGCGGTGCGGCGCGGGCCGTTTCGCGGAAACGTTCAATGGACGAGCAGACATGCGACTGACAGGAAATAATCTCATGCTGGGATCTGTTTTGAGATCGTAGATAGACCATGCTGTTTCGCGCTGCTCCATCCAAGGCCGACTTCGAACGCGAGGTGATGCCGCATCTGCGCCTTCTCTACGGCGTGGCTTTGCGCATGACCAGGGCCGACAGTGACGCCGAGGACTTGGTACAGGAAACCGTTCTGCGCGCCTACCGTTTCTGGGACAGCTTCGAGGCTGGCACCAACTGCAAGGCGTGGCTTCTGCGCATCCTCACCAATTCTTTTCGCAATCGCTACCGGGCGTGGGAGCGCGAACAGGAAATCATGGGCGCGGCGGAAACCTGTGACGCGCATCTCGGTCAGTTTCAGGGTCAGACTCCGCGCGACGCCGAAAGCGCGCTCTTCGGCCGCATGCTCTCGCGCGACGTGGAGCAGGCTCTGGCGGACCTGCCTGCCGAGTTCCGTTTGCCGGTGATTCTCGCCGACCTGGAGGACCTATCATACAAGGAAATCGCTGATGTGATGGAGTGCCCAGCGGGCACCGTCATGAGCCGACTCTATCGCGGGCGGAAGCTGCTGCAGAAACGGCTTCATGATTACGCGGTCGAGTCGGGAATCATCCGCGCCCAGCAAGGTCCCAGCCAAGCGGAAATGGCCGAGAGGGCCGAAGCCCATGTGGTCGATCTGGACGGGTTTCGCAAGACCAGACAGGAGGGTGGGTGATGGTGATGAATTGCGCTGAAGCGGACGCCATCCAGTACGCCTTTGTTGACGGCGAGCTGTCGGGATCTGATCGGGTTGCCTACGAGGCCCATCTGGCTGGCTGTGATGCCTGCGCGCGCGCCACGCGCTTGCAGTCACGTTTCAAGGCGGCCCTGCGCGGGCATCTGCCGCGGCCGGAAGTTCCGGAGGGGTTGCGCCAGCGCCTCCACGGTGCACTCGAGGCCGAGCCCACGGCACGACGTCAGTGGCCCTGGCAGGCCTACCCGCGCATCTTCACTTTGGCCATCGCAGCGTCGGCAGCGGTGGTGTTGTTGGTGGCGAGCCCGCGGCGGAGCCCTTCGTCTCCTGTGCTCGAGCAGGCCTTGTCCACCTTCCATCACGACCTGCCGCTCGATGTGTTGTCACAGAGTTGCGCCGCGGTCACCGACTGGTTTCGCGGCAAGCTCGACTTCACCATGCCACCGGCGGCAGGCGCCGATCGGGCACGCTGCCAGGGCGGCCGGCTGGTGAATGTGCGCGAGCGCTTTGGGGCCTATGTCGTCTATCAGGTTCCGGCCGGCCACCGTCTGGGGCTGATGGTGTTTCCAGCCGATGATGACCTCGCCTTCGGCCCGCGTCGCCGGACCCTGGGTGGGCGAGAGGTATACGTGGGCAGCAGCCGCGGCGTATCGACGGCTGCGTACCATGGACCGGACGGGCTGAACTACGTGTTCACGGCCGACCTCGACGAGGATGCGCTGGCCCACTGGGTCGAGACGGTGTACTTGCAACGGCAGTAGCTCGGCGCGTCTCTGCGTGGGCGCACATATGGTCTAGTTTGGTACTGCAGGCCCATCCGTAGTAACGTCACGTTCTAATGGCGACGAGAACGCTTATGTGCGTGGAGCATGACCAGGCCGCCCTACAAGTGCTGTCGGCAACCCTGGTGCCCTATGGCTTCGAGATCACGAACATATCCAACGACGACGAGGCCTTGGATTGGGCTCGCAAGAACCTTCCTGCGCTCATCATCGTCTCGGTCGAGCCCAAGAAGGTGGGTTATGCCATCTGCAACAAGCTCAAGCGCAGCGCGGATCTGAAGGGCATTCCGCTCATCCTGACCTCATCAGACGAGGCGCCCGCCAAGTTCGAGCAGCACAAGACTTTCAAGCTGCATGCCGACGAGTACATCTTCAAGCCGTTCGATGTCGAAGAGCTTCGTCGCAAGGTGGATCAGCTGGTCGGGTTGGGTGCGGCGGCCGCTGCCCCGGTCGACGAGATATTCCTGAGCTCCGACCTGCTGTCCTCGGAAATCGCCATCGAGGCGGATGACATCGTAGACGAATCTCGCATTCCCACCCCACCGCCGGCCCCGGTCCCGGCCTCTCCGTCCGTCCGTGGAGCCGTCCTGGAGATGGAGGCAGAGGCAAGCGACTCGTCCGCGATTGGACGCAGCCTGGATGCCATCTTCGACAAAGAAGCCCAGGCGGCTTTTGATGCCCTCGAGATCCACGAGCAGCCCACCGTGAGCGGGCCTATGCCTGGGGGCCTTGACGTCCCTGAGGAGAAGGCCGATTCCTGGGAACATGCGGCCACCTCTGTGGCGCCGTCCAGTCTGGTAGCCGAGCTGTTGTCGCCGAGCCCCGAGGGCGATGCGTCTAGCGATGCAGGGATGATAGGCATGATGCCGGGAATAGCGCATCCGGTAGAATCGGCCCAGGACGCGCCACAATCGGTTGTGCCCGAGGCGCAGATCGAGATCCCGCCCGGCGTGCTGCGCGAATCGGCCGACGAGGCAGGCCCCCCACCCTCGCCGGACGCGGTCAACGCCACATCGGTAGAAACCCTTGCGACGGCCACCGCCCCCGAGGGGGTGCTCGCCGAACTGCAGGAGCGCATCTACGAACTGGAGAACGACAAGCGCGGCTTGCAGAGTGAACTGGAAGAGTTGAATGGGCGGCTGCAGGCGCAACCTTTCCACAAGGAAAGGGATCTGCTCGGTCTGCGCGAGACCATCAACCGCAAAGAGAAGGATATGCTGGACCTGCGGGACGCGCTCGACGCCAAAGAGCGTCAGATGCTCGACCACAAGGACCGCATTCGCGAGCACGAGCGCGCGCGTCGCGACCTCGAGGAGAAGATGCTTGCCATGGAGAAGAGCCTGGTCTACGCCAGCGAGCGCGTGACCGCTCTGGGCCAGGACAAGGATCGAGCCGTCGAGCGCGAGCGCGCGCTCAAGGTGCGACTCGACGACAACCACATCGAGCTCGCCAAGGCACAGGACGAGATCGAATCCTTGCGCAAGCGGCTCGCGACCGCCGAGGATCGGTCGCGTGCCGAGATCGACAAGATCCGGCAGGATCTGGAGAACCACGTCGCGGACATGGAGCAGGTTCATCGGGCTGAGCTCGCCCAGCTCGGCAACGAGCGGCAAGCCGCCGAGGCAGCCCGCGAGGAGCAGGTACGGACGGAAAAGGCGCGCGTGGAGATGGACCATGCCACGGAGCTGGAGGCTCAGCAGCGCCGCGCGGCGGACGACACCGCGGCCATGGAAGACCGTCACGACGTCGAGCTGACGCGGATGCGGCGCGAGCAGGAAAAGGCTGTCGCCGCGCTCAAGGAAGAGGCGTCAGCCCAGCTTGCGGCCGAGCGCCAGGCCCATGAAGCGGCTTTGGAGGCCAAAGAACGCGACCACAAGAATGAGATCCAGGCCCTGCGCCGCCGCTCTGAAGACGAGTTGGCTGCCACGGAAGCAAAGCGCCAGCGCGACATAGAAGAAGCGGCCGCGCGCCAGGCGACCGAGCTGACGGGGGCCGACGAACGGCGCCGCGGCGAACTGCAGGCGCGCGATGAGGAGCACCACAACGCGGTGGCCGAGATGGATCGTCGGCACCTCGACGAGAAGACCGAGATGGCCGAGCGCCATCGTTCGGAATTGGATCAGACTTCGGCGCGAGCGGCGCGGGCCGAGGGCGAGCTGGCGGCCCGTGGCCAGGAACTGGGCGAGCTCAGCCGGCGCGTGTTGCGCATCGAGGGTGAACTGGACACCGCACGCGCTGACCTGCGCGACCGCGAGGTCAAGCTGGCCCAGGCACGTGATCGCGTCGTCGAGCTGGAGACCAAGCTGGCTGATTTCGAGGACCAAATCCTGCGCGCCTACCAGAAACTGCGCAACGACGACAAAATCGTGGACAAGGCAAAGCGGGCCCTGGCTGTGGCGCTGACACTGCTTGACGATCGGGGCGCGGCCGCGCCGGTGGCGGCAGCATCCCCGGCGCGCCCTTCGGAAGAGGGATAGTGAGGCCGTAGCGTCGTTGGATGGGTTCAGCTCGATAGCCACGTACTGCCGAGAACACAGAGGTGAGAGGGGAGGACACAGAGGCGTGTGTGTGGACCGACAGGACCGCGAGCCGGTCTTCGGCACTGCGGGTGTTCTCAACCGGATCTCATGCGTGACGTGACCGGTAACCCTAGCGGACTGAAGCCCCGCGAGCTGAAAAGTCTCGCTCTCAGTCTTCCCTCTGTGCACTCCCCTCTCCCCCCTGTGTTCTCAGCGGCGTTCTCATGCGTGAAGTGACGGGGAACCTGAGCGGCCTCAAGCCCAGTGAGCTGAAAGCTCTGGAGCGCATCTACCGACGGCGCGTGGCACCCCATGAGCTTGTGTCAGCCGAGCTGGCCACGTATATGTGCGGGCTGTCGCGTGAGCTGGCGCGGCAGGTGGGCGTGCTCATCTCGCGCCGGGGTGACATCGAGCATGTCGTGGTGGGCGATGCCTCGCGCATCATGCTGCCTGCGGTGGGGCGCGTGCGCGCCGGCCACGGACGCTTCCGCGGGCTGCGCCTGGTGCACACCCATCTGCGCAACGAGGTCATCTCGCGCGACGATCTGGTCGACCTGGCCCTGCTGCGCTTGGATCTGGTGGCGGCTGTGGGTGTGACCCAGGATGGCCGGCCAGGCGATCTGCATCTGGCTCACCTGCTGCCCCCACGCGAAAAGCTGTCGCCCTGGACCGTGCTCACGCCAGTGCCCTTTCACCGCGCCTCGGTCGATGTCGAGGAACTGGTGGGCGCGCTGGAAGAGGAATTCGACCGCGCCTTGCCCACCACGCGCGCAACCCTGGGTGCCGAGCGCGCCGTACTGGTCATGATGGAGTCGCGCCAGACGCGCGCCTCGGGCAGCACCGAGAGTCGGGTGCACGAGTTGCGCGAGTTGTGTCGGACCGCGGGAATCGTCGTCGCAGATGTGGCCATTCAGCGCCGGCCCGAGCCCGATCCCCAGTACCTCATCGGTCGCGGCAAACTGGAGGATGTGTTGGTGCGGGCCATGCAATACGACGCGGGCCTGCTCATCTTCGACCTCGATCTGACGCCGGGCCAGGCCCACGCCGTTTCCGATTTCACCGATCTCAAGGTCATCGACCGCACCATTCTCATCCTGGACATCTTTGCCCAGCGGGCGCGCAGCCGCGACGCCAAGCTGCAGGTCGAGCTGGCGCAACTACGCTACCGGCTGCCGCGCTTGCAGGAAGAGAACGCCATGATGAGCCGCCTGGTCGGCGGCATCGGCGGTCGCGGCCCGGGCGAAACCAAGCTGGAAATCGGCCGCCGCCGCGCGCGCGAGCGCGTGCATCGGCTGGAACAGGAAATCGACCAGACCCGCCGCCAGCGTGCCGGCCGCCGCGCCGAGCGCACCCGAAGGGAAGTCCCCATCGTGGGCATCGTGGGCTACACCAACGCTGGCAAGTCCACCCTGCTCAACACCCTGACCGGCAGTGAGGTGCTGGTCGAAGACAAGCTCTTCGCCACGCTCGACCCCACCACGCGGCGGTTGCGTTTCCCGCGCGAGCGCGAGCTGATCCTGGCCGACACCGTGGGCTTCATCCGCGACCTGCCCAAGGACCTGGCGCAGGCCTTTCGCGCCACTCTCGAGGAATTGCAGGACGCGGATTTGCTTCTGCACGTCGTCGACGCTGCGGATGCAGATCGCGAAGCGCACATCGTGGCTGTCGAGCGCATTCTCAATGATCTGGATCTGGCCAGCACGCCCCGTTTGCTGGTGTACAACAAGATCGATCGCCTGACGCCCGACGAACGCGCCGGGCTCGCCGCTGCCCCGCAAGCCATCGCGCTCAGCGCACGCGACGCCCAGAGTACCAGGCCCTTGCTGGCCGCCATGGAGGAGGCCCTGTGGCGCGAGGGCCGCATGCAGCGCGGGACGCTGCAGGAGTAGGCAAGCCGGGCCGCGGCTAGCGGGTCGCGGGTCGTGCGGGCGTACGCCTGGTGGCGCTGTTCGGATCGGTGGTTCGCGAGGCGGGGCGTGCTGACAGCGATGTGGCTGTGGCTGTATTGGGGGGCGAATTCTGGGATCAGTGCGGACTGGGCAGCGAGATCGGTGGACTCTTGGGCCGGGAACCCCATTTGCCGAAAACCGGGCATGCCACGACCGCTTCGCTTCGTTCCCGACAACGCGCACGGCATACGCGCGGATGATAACTTGCGACTTGCATATGCAGACGGGATAGGTACGATCATATGCATGCGGACGACTCTGAACATCGACGACGATCTGGTCGCCAGCGCCATGCGTGCGACACACGCGCCCACGAAGACCGCCGCCATCGAGATGGGCCTGCGCGAACTCTTGGCCAAGGCCGCACGCGAGCGGCTGGCGGCGCTCTACGGCTCAGATCCCGTCGCCAAGGCGCCGGCCCGGCGTCGCCCGGATCGACGGTCGTGATTCTCGCCGATACGACGGTCTGGATCGATTTCCTGGCCGGAAAGGCATCTTCCCTGGCTCTCCGGGCGCTGCTGGCAGCGAACCGGGTCGTTTGCCACCCGGCGGTGCGGGGCGAGATCGCGCTTGGCAGTATCGCGAGGCGGGACGAGATCCTCCGCCTGCTCGCGCAGCTTCCTCGCGCGCCAGTCATTGGCGATGATGAGGTCTTCGCGCTCATCGAGACATGCAAGCTTTGCGCATCGGGCATCGGGTGGATCGACGCCCATCTGCTGGCGGCCGCAATGGCCGGCCGACATGTGATTTGGACTGGGGACAAGCGGTTGGCCAGGGTCGCGGCGCGCCTAGGGGTCATCGCGGCTCCCGCGGACTTCGATGCGAAGTAGGCCGCCCCCGCATGCGGGGACAGGATAACCCACGCGCCGCCCGCCCCTCCATAGGGTACCTGCCCGTCCTCGCCAATATGCCCTCAGGTTGTGGCGCAGGTTGGTGCCGCAGGTTGGTGCCAGGGGTTTGGATTGATTGTCGCGGCCACGCGGGCTAGAAGCGGTCATTGTGCGAATCGCGGCAACGCTTCTTTGATACCAAGGAGGTTCCTCGATGCGATCTGGTCGGCTGTTTTGGTTCGCGACGGCAGCGATTGCGGTGATGGTTGGCCCGGCGCCAGCGCGTGCGGGGGTTGGCCTGGAGGTGGTGCTTCGCCCCGGCTATGGCTCGGCAGGTGACAAGTCGCCGGTGCTGTACGAACCGACCGGCGTCGTGCAGATGGCACCTGGCACCGTAGGCTCGATCTGGGCGGGCACGGCCCGGCCGTACGGTGGGGGCTTCGTGCTTGACGGGGCTGTCGGCTATCGGCCGTTGCCCTTCGTCAGCTTCGGCCTGACTGGCGGGTGGCGGAAGAGCGCGGTGTCGTCATCGGGAATCCAGGATGTCTCGGGCATCAGCCGTTCCGCGCTGCAAGTCGGCTTCTATGGCCGCGGCTATCTTCCCCTGGTTGGTAGGCTGACCAAACTCGATCCCTGGGCATCGGTGGGGGCCACCTATGTCTACGACAAGCAGACCTACGACCAGCCCATCACGGTGACCGACCTGGGCACCATCTCCGTGCCCATCAGCCTGACCCACCACGGGGTCGGAATCCCCCTGGGGCTGGGAATCGATTACCGAGTGTTGCCCTTCTTGGCCGTCGGGCCGTCATTCCAGTACGAGATCGTGGTTCCTGTGGTCGGGTGCATGACCACCAGTCCTAATCAGGCCGTCGGCGTCAGCCTGTGCAGCGATGCCGACAGCCGCGTGCGCGTGACAGCGGCCAAGAATTACGGGGTCTGGTCGGTCGGGCTATCACTGCGCTTGGCTCTGTAGCTTCTTCCGGCGCTCACGAAAACCCTGGCACCTACCCCCCGAACGTATCCCCGCGAGATGATAGCGGAAATCCACGACAGAGGGCAGCTCGACGGGCCACCCTCTTCGCGGTCGAAGAGAAACATGAAGTCCTTGCTCTCTCGAATCGGGGGCTGACTCCGACAGGCGTGCCGCGTACGGCTGAGCTAGGCCCCATGCTTCGGGTGTTCTGATTCGAGATTGCGATGACCCGTCTTGGTGGGTCTCTTCCCCCTTTTAGTAGACGTGTTCCCAAACAGTGTGCGTTCGCTCGTGACCCCTCCCGGGAAGCAGCCGGAGCGGGGAAGCCAGCCCGACGACCCTGTAGTCTGAAAGGAGCGACATGATGAGATACAAAGGCTGTTCGTTCTGCATTTGCCTGGTCCTTAGCCTCATGGCAGTGCCTGCCAACGGCCAGCGAATCATGGAGAGACTCGGCCGGGGGTTTGTGGCGGTTGGGGGAGGAACCGGGACCCTTCTGTCGTGGCGGCTCTACGGCACAGAACAGGGCACCGATGTCGCCTTCAATGTGTACAAGGGCACGGCGAAACTCAATGCCGCGCCGATAACCAACTCAACCAACTATCAGGATACCGGCACCGGCAGTGACTACACCCTGAAAGCCGTGGTCGGGGGCGTCGAGGAAACGACTGGGACCAAAGCGATGGCTCTGCCAAATGGCTACCTTGAAATCCCGCTCCAAGCCGCAGCCGGCAGGAAGATCCATCTTGCCTATGTCGGCGATCTGGATGGGGATGGCGAATACGAATACATCGTGGACCGATTCCAGGCAAACGCATCCCAGTATGTCGATGCATACAAAAGAGACGGTACCTTCATGTGGCGGGTCGACATGGGCCCCAACAGCACGAATACGGACCTTTCACGATCCGGTCCGGACACCATTAGCTGTGGGCATGCCGACGATGAAACCGTGTATGACATCGACAGCGACGGTAAAGCCGAACTCATGCTCAGAGGCGGCAACGGCATGATCTTCGGGGATGGAAAAGTACTGAGCGCGTCGACAACGCAAACCGACTCGTTCATCGTCGCGGTCGACGGAGTAACCGGCGCGGAAAAAGGCAAGGAAGTCGCTGTCCCCCAAGATCTTAAAGCTACTGGTAACGTAACCGGCCATT
>PMBY01000132.1 GCA_003153875.1 Myxococcales bacterium | reverse complement strand
CAGAACCACCGGCAGGATCGGTCGGAAGCTCATGGCGTTTCCTTTGAGAGGGTGATGGACCAGCTTGCCAATTCGTGGGGCAACGCCGCGCCCCGCTTGAGGCTGCGGACCACCAGCTCCGTGTCAAAGGGCACGTCCGCGGTCACGAACACGAAGTGTTCGAAACCAGGGGAGCTGTCGAGCTCATAGGCATGGGCCAGCGCCCGCTCCCCATCCTTGGCCAACGCGACCGCCTGGCCGGGCGTCTCAGGCAGGTGCAGCGTGACTGCGCCGCGCGCGTCGCAAGAGGCCACCACCCCGTAACGCTTGCCCGCGGCGATGTAGCGCACTTGCACGACATCGCCGGGGCGCACGTGGGCCGAAGGCCCGAGGCGTTCGACTCCAGCCGTGGTCTTGCGGTACAGCCCCAATGAAGGCTGCAATCCCTTGCTGGTGATGGTCTCCTGCGCTGGCTCTCCCAGCAGCAGCTTTGACTGCGGCGGTTCTGCGGGCGCACGCATGAAAAGCAACACAATCGCTGCGGCACCGACGGCGGCGAAAGACAGAGCCCAGACGGAACGCCAAACGAATGGGATTCTGCCCGCGCGCCGTCGCACCTCGGCCATCACCTGTTCTGCAGGATACGCGGTCAGGATCTCGGCGTTCGACGAGGCCAGCGCATCCAGTCGATCCTGTTGACCAGCGGCGACCAGGCGCTCCCGCAAGGCGCGCGTCTGCGTCGCGGGCAGCTCACCTGCGGCCAGCCGTTCGAGCAACCAGTCAGGAACGCGTTCGGTGGAGCAACCCATTATTCGTCTCCTTGTGTGATGGGCAGGCGTTGCTTGAGCGTGCGCAGTCGCTTGCGGACTCCTGACACCGACATGCCCACCTCGGCCGCCACTTCGTCCAGGGTCAGCCGGTCCACGTAGAGCAGTACCGCGATGAGACGCGTGGAGGCCGGCTCGCCGCCAAAGATGCGATCCAGCGCCCGGCGCGCCAGGGACAGATTCTCGGCGCTACTTCCCAGCGATGCAATGCGCGCCAACAGGTCATGGTCAGGATCCTCTGGCCTGCGGCGCTCGCTGCGCAGGCGGTTGAGGCACACGTGAGTCGCCGTGGTCAGGAGCAGGCCAGCCGGCGCTCTGGCATCCAGGCGGTTCTCTCGTCGCAGCAGCTCAACGAAGACATCGTGCATGGCATCCACGGCTTTGCTTTCGTCCCGCAGCAGGGTGCGACACCGACGCAAAACTACGGGTCCATGCGTTCGGTAGAGGCTATCGATGTCCACCGCCATGCGGGCTTACTATTACGGGAACACCGGCCCGTTGGGAAAGTGTTACTCCGGGGGCATCAATGGCGCAGAGCCGCGGTACGCCAAGCCCAAGTGAGTGACGTCACTCTTGTGAGGGTTTTTCGGCTCCAACTCCTCCGCCGTATTGCTAGACTACATGCTGATCCAGCCGGTCGACCCGGCGGCCGCCCCGATGAGGTACGTTCCCATGCCGAGTACTAAAGTCTTAAGCCGCATTTCTTGCTGCACGACTAAGAGTGCCTTCCTGTTTCTAGGAGCGGTGGCGGTGCTGATCGCACCTGCCTGCTCACCGGCTACCGTCAGCGGGGGAGTCCCCCCAGGAGGGGGAGGGAATGGAGCCGGAGGGGGCGGCGGTCCATACGGCGCGGGCGGTTCAGGGCCAGGATTCATCAGTACCTTGGCGCACCCCGACGCGGGGCCGCCTGCCACCGGAAGGGCCTGCGGCAACAGCGTGATCGACACCAGCGAGGGCGAGAACTGCGACGACGGGAACACCGTGAGCGGCGACGGCTGCAATCGCATCTGCCAGACCGAGGCAAACTGGGACTGTCGCGTCCCCGGGCAGAAGTGCGAGAACCTTGCCAAGTGCGGAAACAGCATACTGACCTCCGACGAAGTCTGTGACGACGGGAACACAGTCAGCGGTGACGGATGCTCGGCCAACTGCAAGACCGTCGAGTCTGGTTGGCAGTGTCGGGTTCCTGGCAAGCCGTGCAGTCCGGCCTGTGGCGACGGCGTGATCACCGCGGGTGAGATATGTGACGATGGCAACACGGCCAGCGGCGATGGCTGCTCTGCCATCTGCAAACTGGAGATGGGCTTCAAGTGCACCGGCAGCTCAGGCGGCAAGAGCCTCTGTAGTCCCACTGTCTGCGGGGATGGCAAGAGGGAAGGGGCCGAGGGCTGCGACGACGGCAACACCGTGCCAAACGACGGTTGCTCGCCAACCTGCCACTTTGAGCCGAACTGCAGCTCGGCCACGGGCACTTGCACCTCGAAGTGCGGCGACGGGTTGGTCGTAAGCGAAGACTGCGATGATGGAAACACCAACAACGGCGACGGTTGCTCGTCGACTTGCAAGACCGAGCCCGGCTTCCAGTGCGCTCAGCCCGATTCCACCGCCGACACCATGACCGTGCCGGTCACCTACCGCGACTTCCTCCTGGGCGGCGATTTCAACGCGGCCACCATCCAGGGTAGCAACAATGCGGTTACCGGCCTGGTTCAGGGCACGCTCGACAGCAATGGCAAACCGGTTCTCTCGCCGACCGCGTCGCTGGCCACCGGGCACATCACGAGTGCGGCCAGCTTCAGCCAATGGTACCGGGACACGCCGGGGACCAACACCACCTACGTATCGAAGCTCCTTCTGCACAACAACGGCAATGGCTCCTTTGTGAACTGGTGGAAGGACGACCAAGAGTGGATGTCCTATTCCAATGCTCGCTGGTGTTCGGACGCAACCTGCACCAACTGCAACGCGCCGGCGTATGTCAACGACGGCACAATGCATTGCTTTGCTTCGTGTACGCCCTGGGGCGCGGGCAACACCAGTCCCTGCGTGGCCGACCAGTCGCTGGTCCCTGGCAACCCACTCTTCTTCCCGCTCGACAAGGTGCCGGGCATGATCACGCCGACCTCCGCCTATGCGCCCGGTGAAACACCGCCTATGTATAGCGGCACCTGGACCTTTGAAGCAGGGACGCCGGCGCCGCAGCACAACTTCAGCTTCACCAGCGAGGTACGTTACTGGTTCAGCTATTCTACGAGCAAGAAGTACACGCTCGATTTCACCGGTGACGATGATGTCTGGGTCTTCGTCAACCGCAAGCTGGCAGTGGACCTGGGGGGCATTCATACCCCGGTCGAGGGACAGATCGTGCTCAACGCCACCGGCGGTGGGAATGTCACCGTGACCCCGACCGCCGGCGCTGCCTGCAAGACCGAGGGCGTTCTTTCGACTTGCACGGGCGTCCAGAGCAAGGTCGATCTGGGCATGACGAACAACGGGGTCTACGAGATCGTCGTATTCCAAGCGGAACGAGCGTGGAATGGCTCGACGTACAAACTCACCCTGAGCGGCTTCAACGATCTGCCGAGTGCTTGCACGCCCACCTGTGGCGACGGGATTACGGTGGCCGACGAGGAATGCGATTGTGGCACTACCGGAACCGGGCCGCTTCCTGCGGGCTGCCCCGGCCCCAACGACGACAACACGTACGGCGGCTGCACGACCAAGTGCACGTGGGGCGGCTTCTGCGGCGACAACATCGTGAACGGATCGGAGGAGTGCGACAACGGCAAGGACAACGGCACTCAGTACGGCGCCGACGGGTGCACGCTGGGATGCACCAAACCCCATTCTTGCGGCGACAGCGTGGTGGACACCTCCCAGGGCGAGGAGTGCGATCTGGGCCCTGCCAACGGTGGCGATCTGTGCACGGACAAGTGCAAGCTGATCATTATCAACCAGTAGGTATGATTGGGGCGACCTGCGGTCTACCCCCGGCATCACGTCTTCTTGTGTGAAGGCGCGGGCTGGGCGACTATGGTCCCCATGGCAACCCGGCTATCTCTTGTGTTTTCGTGTTTCTCGGCGGCATTTCTCGGCGGCTGTGGCGGTACGAGTCCATCCGACACCTGTGTCCGCGGCATCAGTGTGGTATGCGTGTGCCCGACCGGCCAGCACGGCGCACAGACGTGCACGTCGGCGGGCGCGTTTGGGGCGTGTGTGTGCGCGGCGCCTGGGCAGGAGGACGGGGGCGTGGACGAAGCCAGTGAAGTGGGCAGCGATGCCCCCGTTGTGCCAGCGGGCAGCGACGCGCAGCTTGCCACGCCGCCGCCAGGGAGTTTCGCAGCGACCGGTGCCATGACCGTGGCCAGGGATGACTTCACGGCGACGTTGTTGGGCAACGGGAAAGTGCTGCTCGCCGGTGGATGGGGTGTTGGGCTCCTCGCCAGCGCGGAGCTATACGCCCCAGCGGTCGGGACATTCGCCGCCACGGGTGACATGGCCACGGCGAGGTCTGGGCACACGGCGACGCTGTTGCCGGATGGGCGCGTGCTCATCTCCGGAGGCGTCGGTGACGATTGGAATTCTCTCGCGAGTGCGGAGCTATATGACCCGCTGACCGAGAAATTCACCGCTGCCGGCGACATGACCGCGGCGAGGGTCAATCACACGGCAACCTTGCTGGCCAATGGGCTGGTGCTCATCGCCGGCGGCACGTCCGCAACAGATGGCGGCAACACGACCACGGCTATCGCGAGCGCGGAGTTGTACGACCCACTGGCCGGGAAATTCGCCGCCACCGGCGACATGACCGTGGAGAGATCAGGTCACACGGCGACCTTGTTGGGCAACCGGACTGTGCTTGTGGTTGGTGGCGACGGGGACGGCGCGAGCGTGGAACTGTACGACCCAGGCGCGGGGACATTCGCCGCCACCGGCAGCACGACCGTGGCCAGGCAGAACCACACGGCGACGCTGTTGGGCAGCGGGGCTGTGGTCATCGCCGGTGGAAGCGATGGCATCATGGCGCTCGCGAGCGCGGAACTGTACGACCCAGCGGCCGGAACCTTCGCCGCCACCGGCAGCATGACCATGTCAAGGTTGGGCCACACGGCGACCTTGTTGCCTGACGGGACCGTGCTCATGGCCGGGGGGAACAGTGGCGACGCGCGCGCCGAACTCTACGATCCCGAGGCTGGGCGCTCCACTGCGACTGGTAGCATGACCATGGCGAGGTGGAGCCACACGGCGACCTTGTTGGACGACGGGGCCGTGCTCATCGCCGGGGGTAGTGGCGTTCTGGGGTATCTCGCAACCGCACAGCTCTACCGGTAGGAGGTTCACATGGCAGCCGGACGGCGTTTAGTCCTTTCGTGTCTTCCTGTGGCATTTCTCGGCGGTTGCGGCAGCGGGCTTCAAGCAACCAGCCCACCAGATGCTCCCGACGCTGCGGGCGTCAGTAGCGGCTCTGCCGGAACGGGTGGCGGCGGAACTGGCGGCCAGTCGGCCACGGCCACCAGCGCCGCGCCAGGCATCTGCGTTCCCGGTGCCAGCGTCGCCTGCGCGTGTGTTTCCGGCCAACAAGGTGTCCAAACATGCACCTCAGCGGGCACGTTCGCGGCGTGCGCGTGCGCGGTGCCCCCGGTTGACGCCGGCGGCTCGGGCAGTGCCGATGGCGCTGTCACCAGACCCTGGGACCAGGGACGCATCGCAAACACAGGGACTGACTGGTGGGTCAACGCCACCAGTGGAGTGTTCTTCTTCTCCATCAAGATAACCAACTCGTACCCAGACGACACGGCCGGGCGAGCGACCGTGATCAACTTCACTGAAGTCATGATCGACAAGATCACCCCCAGCACGACGGCACCGGTTTCACTGCTGCCCGTGTCCGGTGAGGTCGCGGGCTGGACCTATGACCAGACCAGCGACTACACAAAGAATGGGCCTGTCACAGCGAGCGACTTCATGGCAGCCACAAACTATATCGACGGGGCAGCCGAGCCGATCTTTGACACTACCAGGAGCTATCAGCCCCTGGCCCTGGCATGGGAAGTCTATGCCAACAGCTCCTACCACCAGATGGATGTGAAGGTCGTCCAGATGGCGTCCAAGGCCGACGCCGGGATGCTCTACAGAGATGTTCTCAGCTTCCTCCAGTACGCCCCGCAGAACATTCCCTGGACCCAGTGTGTGGGCTCAGATCCGAATCCTTGTGAGTCTTCCCCCAGTTCCATCGACCCGGCTGCGCTTGGTCAGAAATACAAGTTCTCCGCGACTGATTTACCTGGCTGGCAACTGGACCAGAACGATCCGGCGGCCTTTCTAGTTCTTCAGGAAGGTACCGATGCTGACTTGTTTAGCCTGATCGACGGCGGCGCCGACACCTACACCAACGCAGGGTGCACGGTTACCGTGTACGAGGAGTTGGTTGGTACGTATCCGCAAACCGCCACGCTCTATGCCATGTATTTCGGCACGGATGTCGAGGCCACTGCTTTCTTCGACTATGAGAAGAGCGTTCTTGCTTCGTCCGACTCCATCCCGACATTCGATCCTCATGTCGCGAGTGGGTATTCGGGGTTGGCCACCGAGACCGCTCTTGCCCATTTTGGCGCGATGTTTTTCAAATTGACCATGAGCGGATTTGCCAACGCGACCTCGGCATACCAAAGGGCAGCCCAGTTTCTAGCTGTGCTCCGGTCAAAGACCAACTGACTCACCCAGCGGGGCGCGGATAGCTACTGAATAGTGCCGGAGAGGGGAGTCGAACCCNNTTGCCATTCCGCCACTCCGGCATGGGAGCGAAGAGGAGGCAATATTGTGCCCGCCGACGGCGCGAAGTCAAACTAGGAACCGATGAACTAGGAACCGATGAGGGGCGCGCTGGGCGGGCTTCCGCGCCCGATCAGATCGAGCAGGCGCTTGACCATCTGCTCGAAAGTGGCCTGCTTGTCGACATCGGTCGCGACGGGACGGAAGAGGCGCCCGCCGGCCATGGTGCCGTGGCCGCCGGCCGCGCCCTCCGCGCTGATGAGTTGTCTCATTAACGCTCCAGCTCGGCGCTCACTGGGCTCGGTGCGCAGCGATAGGTAGAAACGCTCACCGTAGCAGCCGCAGCACAGGACGAAGTGCGCGCCTTCCCAGGCCAGCAGCAAGTCGGCCACTTCGGCCACCAGATCAGGGTAGGCGATGCTGCCCATGTTGACAGCCACCAGATCGCCCAACACCTGCGCCGACCGGAGCGCGCGGTCCAGCGCCGCAAAATGCGCGCGCGGCACCTTGGGCTGGGAAATCCGCGATAGCAGGTGAAAGTCCACCAGAGGGAAGAGGAACAAGTAGGCCACGCGCTCGGCGTGGGTGGCCTCGCGGCCAAGATCGCGCGTCTCGGCCCGCAGGGCGTAGAAGAGTGCCGTGGCCAGCGGTGTGTCTATGGGCACGTTCAGGGCGCGCAGGTACTCGACGATGATGGTCGAGGTGGCGCCCAGCTCAGGCCGAATATCACGCCAGGGCACCTGCTCACTCTCTTCGCGCGCTGGATGATGGTCGATGATGACATCCATCGGTCGTCCGGGCGGCAGCGAGTTGTTGCCGGTTCCCGGTTGGCTATCGACGATGGCCAGGGCGTCGTAGGCGGCCGGGTCCAATGACTCGGCGGCGACCAGCGGGATGCCGAGGGTTTCCACCATGGCGCGGTTTTCAGCGCGGCCCACGATGCCACCCAACACCAGGGTGGCCGTGATCGGCATGACATGCTCGACCAGCCGCTTGAGCCCAAACGCAGATGCCAGGGCATCGGGATCGGGGTTGTCGTGCATGTAGATGAGCAAGTTGCGCCGGCCCTGCAGACGCGCCAGCGCGGGCGCCAGGTCGAATTCAAACACGTCCAGCTCGGGCGGAACCTGTGCAGGTACGGCGTCGTCTGCGTCGCCAGCCCCTGATCCGGTGGCGTTGTCCAACGATCTCTTTTCCGAGCCCGGCATGGCGTTTCTCTCTAGTTTGCAGGGCGGATGCGCAGGTTGTCGAAGTGAACATCCGCCTCCCAATCGTTGATCGCGAAGAAGTCATGACCCGAACCTGAGAGAGGCGAAGGATCGCTCCACGCCAGGAAAGCTGCGCCGTCGAGCTTCCAGTCGATGAGCCCGGCCTGGCGCGTGATGGTGAAATGGTAGCTGCGGCCCAACTCCACCAGCGGGGGCTGTCCCGGTTCCCGCCTCTTTGCGGCCTTGACGGCGTCATCGTGCTCACCCAGCCGGCCGATGATGCTGCTGCTGTTGTTCCACCCGCCCAGAATGATCAGATAGCTGGTGGGGTCATAGCGTCCCTTGTCCGGGTCAAAGGACTCGCCATCGCCGAACAGCTCAACCTTGATGTCACCGGCCGGGCTTTTCGACATGGCGTCGAATTCGATCACGACATCGCGGGGCAGCTTGCGCCGTAGCCACAGGGGATGATTATAGGCACGCGTTACGTTCAGCCGGCCATCCGTTATGCGATAGGCGCCGCCGCTGGTGTCTAGCCAGTCGGGGCCGGGCTCGGCCCGCTCAAAGTCGTCGGCAAAGGGCGACGTGATCACGGGCACCCGGGCCTTGCATCCAAGGACGGCCAGGGCGGCGACTAACAGCGAAGCAATTACCAACTTGTGCTGCACGTAGGCTACGAAGGAGAAACTACCGGGTTGCGGGCCGCTCCGCAACTCGGGCGACGTTGAAACAAAAGATGCTAGCCAAACCAACAGGTTAGCGGAAATATCTCAACCATCTTCGAGCTTTTCATGGAGCAGTCCCCAGCGGATGCCGCGATCGCTGACCAGCACATGGTTGCCCCCGACTCGTCGGGCGATTTCGCAAAGGATGATGGCGCCGCTCAGGATCACGTCGGCGCGCAGGGGGTCGAGACCTGCCATGGC
Organism: Myxococcales bacterium; assembly: GCA_003153875.1. Next base: position 3,107 of record PMBY01000132.1, on the reverse strand, counting down.
TTCGCGCTGACTCTGAGTGGATGCCAGCAAGCGCTCGATCTGTTTTTCCAGCGCTGGCAGCGTCAGGCGATAGCCGTGAACCAGCGCGGGATCATAGCTGCGCAGATCCTGCGCCATGGCGGCCAGGGTCGTGACTGTCCCGGCCACGCCAACCAAGCATGGTTGGTCGGCTTGGGAAGGGAAGGGCAGTTCGGCCAGATGGCCGACCACCTCGGCGCGCACGGCCTCCACTTCATGGGCAAGCGCCGGATCGTGATGAATGTGGCGTTCCGTCAGACGGACAGACCCGAGGGGCAGGCTGCGGCAAGAATCGACCGTACCCCGGCGCGCGACGACTATCTCTGTGGACCCGCCCCCGATGTCGACGACCACCATGGTTTGGGCGACCGCCTCGGGAAAGGACTGCTTGGCAGCCAGGAAGGTCAGCTCGGCCTCGCGTTCGCCGTCGATGACCTCAACCGGCGTGTCCAGCAGGGCCGCGGCACGACAGAGGAAGTCGGCTGCGTTGGGCGCCCGGCGCAGCGCCTCGGTGCCGATGGCGAAGATGGGCGCTTCGTGCACGCGCGCCAGCACCGCATAGCCGGAGAGCGCGGCCAGGGTGCGGTCGATCCCCTCCTGGCCCAGCCCGCCATCCTTACCTATGCCGCGGCCCAGCCGCGTGATTTCGGCGCGGTCTTCCAGCACGGAGATCGTCCCGCGGTTCATCTCGGCGACCAGCAGCAGAGTCGTATTGGTTCCGATATCGATGGTGGCGATGCGGCTCATGAGCGATCAAGCATTCTTCATCGACCCTCGGCCGGTGGCGGACCAAACGACGGGCCGCGGGCGCCGCCCTTCCAGATCTGGAATTCCAGCTTGGTCTGCGGATTCATGGCGTACAGGCCCCCGCGGCCGGAGGCGTAGACGATGAGTCGGCAGTCCGGCGACCAGGTGGGATCTTCGTTCGAGCCCTGGTTTTGTGTCATGCGCTCGATCTTCCCGGTGCGCAGGTCGTAGGTGAAGATGTCGAACACCAGACGCTCATCGCGGCCGGTGAACGCGATCATGGGCGTGTCGGCACGCGGGCAGAAACGCGGGGTCTGGTTGTAGGTGCCTTGGAATGTTAGGCGCTTTGCAGCGCCACCCGAGGATGGCATCAGGAAGACTTGGGGCGTGCCTTGGCGGTCGGAGACGAACGCGATCTTGGAGCCATCAGGTGACACACTGGCCGAAAGATCGATGGAGGGCGAGTTGGTCAGCCGGGCCTGCACGGCTCCGTCGGAAGCCGCGATCTTGTACAGCTCGGCGTTGCCTTCGAAGGAGAGCGTGGCCACCAGCGAGCCGCCGCCGGGAAACCAGGCCGCACCCGAATTGAGCCCGGAACGACTCGAGACACGGCGTGCGCGTCCACCACCCGCCGAGACGATCCACAGATCGTCGCCACCCATCAAGAACGAGGTGAACGCGATCTGGCCTCCGCTGGGTGAGAAGGCGGGCAGCACGCAGGGGGAATTCATGTGGGTCACCACGCTCAGTTCGGCGCCATCCATGCCGATGGTGGCGATTTCACCCTTCTTGCCGGTCATGGCAAAAGCGATGCGGGCCCCGAACACGCCGCGCTGGCCGGTGAACTGGGCGATGATGTCGTTGGCCCAGGCGTGGACCAGCGCGCGCAACTCGCCGCCACGGTAGGTCTTGCTCATGACTGCGGACTCGCCGCGGCCCACCTGGTACAGGCGGCCTTCCAGCACCAGGCCACTTCCCTGTTGCGTGACGCTCATCTTGGCCACACCTTGTGCGCCCACTTCGGACCAGAGCGCCGAGGAGAATCCCATACCTTCCTTCTGCAGGGTGTCGGGAAAGGACACCGGGTCGAGTACGCGAAACAGGCCGGTGATCGACAGGTCTCGCTGCTCGATATCGGTGGCTGACCGGGCCAGGTTCTTCTCGCCGGTGGCATTGGGCAACGCCAGGCGGAACAGGTCGCGGTTGGGATCGCTAATCACGATGCGCGGCAGCTCGTCGGTTTCGCCTGGGTTGGATTCAGCCGGCGCTTGAGCGTGGGCGGGGAGGGCTGCGGTTAGGATCAACGCGGCGGCAACAAGTCCGCCGCGCGTGCATGGGTACTTCGTCATGTTTCTCCTTAGCGGGTCAGATCCTTGCCCTCGAAAACCAGGGTGAAGCCACGCTTGAACCCGGCCGGGGGAGGCGGAACCCGGCCAGTGGCCTTTACTGCTTGCACGCAAGAATCGTCGAAATATTGGTTACCTGACGGCTTGGTCACGCGTGGATTGCTGAGCGTGCCGCTGGGGGAGATTGAGAGTCTCACCTCGGCCGAAAGTGTCGCCAGCTCGCTGTCCGAGACCATCCCGGTGGGCGTGGACCAGTTCCTGTGCACGGCCTCGAAGATGGCGGTGGCATACTCGTCTCCGCTCACCGCCTGGTTGGAGGTGCCCTGGGCTGATCCCGTGAGCGATCCCTCGGCGGCTTCCTCGGCTGCGGCCGACTGGGCGATGGTCTTGGCGCGTTCCAGGGCGCGGCGCAGATCCTTGGAGATGGTCGTGTCTTCGAGCTTGGGCGCCTCCTTCGGGGCAGGCGCGGCGTTGGGATCCTCGCTGAGCTTGATGGCGTCAGGCGCCTTGGGCTTGGGTGGCTGCACGATGCGCGGCAACCAGAACTTTTCGCGGGGCGTGCCCAGCGCCACCAGCCTGGTGACGATCATGTCGCGAGCGGCCTCGGGACGTGGCGGCGATTTCAGGTGGCCGTAGTAGACCAGGACGACCAGCAGGGCATGGATCAGCAGCGTGGCCGCGATCCCCCCCAGGAAGGTGCCGCGGCCCAGCGGCCGGATGCGTGTGTAAGCGGAAGCCTGCATGCTATTCGAGTGGATCGGTGATGAGCCCCATCTTGTCGCCACCAGCTAGCTTGATGGCGGCCATGACCTTGACCACATCGCCGTAGGACAGGGCCTTGTCCGCGTGCAGGTAGACTTCGCGGTCGGACTGCAGCTTGGCGTTGGCGCGCAGCTTGTCCTCGACCTCGGCAAACGGGATCTCCATGCGTCCGATGTACACGCGCTTTTCCTTGGTCATGGTGACGATCAGCTTGCCCGAGTCGTCGGGAATGGT
>PMBY01000401.1:8794-14782 GCA_003153875.1 Myxococcales bacterium | reverse complement strand
CCACGCGCCAAGCACCCGGCGGCCTGGGCCAGGACATCGCGGCCATGAAAGGTAGGGCTGACCGGCTCACGGCGAAACGAGGGATTCTCGATGCGAAAGACGCGCCTGGGGTTGCGCGCCGCCAAGGTCAGCAGCCCATTGTCCGGACCGATGAAGATGCACCCTGCCGCTTCCACGATCACGTCAGCGCGCGGGCCACCGACTCCCGGGTCGACCACCGCCACGTGGATCGACCCGCTGGGAAAGAACGGCGCGGCCTGGGCCAAGGTGAGCGCGCCGGCCACCACGTCGCGGGCCGGGACTTCGTGCGTGATATCGACCAGGACAGTGCTTGGCGCCATGGACAGAATCACGCCCTTCATGGCGGCCGCGTAGACGTCGGCCGACCCAAAGTCGGTGGTGAGGGTGACGATGGCCATAGCCTGCGGTGGCTATCCTACCACTTGGGTGTCTTGCAAGCGTGACCTGCGAGTCACCCCCCGGCTGCTTGCCCCGGGAATAGACCGAGGGTGGCCCGGCACCTCCAGTAAAGTCTTGCGCCCAACTTGCCGATAACCTGATGCGACGAACCGATCAAGGTTGGCATTCAAAATCGGTTATACTATCGAGGGCGATTCGCAGTGGGGCTTGAGTCATGACCAAATCGGAGCTTGCCGAGCGCCTGGCGCAGGCGCAAAAGCTGCCCAAAGGCCGCGCCGGGGTGTTGCTCGACATGGTCTTTGATTGTCTGATCCAGGCGTTGAGCCGAGATGAGCGCATCGAAATCCGAGGGTTCGGGAGTTTCGAAACCCGGCACTACCGTGCCCGCAAGGGCCGCAATCCCCGCACCGGCGCGCCCGTGCAGGTCAAGCAAAAGCGCCTGCCTTTCTTCAAGGTTGGCAAAGAGCTGCGCGACCGGATCAGCAACCGCCTGCATACCACCGGCGAATTGCCAGCCCTGGCCCTTCCGACCGTCGCGGCCTCGGCCACCAAGAAGGTCTAGAAGCTCACTTCCACGCGTCCGTCCACCTTGATCGTCTCCACCCCGTTGGGCGCCCCTCCGCTCTTCACCACCGCGTGAGTGGAAAGGATCAGGACAAACGGCGTGTTGAAATCCGTGAGAAATGGCGAAAGCCCAATCCGCGCGCGTGCGCCGAGATCGACCTGACGTTCCCCTCCCCCCAGTGGAACGTCAGCCAAGAAAGTCGCCCCGGCTGCGCGCGCCGAGGTCGTGCTTTGCGGTGCCGCGTAGAGGCTGGCAGCCCGTAGAGGCAAGGTGCCAACCCCGGAGGTGACCGTCGTGTAGATGGTGGCGAGCGTCGCCTGTGCAAGCACCCTGCCAGGCCGGTCTTTCAGCGCCGGAACGTCGTGGCCCAGATCGACCTCCACCGCATCGTCGTAGTCAAATACCAGGGCGCACCTATGGTTGTCCTCCTGGTCGCAGCTGAGCGGGTACTCCTGGCAGTTCACCGCGATCATCGGAGCGGGCGGCTGACAGCAATCGCTGACCAGCGCGGCCGGGCCGCTACAGACCACGTCCGGTACACCCTGGGACGGCGACGGCCACCAGCGGGAATCGGCCGAGTCGATCTTGAAATCTCGGGCTACCGGCAGGTCGAAACTCAGATCTCCGCCGCCCACTTCATCAAAAAAGCTGCATCCGCCGGCTGCGCCGGCGGCGACAAGCCAGGCAAGCGAAAGAGGCCCGACGGTGCGGCGCATGACCGGGAGCCTATCCTATGACCGGGTCCTTGAGAACCTCGCGGGCGATCAACATTTTCTGTATCTCGCTGGGAGCTTCTGCCCGTCGCCGAAATCCAGGTTCATGGAGCGGTCCCCGCTTGCGTCGGACGCGCCTTGGCCGCGGACTTGCCTGGCGCGACCGGGCTGGGCGCAGTTCCTGTCGCACGGGCCGAGGTGAGGAACTGAACCGCCACGACCTTCTCGGGTGGTTTCTCGGTCTTGTCGGTCTTCTCGGCCGTGAACTTGATGGCGTGGGGCTGGCCGGCAGGCAGAACCAGCACTGTATCGCTTACAAAGGGGTAGTCCTCGCTGCCGACGGTCAGTTTGCCCTCCCCTGCCACCACGTACAGGATCTCCGTCGATCGACCGTGATCGTGTCGCGGCACCTCGGCATTGATGGGAAACTCCAACAAATTGACGGTCACGGCTTCGCTACCGGTCGCCTTGGGATCAAGCAGAGGCTTGCAGGTGCCTTTCCCGGCGAAAGCGGGTACAGCCGCCACCTCGCTCGCTGTTACCGCAACCACGTGACCGTTCCCCTCGGGCGGCAGCTGGGCTGTGGTCGAGTCGCGAATCACCTCAAAATCCTGCCGGCCACGCGCGTCGGTCGAGTCGCGGTACACGCGCTCGGGCCCCGGCGGCACGAACGCCTGCAGGAAGACCGCCGTGCTCTGGCGACCCATGTTCTCGATCACATGCGGGTAGCCGGCGGGCACGAACGCAGCCATGCCCTCGTCCAGCTTGATAGGCGCCACCCCGGCAGGTCCCAGCAGGCGGGCATGGCCCTTGAGCAAGTAGAGAACCTTGCCGCTTCGGGGGTGACGGTGCATGGCCACCCGGCTGGCCGGGCCGATGTTGAGCTGGGTCAGCGAAATGTCGGACACGCGCACGTTGATCGCGTCGGCCAACACTTTGACGGTGAACGGGGCATCGCGCTTCGGACCCGGCTTGGCCTTACCGGGCGAACCCGCGCCCAGCACGCGCTCGGGCGCGTCCTCGGCCTTGACCACGAACTGGCTCGCCTGCTGTTGGAACGAGAACGGAAGCACGACCTTGGCACCAGGCTCGATCCCTTCCACGGTCCAACCTGTGGCTGCCTTCTGCACGCACGCCGACAGCCCAGCAGGCGCGGACTGCCCGTGCGGCAGGACCTTCGCCGCACTCACCCGCCCTGCCGGCCCTACCTCCACCTCGATTTCCACCCTACCCGCGCTATCCAACCGGTCAGCCAGCGATTTCTCGAAGCATCGATGCACATCGGGCCCATGCTTCTGCANNGGTCGGGGCGGCCGTGCCACGCGCAGCCGGTGATCTCATTGCTTGCATGCCTGTCCTCGTTTCGGGCTCTTCGTAGCACGAAAGCCCCGGACTTTCCCTCCCGTTGGAAGGCCACGACGCATCATGAACGATTCGAGCAAACGAGCCGATGAACAGAAAGTGGCCATTCGGCCGACGCTCACCATTCTGTTCGTAGCGCTCGCCGCGAGCGTAGCCCTTCGGGCGTCGGCGAAGACTGACGTTCTCCGCACGCGCAGCGGCTCCGTGGTGCACTGGGCTGCCAGCGACATCACCATCGGGTTCGATGCAAGCGCACCCAGCCGGACAGTCGCGCCCGCGGGCGCGAGTGAAGCACTGCAAGCCGCAGTCGAGGCGTGGAATGAAGTCCCGGAACTGCCGGTGCGCCTCCGCGCGGTGACCACGCCCGATCCCACGGTACGCATCCGATTCTGCCGCGGCAGGTGGACGGGCGATCTGGACGACCTAGGCAAGGCTCTCTTCACCGCGGATATCCCCACGGGTGTGGTGACGTCGGCAGCTGTGGAGATCAACGAATGCGAGCACTCTTTCCTGGCTCCCGATGAAGTGCAGGACGGCCATTTCGATCTCCAAGCCGTGATCACTCACGAGCTGGGACATGTGCTCGGGCTCGCGCACAGCGACGATCCCAACGCGCTCATGTTTCCTCGCGGAGGAACCGGGGGCATTCGGATCCCGAAGACCGACGATCGCGCCAAGCTTGCCCTCATCTACGGCGGTTCGGCCACGACCGGGCGCAGTCACGAGCCACCGCCAACCGAACGGGTTCCAGCCATGTCGGGGGAGCCTGCGCCGAGCGAGCAGGTCACGCGCGCCCTGGAAAGGATGCCGCCGCCCGAGGTGGTGACCGCCATGCGAGTCGCCGCCAGTGATGGCAGGGCGATAATCGTCTACACCTGTGAACCCACGCTACTCCCCCCGGTTTCGCCGGTTGAGTCGGGTCCTGACCAGAAGCAAGCCTCGCGGCGCATGCCCGGCCGGCACGCGCACCGCGAGCCTTGATTCAAGATCCGACAGAGCGGACTACTTCTTCTCGCCTTCGGCTGACTCGACGGCCGGCGCGTGCTCGACTTGTGGCGCCAGAGGCGCGGCGCTTGCGGCAGGGCTCGCTTCAACCACCATTGGCTCGTCCCATCCGCCCCGCCGGCGCACCGGCCCAGACCAACCCTGGCCACGCCGTTGATCGTCGCCGCCGTTGCGGCGCGGACGTTGTTCGCCGCCCGGCCCGAAACCTTGTGGACGCGGCCGCTCGCTGCTGGGACCAGGCCCCTGCGCGCGCTGCCCATCGCCGGCAGCCGGATCGCGCGGGCGCCCCCCGAATCGAGGGCGCTCTCCGCCCGGCGGGCGATCTCCCATTGGCGGACGATCTCCGCGCGGAGGACGGCCACCCGGGGACCTATCGCCGGCCGGCCGGTCGCCAGACGGGCGAGGTCCGCGGCCATCGAAACGTGGGGTTCGCGGTGGCCGAGCGGGTTGCTCCCGTCGTGTTGGATCAACTTGCTCTCGATTGCCGCCCCGTCGTTCCTCCGGAGCGCGCGTCAGCATCCAGCCTTCGCCTCCTTTGGCCAGCTCTCCTCGGGGCAAATCGGCATCGCGGCCGAGCGCATTGAACCCACCGCCGCGCCCGCCGAATCCGGTGCTCCCGCCAGGGCCGCCACGACCGCCACCGCCGGAACCTCCGCCCGCACCACGGCCACCGCCGCCACCAGGACCGCCAGGACCGCGACCTCGACCGCCGCCGCGGCCATCCCGATCGCGGCCATCCCGATCGCGGCCACGCGAATCCGCATCGCGCCGACTTTCGGGCCGCGGCATCATGTCCGCCACGTAGTAGAATTCGCCTTTCTTCTGAGCATTGGCAGGCGGCTTGTCACCAGACAGGACGCGCACCAGGCGCACCCCGGCCGCGCGCTTGCCCACTACCGCGAGCGCCTCCATCAGGCGTGACAGGCGATCACCCTGGATGCTCGTCGTCGCAGCTACGGCTTCAGCCTCGGGTCCGGTACCAAGGTCGGGCGCTGCCGTTTCGGCGGCTGGCTCGGACGCGGGATCCCCCGCAGGTTCACTCACTGTCTCAGCCTCGGTAGGCGCGACCTCCTCCGCGACAGGGGCCTCCTCTGAGGGCGGCTGGGCGGCGGCTTCTTCCGGTGTGTCTGCAGCCGGCGCGGCCTCGGCCGTGGGCTCGGCCGCAGGCGTGGGCTCGGCCGCAGGCTCCTCGGCTGGGGGATGCGCGGCCAGAAACGCCTGCTGTGCGGCTGCCGCCTGTTGCAGGAGAATCCCAGAGAACTCGGTGATCGTCTTCATGAACGCGTCCTTCGCGTGATGGGGGGCCCCCGTCAAGGGAGCTCGAATGAACTGTCTGGCCCTTCGTAATGGACTTGCGGCCTCACGTCAATGGGGTCGCATCATGCCTCGACAGCGCGCTCGACGCGAGTGTCTTCTCTCGCCACATCCTTCGACAAGAGCCCCCACCGTGATGCTGGCTGGCGGCACAAGGATCTTGACCGCGCTCGTCGCTTCGGATCCCCCGTGCGAGCCTTGTGGACTCGTGGCGAGGTGGACGCCAAGGTCGATCTCGGCCATTCTCGCGTGCGTGCCCGAGAACAGTCCCGCTAGCGCGCCCGCTCCAGCGAGGGCCCATGCAAGAGCCCGGACGCTCTTCTTGCTCGGCGTGATCGCGGCCGTGGCGCTGTTTGCAGCCCTGGGGAGCATCCGGCCGGTCTTCGATCCGGACGCGCCCTGGCATCTGCGCACCGGCGAATGGATTCTTGAACATGGGTCGATCCCGCGCGTCGATCCGTTTTCCCATACCTATGCCGGCAAGCCCTGGCACTTCGTGGACTGGGGCGGGGACGTGCTGCTCGCGGCCATCTACGGAAAGGCCGGGCTCGACGGGCTGGAAGCGCTGGGAGCGCTTCTGGCGGCGTTGGCCGTGGTGTTGGTCGCGCT
>PMBY01000401.1:0-8789 GCA_003153875.1 Myxococcales bacterium | reverse complement strand
GCTCTCGAGATGTTGCTCGTGGTTCGCGTCGACGAGCGGCCAAGCTGGGGTCGCTTGCTGGCGGTGCCGGCCTTGCTCGTGCTGTGGTCGAACCTCAGCTCCTCCGTGTCGCTGGGCGTGGCTCTCTTCGTCCTGTTCGCATTGGGGACGTTGCTTCGCTGCGCCTGGGAGCGCCAACCGGGCTGGCAGCGCGTGGCGGTTCGCGTGTTCGTCGTCGGACTGCTGGCTGCTGTCGCAATGTTTGCGTCCCCCAATCCCTTGGGCCGGTTGGCGGCGGTGCATGGCCTTGGCGCCAGTCGGTCGCTGGCCTTCATCAGCGAGTGGCAGCCCACTGAGGCCAGCGCCCTGCTGGGACCGCTGGGCGCCATCGCCCTGCTCGTGATCCTGGGCATCGCACTCGACCGCGCGCGGGTCCAGCCGTGGGAGCTGCTGCTGGTGCTCGCCAGCGGTTGGATGATTTCGCGTCACGTGCGCATGATTCCGCTGGCAGCCTTTGTCGCCGGTCCCATCGGCTACCGCCATCTCCTCGCCGCCCTGCCAGCCCGGGTGCCACGCCTGGCTGCTCTTGCGTGGCTGGATGGGCCGGTGACGGCAATCCTGTTGCTGGCCGCCTTTGCCACAGCCTTGGTTTTCGATCGGCCGAACTCGTGGCTGGGGCAAGCGCAGCGGCCGCGCTCCCAGTGGTCGGCGCGAGTCCTGCCCATCGGTGCGGCGGCATTTCTCAGACAAGAACGCGTGCAAGGGCCCCTGTTCAACACCTTCCACTTCGGCGGATACCTGATGCACGAGGTGCCTGACCTGCCGGTCTTCATCGACGGCCGCACCCGTATGGTCTACGACGACAATTTCTTCCTCGAAAACCTGAGCATCGATCATTCGCCGGATCCAGCACAGATCTGGCGCCCCCTGTTTTCTCGCTACGGCGTCCAAGTCGCCGTGGTGGCGCCCAGCCGCACCAGTCGCACGCTGGCCCATGACCCCGACTGGACACTGGTCTTCATCGACGACATCGCACATGTGTACGTCAGGCGTGCGGGATCCAACGCCGCCCTGGCCGAACGTCTGGCCTATCGCCAACTCGGTGGCGGCCCCGAAGCAACCGCGGCCTCCGACCCGCGGGCTGCGTTCGCGGCCCCCGGCCTGCTCGCGGAATTGGACCGCGCCATTGCGCAGTCGACGGCCACCATCGCTCTGCGTGTGATGCGCGCCCAGGCGCGGACGGCCCAGGGGGACCAGGCGGGCGCAGAGGCCGACCTACGCGAGGCTACCAGACTGGCGCCTGACCTGGCGTATCTGTGGGTGCGACTCGGGAGTTTCTTGGCGGGCCAGGGCCGACTGGTCGAAGCACGCAGGGCACTGACCCAAGCCGTGGCGCGGGCGCCAGAAGACCAGGCCACGCGCGTCTTGCTGGCCGTGGCCCTGGAGACCGCCGGGGACCATGAGGCTGCCGTGGCCACGCTTCGCTCGATGGCCGGACGCGAATCGGCCGAGCAACTGCTAGCGCGTCTCATGCACGGCGGACTGGGCTCGGCAGCGCAGCCCAACCGGCGTCCTTGAGCCCAAGGCTACGTCCCAGGCTCCTCACTTCACTGCGAAGCGATGGGAGACACTGCTCGGCCCCGCTGGCTCCGAATCAACTCCCGCCCCAAGAGAAGACATCCCAGCGAGAGTACGATGATTCCCCCGATCGCAACTATCGGTCGGTGCCGAATCTTTGCGGTTCCCAGAGGAATATCCCAGGGATCCCGGCTATTATCCGCGAATGACCAGCACAATGCTCGCGGGGCTGTCTCTCATCGATACCACGGGTCTTGCAATCCTGGCGACGACGGTGACCACGCTCCTACTCGGCGTAGTGGCGAACCTCTGGCTGCGCGCTCGCTACGGGGCGCTGGAGAAAGATTTGCGCCGCTCTCGCGATTCCGGAACCGCCTTTTCCCATCCCGTGTTGAACCACATCGTGCGCGACGCAACCGAGGCCGCACAGCGCTCGCACGAGACGAACACGCAGTCGATCATCGACGAGCGTTTCCAGTCCGATCTCAGGCCCATGCTGTTCGCGGAGCGTTTCGTCCGCTCAGCGACTGGACTGGTCATCATCCTGGGGCTGCTGGGCACGTTCTACGGGCTCACTCTGTCGATTGGTAAGATCGTTCATCTGGTCTCGGCCGAGACTGGCGGCGTCGGGGACGCCGGGCTCGGGGTTAGCCAGGGTTTGACGAATGCTCTGTCAGGTATGGCGGTGGCTTTCTCCAATTCCCTGGTCGGCATCCTGTCTGCCGTCATCCTCACCGTGCTCAGCGTTTTGTCCAATGTGTCGGACCGGCGGACCGCCGTGATGGTACAGATCGAAACCTACCTCGACCGCCTGGGCGCGCAGAGGGCCAGTGCGGGCGCCGCATCCGAGTCAACCCTGGCAGGCTTCGGCACGTCGGTCGCGCGGCTCGACGGCGCGGTGGCGCGCTTCGAGTCCGCCTTACAGGCCTTTTCGACCACGACCAGGGACTTCCACGAGTTCAACGCGCACCTCAAAGACAACGTTCAGCGACTCAGTCTCACATTCGCCGACTTGAGCGACTCACTGAAGGCCCAGTTCGGTGCGACTATTCCCGGTCGGAAGCTCTAGGAGGAAAAGCCCGTGAGATACCGACGACCACTCCTGACAGACACCGATGGCACGCGCGAGATCTGGCCGGCATTCACCGACGTCATGTCGACCATGGCGCTCATCATGTTCGTGCTGGTCTTGCTCGCCTACGTTCGCAACTTGATCAGCGAGAAGCGTCTGGAAGACTTCCAGCGAAGAATTGCAGCCTCCGAGCGACAGCTCCGATCGGTGCAGGCGGAAGTACAAGCGGGCAAGGCCGAGCTCGAAGCCTCGCAACACAAGTTGCGCGAACAGCAGGTGGTGGTGGCCGACAGCAATCGCCAGCTCGGCAATCTGCGCGCCCAGCTGCAGAGCATCGCGGTTCTGCGTGTCTCCGTGCTCGACAAACTGAAGCGCGCGATCGAGACGCAGCTTGGTCGATCCAGCTCAACCAGTGGACAACTCGCGACCATCGGCAACAACGGCGATATCGCGGTCAACGAGAGCCTGGTGTTCGAGTACAACTCCTACGCCGTCAAGAAGCAGGCGAAGCCATTCCTGGATTCGCTGGCCAAGGCGCTCGGCGCCCTCCTGGAAGACGCCGAAGTGCGAGAAAACATCGACACCATCGTCATCCAGGGGCACACCGACGAGCGAGGCTCGGCTTCATTCAATTGGGACCTGTCGGCAAGACGCGCCACGGCCGTTCTCGACTATCTCTTCCAGACCAACAAAGCGCTTGCCGACACATACGGCAGCTACTTTGCCGCCAGCGCCTACTCCAAATTCCGTCCCATCAACCCAGCCAAAGCCGAAGCGGCTTACCAGCAGAACCGCCGCATCGAGATCTCGGTCATCCCCAAGGACGCCAACGTACGCAAGGTGATCGAGGACTATATGCAGAGCACGCGTCCCACGCCCTAGCACGGCGAGAGCTACCGACTCACCGTGGGAGGTCTGGTGCCATTCAGAAGCTGCACGTCCTGACAGCTGTCGCGGGTTCCGCACTCCGAAGTCTTGTTGGTGGCGTAGGTGTAAGTCACCCTGCCGGTGATCACGTCTCCAGAAACTGTACCTACCAAGCGCGCGTTGCGGGTGAAAGCGCACGTGCTGCTAGAGCCGGACACGGTTCCGCTGATCGACAAATCCAGTGAGTTGCCCGAGACTGTCCCGGTGAAAGTGGCGCTGCCCATGCCCAGGACGAGCCCCAAGGCGGCCGCACCCTGCACCTTGGCCGTCACATTGGAGCCGTCTTGGGTCACCTCCACGGTGACGCCAGACGCGGAGGTCCCCGGATCATTGCCCACGATGCCGCACTCGTTCTTCTGGATGGTCAGGGCAATGGTATAGGTGCCGGCCACGTTGGCGGCAGAATCGCTGCCACAGGCTCCTGCAAGCACGGCCAGAATGAAGGCTGCCCTGCGCATGATAAGCTCCCTTCTTTGCCAAGTATATTCCGTGTTGCCCTCGGCGGAAAGTCTCTTGCCAGCCCCAGCGGGAAACTCGACTGCGGATGGTCCGCCAACGGCGCGGGTCCCTCGCGCGTGAAGCTTGCACTCATCTATCCGCCGGCCTGTGATCCCACGGCGCCCTATCCGGCCATTCCTGCGCTGGCTGGATTCCTGCGTCCCCAGGGCATCGAGGTTCTGCCCATCGATGCCAACCTGGATGGGTTCCTGGCCCTCCTCCGGCGCGAGCCGCTGACCCGGCTGGCGGGCCGCATCGAGCGGCGCATCGCCAACCTGCGACGCCGACGCGCGCTCGACCATCGGGCACAGCTCGAACTGTTGGCGCTCTTGCGGGTGCGCGGCGAGGCCGGTGCCGTGCCGGGCGGGATCAGCGCGGCGTTGGATATCCTGTGCACCGGCGAGCGCTTCTATGATCCAGGGCTCTACGCCGACGCGGTGGCTACGGTCAGCGCAGCCCTGCGCGTGGTCGCGGCTGCGCACACGCCCTTGCAGATCGACTTCACCGCGTACCGCACGCCCTTCGCCTTGACCACGCCCGACGAGATCGCGCGGGATGCTGATCCCGAACGCAATCCCTTCGACGACTACCTGACCCGCGAACTGATCCCGCGCTTGCGCCACGCACGCCCGGACGCCATCGGCCTGTCGGTGTGCTTTCCCGGCCAGCTCGTGCCCGCCTACTCCTTTGCGCTCAAGCTCAAGGCCGCGTTTCCCGAGGCGCACCTGGTGGCAGGCGGGCCAGCCATCACGCAGGTGTTGCTGCGGCTGCAAGGACCGGCGTTGGTGCAGGCTCTGGGGCCCTTTGACAGCGCCGTGGTATTCGAGGGCGAGCACACTCTGCTGGCGTTATGCCGCGCGCTTTCGGAAAAACCTTCGCGGGCGCTCGTACGAATCCCCAACCTGGTGCTGCGCGATCCTTTGCTGGGGGCTCGCTATCTGCCTGGGCCGCCCGCCGTGGATCTGCGCACCCTGCCCGCGCCTGACTTCGATGGCCTGCCGCTCGATCGCTATCTTTCGCCGCATCTGCTTCTGCCCTACGACCCCACGCGCGGCTGCTACTGGGGGCGCTGCACCTTCTGCCACTACGGCCTGGCAGCAACGGGGACTGCCCGCTACCGCGAGCGTGCAGTGGACACTGTGGTCGAGCACCTGGCCGCGCTGTCCGCCCGGCACGGCACGCGCTTCTTCTACTTGTCGCAGGACTCGGTGGCGCCCGCGATGCTCTGCCGGCTGGCCGACGCGCTGGCCAAGGCGGGCCTGGACCTGCGCTGGGGCACTGACTTGCGACCCGAACCTTTTCTGACAGCCGAGCGCTGTCAGGGACTGCGCCGGGGCGGCGCTGTGGCGTGCAGCCTGGGGATCGAATCGGCCAGCCCGCGCGTATTGCGCCTGATTGACAAAGGGATTACGCCGACCCGCGCAGCTGCGGCTGTGCGCAATCTGGCCCGGGCGGGTATTGCCGCTGAGGTGATGTGCTTCACCGACTTTCCGACGGAGACATTCGCAGAAGCCATGATGACTTTGGGATTTGTAGAACAACACGCCCCGCATATCGCTGCCTTCATTGTGGGTCAGTTCGAGCTGACCCATGGCTCGCGCGTGGCGCGGGATCCGACGCGCTTTGGGCTACGTGAAATCTGGACCGTGCAAGGCGACGAACTGGGCACAGCCCTGTTCTTCGCCGAACGAAAGACGAGCAAACGCGGCCGCGAGCGCGTCCAGTTGGAAAAGGCGCTCGACAAGCTGGCATCAGGCTGGCTGCTGCGCAGCTACCCGTGGGCCGGCTCGCTTTCCACCGCGCACACAATTTTCTATTACGACCACTTCGGCCCCGGCGTGTTCAAGGAACTGGCGGGCCAAGTGCGAGGCCACATCCAGGGCCAGCTGCTGCCCGCCCGAGCCTTCGACCTCCGCAGACTGGCCCGCGCCGAGCAGCACGAAGCCGAGATCTGGCGCGAGCTGACCCACGTTCGCCGGCAGGTCTCGCGCCAGGCCTACGATGAGCTGGCTGCGCGATTGCCTGCGCTGAAGCGGGGACCCGCGTAGAAATGTCCCCATTCCGTGTCGCGTG
This sequence comes from Myxococcales bacterium, assembly GCA_003153875.1. Next base: position 2,662 of record PMBY01000401.1, on the reverse strand, counting down.
ACCGACGCGGAATTACCACTCCGTAACGCTGTCTCGTGTGCCCGCAATGGACGGTCGCCAAATGCGCTCACTTGTGTCGTGCCGGCTGCCGAAGGGTGGCCCCAGTTTTGCAGCGACAAGCAGCCATACAACTTTCAGCGAATCTGTCACAAGGAGAGCGGTCATGTCGCAGTCGCATTCTGAAGACCTACACGCGATCATTTTGGCAAGTGGAGAGGATCATCGCCTGATGTCGCTTACCGAGGCGCTTGATGGCGTGGCCCCCCCAAAACAGTTTGCCCTGATCGCGGGTGGCGGCTCCCTGTTGCAGCAGACAGTCGCGCGCTATGCGAAGGAGATACCCGCCGAACGCATGGTCGTCATCGTGTCGTCAGCGCACGAGGCCGCAGCACACGCTCAGTTGCGCGAATGGCCCGGGATTGACCTCGTCGTTAGGTCGGCGGCCTGCGGCGCGGGTCTTGACCTGCTCTTGGCGTTGGGACGCGTCTTCTCGCGCTCACCTGGCGCGCGCGTGGTGGTGACGCCTGCTGATCACTATGTTCCCCGTCCCGAGGCCTTGGTGGAGTCGGTGGTTGCTGCGAGCCAGGCACTGGACCACGCTGCGGCGATCTTCGTCGGCGTGAGCGGCTGCCATCGCAAAGGCAAACGGGCATGGCTCGTGCCAGGAAATCCGCTGGGAGGACGAATCTTCTCTCTGGCACGGTGGGGAGAACGTGCCTCGTCTGCACAGGCGGCGCACCTTGAGGCGGCGGGCGCGCTATGGGATACGTCGACGGTCGTGGCCCGTGCCGAGTATCTGTGGTACTTGGCTGCGCGCCAGAGGCCCATGCAGGCCGAGGCCGTGGCCTGTCTTTGGGCGGGCAGGCCGTCACTTGCCAGCGCGGTCGCGACAGGCTGTCTCGAGATGCCGCCGATCGACGTTAGCGACCTGCTCCTGCGTTGGGCAAAGGATATCGCCGTGATCCCAGTGCATCGATCAGGCTGGACCGAATGGACCTGTGCTCAGGATGTGATCGACTCGCTTGAGGATCGACGGGAGCTGGATGTCCTTCTCTCGCGCATATTGGCGCGGCAGCGGGCTTTCGGGCGAACTGAACTGCGCCGGCGCGTGCAAGCGAACTCAACCCACGAAGAGACGTCGCCGCAACGAATCGGCAGCGTCGCCGCTTGATACCTAAACGCCGGTCACGGCGGCAGGTACGTTCTTCAAAGGGTTTCTGGTGCCTTTGGGCAGGTTTCCCCTCCACGCCAGAAAGGTGGCCAACGTGTCGGCGAGGCCCATGGTCACAAACAGCGCCTTGAAGGAAAAATAGGCCACGATAACTCCGCCGAGGAGCGCTGCCACTCCTGCGACCAGGTGTGTGCCCCCGGACCAAATCGACCAATGCTTCGCCGACGTGCGCTCGACAGCGTCGGTGAAAAGCGAGTCCCAGGCCGGCTCGAGCAGTCCCGTGGCCAGCCCGGCGATCACCTGAGCAGCGAAAAGTTGCCAGCGGTTTTGCACGAAGATGTACGAGATATCGCAGCAAGCTGACCCAAGGAACCCAAGTACAAGGAAGGCCCTGAGGTGGTCCTGAAACCACGACCGCGTGCCTATCAGACTGACGAAGGCTCCGGTGGCTATCGAGAAACAGGCAAAGGCAATGCCGGCATCGAGGATGCTGCCTCCGACTCTCGCCGTGAAGGCAGCGTACAGGGGCACCAGCATCGACTCGGCGAAGCTGGTGAGAAAACTGGTCGTGACGAGCAGACGCCGTTGTCGAGAGAAGGAGACCGGCGTCGAATGATCGAGGACGCGCCCCTCCACCACTACGAGTGAACCAGGTTCGGTGGTGGGCTTCATTTCGAAAGAGGACAGCAGATGGGGAAGCTGTCGATCATTAGATTATGGCCGGTGCAGGAGGTGACCTGTTTCTGCCCACCTTTCTGAGAGAAAGGTCCTACGGTCAGGTGGCGAGCCCCGCCGTCCACAAAACGGAGCGCTACAGTGCCTTCACCTATCGCTTTGGTTTGGCACTGGCGATCGTCGTGGGCTCGTGAACGTGCCAGAAGTGTCCAGGCCACGGGTGGATGCGTTCCGGGGCTCATCACGGCCAGCCCCGCCGCCGTCGCCTCCGGTGGGAGAGCTGAGCGCGACCGCGGCGTCCACGACTTGACCCGATTCGATGACGGCGTATCTTGGCGCCATGTTTGATGGCGTGCGGATTTCACGTTTTGTCGGAGTTTCTGTGGCCATCCTCGGCGCTGGGTGCCTCGGCCCGTCGATGACGTCCCGGGGTTATCCGCTCTACGCAGGTGCGTCCCTTCCCGCCAGCAGAGTGGCAATACTGGACGTATTGGCGATCGGCCAGGGGCGTCCAATGCGGGACGACGCATCGGTTCCGATCAAGATGGTGGATGGAGTGGATGTCTTGGCGAAGGGTCGGACGTTCGAACTCTTGCCCGGCTGCCACGTCGTGGAACTCGATGTGCGAGCGCGGGGGCCGTCGTATTCAGGACCCCTCGTCCCGCCCCTCGTCCCGACGACCTTCATCTTTCCAATGAAGGCCGGATACAGCTACCTCGTCGAGACGGAATGGGTGCGAGACGTGAACAGATATGGGCCCATCCTTCACGGCAGGGAGCAAGATTCAACAGGGAAGCAGACGGCGACCTTCCAGCC
>PMBY01000279.1:18767-27196 GCA_003153875.1 Myxococcales bacterium | reverse complement strand
GCACTTGAGGCCCGCCTCGATGACCGCAAAGTTCGAGCTGTCGATCATGATGGGCAGACGCGCGATCTCAGGCTCGCTCGCCACCAGATTGAGAAACGCGGTCATGGCCTGCACCCCATCCAGCATGGCCTCGTCCATGTTGACGTCCAGGACGTTGGCCCCGCCGCGCACCTGTTCGAGAGCCACCGCGAGCGCAGCAGCGAAGTCGCCTGCCTTGACGAGATTGGCGAACTTCTTCGAGCCCGAGACATTGGTGCGCTCGCCGATGAGAATGAAGTTCGATTCGGGCCGGACGGTCAGGGTGTCCAGCCCGGCCAGGCGCAGGGGCCGCGCGCGCGTTTCCGGCCGAGGTCGCGGGGACACACCCTGCACCGCCTTCGCAATCGCGCGGATGTGGTCCGGGGTGGTGCCGCAACATCCGCCCACGATGTTGACCAGTCCCGCACGCGCCAGCTCGCCCACCAAGGTNNGGGTAGCACAGGATGTACTCGCCGGCCTGCCCAGCCAGGTCTTCGATGTAGGGCCGCAACTGGGGCGCCCCGCCCCCGCAGTTGAGACCGACGGCCAGGGGGCGCGCGTGTTCGATGGAGGTGTAGAACGCATCGATGGTCTGACCCGACATGAGGCGGCCGCTCTTGTCGGTGATGGTCCCTGACAGCATGACCGGCACGCGCAGGTTCTTCTCGGCAAAGACCGCCTCGATGGCGCACAGGCACGCCTTGAGCGTGAGTGTGTCGAATACGGTTTCGGCCAAAAGAATGTCGCAGCCGCCATCGACCAGGCCGCGCACCTGTTCCTGGTAGGCGTCCTGCATCTCATCGAACGTCACCGCGCGGAAGCCGGGCTCGTTCACTCGCGGCGAGAGCGAGAGCGTCTTGTTGGTGGGGCCCAGGGCGCCCGCCACGAAACGCGGTTTGCTGGGCGTCCTGGCCGAAAAATCGTCGGCCACTTTTCGTGCCAAGCGCGCGCCTTCCAGGTTCAGATCGTACACAGCCGATTCCAGCCGGTAGTCGGCCTGTGCGATGCGGGTGCTGTTGAAGGTGTTGGTCTCGATGATGTCGGCGTCCGCGTCTAGGTACTGAGCATGGATGTCGGCCACCACGTCAGGCCGGGTGAGCACCAGCACATCGTTGTCGCCGCGCAGATCGTGCCCGTGCGAGGCGAAACGCTCGCCGCGAAAATCCGCCTCGGTGAGGCCGCAGCGCTGGATCATGGTGCCCATCGCGCCGTCAATGACCAGGACGCGCTCTGCGAGCGCTGACAGGAGTTGCTGGATGCGGTCTGTGCGGGTCATGAAGGCCCCTCTTTCTCGGCAGGCGACGTGGTCTGGGCTCTCGGCTTGGGCGCGCCCGTCCGGCTCGAAGCCTTGCGCGCAAAGGCGCTCACTACGGCGAAATGGGGTGCTCGCTTTTCCCGCGAGGTTACCTCGCAGCGGTCCACGACGAGGCCAGCTTCGGTTAACCACTCCCGCAGCGCCTGCGGCCGGAAGCCCGCCTGCACGTGGCCGTAGCCGGCGGTCACTTCGCGCTGCTCATGGGCTGCCAGCGTGGTCGCAACCAGATCGCCACCCGGTCGGAGCACGCGAGCCGCCTCGGCCAGCACCCGCGCGGGATCGGTCGCGTAGGTCAGCAGATTGAGCAGCAGCACCTGGTCGAAGCTCGCGTCAGCGAATCGCAGCGTTTGCACGTCACCCAGCACGAACTCCACGTTGTCCAGGCCCTGCAGCCGCTTGCGACAGGCCTGCAGGACCTTGGGGCTGATGTCCAGGCAGGTCACGCGGCGGCTGCGCGAAGCCAGCAGGGCGGCGATGGTCCCGTCGCCCGAGCCGGCGTCGAGCACGTCGCCCAGGTGCAACAGGCCGAGCATGCCGATCGCGGTAGCCTCCCAGGTCCGACCTGGTGAGTAGTGCCACTCCATCTGACCAGCCACAGCTTCGGGCCAGTTGGCGGTACCCTGGCGCGCCCGCAACACAGCCTGACAGCGCTCCCGATCGCTGTGCAAAAGTGGCTCGTCGAGTTCGCGGCCCAGCAGGGTCCACAGCTTGTGCACGCTGGCCGGTACACTGCCACCGTTCATGGCGTAGTAGGCTAGCGCGCCCTCGCGCCGGTCGCGCAGCATACCGGCGTCCCGAAGCTTACCGAGATGCGTCGACACCCGCGACTGGGGAAGCTGAGTAATCTTGGTTATTTCCGCAACCGTCAACTCGTTTTTTTCAAGAAGAGAAGCCAGGCGCAGACGTGTAGAGTCACCAAAAAGGCGAAGTAGATCAACGGCTGATGCGATTGTATCCATCCGACAATCCTGATTGGAAGATAGATGTAACATGGGTGCTTGTCAAGCTGCCTCAAGAGGGCCAATCTTCGTGCCGATTAGGTGACCAGTGAAGTCTCGAACACCAGCGGGCGGCACGGACTTCATGGATCGCTTTGAGATAAAGAGCGAGGCAGGCACGGGCGGGATGGGTACCGTGTATCAGGCGATCGATCGGCGGACAGGGATGGTGGTTGCGCTCAAAGTTCTTCACGTTCGGACCGCCACTGAGAGTGCGCGTTTTGACCAGGAGGCGCACCTCCTGGCGGAATTGCTACATCCGGGCATCGTCCGCTATTTCGATCGAGGGACGGCACCTCATGGATCGCCCTTCATCGCCATGGAGTGGCTTGAGGGAGAAACTCTGGAAGAGCGCCTGTCGCGCGGCTCCCTGGGACCCGCGGCTGTCGCGCACGTGGCCTATCGGGTGCTGGACGCGCTGGCCGCTGCCCATGAGCGCGGCGTTGTCCACCGCGACATCAAGCCGAGCAACATCTTCCTCGTGGGCTGGCGGCTCACCGACACGCGCATCCTCGATTTCGGCATCGCCCGCCGTGTGCTCGACCCCAAGCGATTCACGCACAAGGGCTCGACCGTGGGGACGCCGCTCTACGCTTCGCCCGAGCAGGCCCGTGGCCGCCACGACGTGGATGGCCGGGCCGATATCTTCTCGCTCGGTTGTGTGTTGTACGAGGCGCTGACGGGTGAGCCGCCTTTTACCGGAGACAATGCCATCGAGGTGATGCAGAAGGTGTGCGCGGGCACGCTGGCACCGCTGTCGTCGCGCCGATCGAACGTGCCGCCCGAGCTGGAGCAGATCATCCACCGCATGTTGGAACCGGATCCGGACGCGCGGCCTCAGTCGGCAGGCGTGGTGGCGGGCGAGTTTCGCGCCCTGGCGCAACGTCTGGGTGATCTGGGCGAGGAAACCGCATCGGCCAAGCCACCTTCCCCGTTGCGGCCTAGCTGCATCAGCGAATCCGAGGAGCGCACTATCTGTGCGATGCTGATCTCGCTGGGGCGGCGGCCGGTATCCGATGGTTCGCGGCGGACGGTGCGGGACCGACGTCTCGGACCCCGCGCGGCATTCCCCTGGCAAACCGCGCTCAAGACGGCTGAGGTCAGGGATGACAGCCCGGAGCGCGTGGCCGCCTTGGAGCATGCGATACGCGCGCTAGGTGGCGAGATGGACCGGCTCATCGATCGCACGCTTCTGGTGACCGCGCCGGCCGTGGGGACGACGCGCGAGCAGGCCATGCAGATTGCGCGCGCCGCTCTCGTGCTGCGAGACATGGAGCCGGACGCGAAGATCGCGATCGGGGCGGGCCGGGCGGCTTTCATGGCACGGGTTCCGGTCGGCCGTCTCATGGATTCCTTGCCCGCGCTCATGCAAAGCCAGCAGGCCGGCACGGTACGGATCGATGAGACCACGCGGCGCCTCTTGCCGGCCCGCTTCGTCGTGGGGGATGCGGAGGGGGTGGCGCTGCTGTTTGCCGAAACCGGTGGGGCAGGGCCGGAGCGGCCACGCAGCGTCGGCGGACAGGTGAGCCCTCTCGTGGGACGAGAACGAGAGCTGGATTTGCTGATGTCGCTGTGCGAGGAATGTGTGCGCGAACGGGTGGCGCGCGCGGCGCTGGTGATAGGCGGGGCGGGCACAGGGAAAACGCGTTTGGCGCGCGAGTTCCTTTCTCTGACTGGGGAGTCACCTGGAAACATCATTCGCTGCACGGGAACGCTGGTTCGGCCCGAATCAGATTTCGCGCTGCTCGCCTCCTTGCTGGCCGCGGCCGGCATCCAGACCGCGGGACGCGAGGCGGCCGAGGTCAAGCGGGGGTTCGTACAGTGGCTGCGCGGCAAGGGCTCGCCCGGTGCTCCCGTGGTGGTGTTGGAGGACTTGCAGTGGGCGGATGCGGCCAGCGTGCAGGTCATGGATGAGGTGTTGGGTCTCTTTTCGGATCAGCCGCTGCTGGTGTTGGCCCTGGGTCGGCCGGAGGTGGAGGAGCGCTTCCCCGGCCTTTGGGGCGAACGCATGGTCGAGTACATCCGCTTGGCACCCTTGCCACGCAAGGCCGGGCAGAGCCTGCTGCGCTTGCGCCATCCTCCCCTGACGGCCGAGGCCGAACACTTCGTGCTCGAGCGCTGGGAAGGCAATCCCATGTTCCTGGAGGAGATGGCGGACGCCCTCGCAGCGGGCCGGTCGGGCGTACCGGACGTGGTGCTGGCCGCGGTCGAAGCACGTTTCGATTGCCTGTCCCCCGAGGTACGGCGGGTGTTGCGCGCGGCGAGCCTGTATGGCGACAAGTTCTTCTCGGCCGAGGCCCTGGTCGCGGTGTTGGGCGAGGCCAGCCGGCGCGAAATGGGCGAGTGGCTGGAGAACCTGGTCATGCGCGACCTGGTGCAGAGGCAAGCGGACGGCGGCGAGGTGGCGTACCGGGTGCGCAACAAGCTGGTGCGCGAGGCGGCCTACCGCATGCTCACCTCGGCCGACCGGGTGCTCGGCCGGCGGCTGGCGCGCNNGACCAGCGAGCGGCAACCGGAAGTTAGCCGGGGCTCCCCACCGGACAGAAGTTAGCTGTTTCACCACAGGAAACGTTCGGGTTCTTCCATGTTCATCCTGGCTCCCCTGCTCGCTCTGCTGGTACTTGGCGAAACGCCGCCCGTCGAGGCATCACCGGTGGAGCTATGGGCCGGCCATCACATCCTGCGCGGGATGCGCCATGTGCCCCTTCACAGCGACGTGCTCGACGAGGCGGAGAACTTCGTTCTCGCGAAGGTGCAGCGACGGGGTGATCGCATCGAGTTGCGGCAGCACTTCTGTCGCATCGAGAACAAGCCGATCAAGGGCGTGACTGTCGCGTTCTCGCACGCAGCCGTGTCTCATATGCCCACTTCGACGGTGATCATCGACGTGGTCGCCGACGGCCAGGCGAAAATCGCGCCCTGGGAGGTGGACTGGGGACGCGAAGACATGGATGGCGACGGGAAGCCGGGCGCAACCCTCACGGTCAGCGGGACCTTCTGCTCGGGTGATGTCTACGTTTCGAGCCAGTCGCACTACACCGTCGAGCGGGCGCAGCTCGACAGCAATGGCCTTTCCGGTGAGCTTCAGGTTGTGCAGAAACAGCAGATTCTCGGCGCGAGCGGGCTGTGTCTGCGGGCCATGGCGGGCGACAGCAGCGAAACCCAGCGCGGAACCTTGGCCTATCGCCCGGTTCCGGCGGGCACCACCTGCCAGTCTCTGGCTGGCAAACCCTGGCCAGTGAAGGCGCAGAAGAAGGCTGACAAGCCGTAGCAGTGAATCGGAGCTTCTTCGCGGCCAGCCGCTTGGTCAGCCACGCTCGTGCACGTCGATCACTTCCACGGGACCTGGGCCTTCGGGCAAGGACTGCAAGAGCACGAGCGCGCCCAGGCCGGCCAGGTTGCTGATGACCAGGGCGATGGGGCCGATCATGTTGCCGGACACTTTCAGCGCCAGGCAAGTTGGTGCGGTGATGGCCAGCGCTGCGACGAAGGCGATGTTGCCGGCCAGGATGGTCGAGGTCCGACGCGCCAGCGCCGCCAATCCTTCCCAGTGCGCGCGCAAGCCCGAGGTGAACGGATATCCGACCAGCAGCAGCGCGGACACGGTGACCAGAGAAAGGTCAGCGGGGGCCAGGCGCTGCAACGAAACGTAGTACCAGTGGGAAAGCGCGGGCAGCAAGAAAACCAGCGGGACGAACGACACGATCGCGCCCGCACGCAGAGCGAATCGACGTGTGAGCCTGTCTGTGCGGGATCGCGGAGGGAAGCGAAGCACTACGTTCTGCAGGCGCGTGGCTGCGTAGGCCATGGGGTTGGCCAAGCCGACAGCCAGATAGTAAGCGGGCAACATGCGCTCGGGCTGGTTTGACCTTGCGATGACAGCGCCCAACAGCATCCCCGACAGGGTCATGAGAAACCCGCCCAGCGAGAGGGGCAGGTTGAACCAGATGATCGCGCGGCGCTTGAGCACGTTGTCGTCGACTTGAGGAAATACCGACGCGAACGGCCGACTGAAATACCAGGCGACGGCCACCTCGACGCCCACCGGGATGGATTGGCAGACGACGGCCCAGCGCGGACCAACCAGGCCGGCCCGGACGAAAAGCGGCGCGAGCGCGAGGGTGAGCGCGATGCGGGCGAAGGTGGCCGCGCTCACGCGCCCGGAAGCCCCGTTGTTTAGCAGCAAGACCTCGTAGGGGTTGCGGGCGAAGAACAGGACGTTGAGCAAGATGGTCAGCGGGAAGGCCTGCCGGGCAGGGCCTTCGATGGAAGGCGGCAAGCCGAGCAGGGCGCCGAACACGCCATGGCCCACCGCCGGAATGCAAATCGCGGCCTGCACGAGTGCGGCGATGACCGCCATGAGGTTGTTGACGGCGAAGAAGCGGGAAAATCCCAGGCGCGACTTGCCATAGACCATTCCCGCGGTGACCAGGCCCGCACCGGCCGCTCCCACGAGAAACATCACGATGTTCGATTGAGCCACGCCCGCCAGGTTCAGGGTGCCGCCCGGGCCATGCGAAGCCACCATGGCGACCAGCGGGTAGGTCAAGCTTTGCGATGCCGACTGCAGGGCCAGCGGGATGAAGAAGGCAGTCAGTGGTCGGTATGAGGGTGCAGGTGCGTCGGTCATCGGAACGACGAAAGATACATCGTCGTCGCTGCCCGTGACGTCACGACTTTGGGCGCGGCCAGGGCAGCAAGGCGAGTCGGGACTTCATGGTCTGCGCCCAAGCCGGATGTCGAAGCAACAAGCGTCGGTCCATCCAGGGCACGCTGATGAATACGAAGAGCAGGGTGATGGAAAGCGGACCCACGCCCGACCAAGCCCATGTCGGCGCAGCTGCCAGGCCGCACAGGTAGAGACCCCACCAGAACAGGATCTCGCCGAGATAGTTGGGGTGCCGGCAGAGCGCCCACAGACCCTTGTCGAGAATCGCCTCGGCATCGCGCCGGGTGCGCAAAAAGACGCGCAACTGCCAATCAGCCGTGGCTTCGATCGCGATGGCCGCCGTGGTGACAATGAGTCCCACCAGCCGCCACGCCGTGAAGGGGCTGGGCCGAGCCAGAGCAGGATACAAAGGCAGCAGGCCGAGGAAGACCCAAATGGTCGGCATGAGGTGAATCGAGACGAAGCTGGCGGGCCAGTACAGGCGGCCGGTGCGGCCACGGATCTCAACATAGCGAAAGTCCTCGTCCCCCATTCCACGCCAGCGCGCCATCCAGTTGGCGGTCAGGCGCGCGCCCCACAGGGCGATCAGCACCAAGAGCAGAATCTGCTGCAGTCCTGGCGTGCCCACGGTCGCCCAGTAGAGAGCGATAGGCAGCGGAGCCACGCTCCAGTAGGGATCATAGAGGCTGGAGTTGTTGTACTTCACGCTGAAGCCGAACACGACCANNGCCCATCCCACGGCCAGCGCCGCCACCAAAGCCACGGCGTAGGCCATCGCCACACGCGCCAGGTCGCGCCGGCGCTGGTCAGGACTTGGGGTTGCCATCGCGGCCAGCATACAGGCGTCGGGTGGCGCGGCCCATGATTCGCACGGCCATCCGGCGGGGCACGAGGCGGTTCATGACAAAGGCCGAAAATCGATAGAACGCGCCTGGGACTACCGAAGGCTTGCGACCGAGGGCATCCAGCGTGACGCGCGCCACATGGTCGGGCTCCAGCAGGGGAACCCGGCTGGGCCGGGGCCGCGAAGCCGCGTAGCCTGGCGTGCGCGTGGCGCCAGCTCGACAGGCGACGACATCCACGCCTCGCTCACCCAGCTCGTCCCACAGTCCCTCGGCCAGCACCAGATTGAAGGCCTTGGACGCCGCATACGAGGCCAACCAGGGCCCCCCTTGCGAGCCGGCCATCGAAGTCATGAGCACGATCCCGCCGCGGCCTCGTTCCGCCATCGCCCTGCCCAGCAAGTGCGACAGCACCAGTGGGCCACGGCAGTTGACGTCCAGCACGCGCAGCTGCTCGTCGAGCGACCGGTCGACGAACGGTCCGATCACCGAGTAGGCGGCGTTGTACACCAACAGTCCCACCGTCAGGCCGGCCACCGCGCGTTCGACCACCCCGCCCAGATCGGGCTGGCCTAGGTCTGCGGCCA
>PMBY01000279.1:0-18708 GCA_003153875.1 Myxococcales bacterium | reverse complement strand
GCGGGAGGACCTCCTCGGTGAACGGGTGTTGCTTGCGCAGCACACGCCACCCCACGATGAAGGGTGCCAGCAACCACGCGGCGTTGGCCATCACCACCACCGCCGGGTGTGGGCTGGCGTGGACGCCGCCCAGCTCGTCGAACAGGATGATGAACACATTGGTGAACATGATGGACGCCCAGATGACACTGGGGATGCGGATCCAGTCGCGGCCGCGGGCAAAGGCGTACAGGGCGGCGGCGTAGTAGGGGCCGAACACCAACACGTCCAGCCAGATGGTCGCGCGATACCAGGCCGGCCGCGCCCACAGCAAGGGATCAAACGTCTTCTCCCACCAGTGGATGATCGTCAGCAGAAACTGCGGTGGCCAGGCCGGCGGGGCGTAGGCAAAAGGCGTGTCGATGACGATCTGCTCCAGGCTGATCACGTAGGTGACCAGGAGCAGGTTGATGCCAAAGAAGCCCAGCAGGACCATGTCAAACGGTCGCCGCTTGAGAGGGATGGGCTGACGGAGGGATGCCATCGCCACAATCTATATCAAGCCAGCACGCAAGGCAGATAGCAAAAGGGCCGCGAGGCGTGAACCGCGCGGCCCTCTTGAGTTTTCTGCTACGTTTCTACTGTACGACGCAGGTGAAGCCGGTGCACTGGAGGCCTGCAGAGTCAGAGCCGGTCCAGATCTCGAACCCACCAAACACGTCCGTCAGGTACCAGCCACTCTGGATACCGTTCGTCGCTGCATCCTTGATGAACAGATTGAGGTCGAACGTCAGACTCGACACATCCGACTGAGCAACATAAGAAACAACGGGGCGGTTCGCGCCATCCGTGCCGGTGGCGGCAGTACCGCGCGGCCCGACCCAGACATTCCAGGTCTGACCCGCAATGGTCGCCGTGCGCACAATGCTACCAATCGGCTGGTGGTTGGAGGGCTTGTGGAGCCACACCATCACGAACCCCGAGACGGCATCGTTGTAGCTGCCCGCCACGGGCTTGCTGGATGCGAACCAAACGTCATACGTTGCGTTGAAGTCCCTACCTCCTGTTCCTCCGGACCAGGCGAAGGAAGTCTGGACGCTCTTGATGGCACTGACCTGAATGGGCAGCTTGTCATTTTCGCTGGTGGAGAAGCTTCCGCCGCCAACCTGACCGTTGGCGCCGATGAAGATCGACGGGAACGACGCGGGGGCACTGCTGCCATTGCCGGTCGTGGCGGTAATCTTGAACGTGTTGTTCGTATAGCTGATGGTCTGACCGCTCCCTGAGTTACCCCAGTTGTTGTTCTGGATGACGTAGCTCTTGCCGCCTGATACAATCTTCACGCGCTGATAGTTCGCGGCCTCAGTGTTGGCGCCACCAATGGTTCCGGTCATATTGACCGGGCCTCCGCCCCCAGGGGCACAGCTGGTATCGTTGCATGGCGCGAACCCATTGACGCAGAAGCTATAGGGCGTGGGGCTGGCAATTGTTCCCGGAACGAGGAACACCACGGCATCGATCATCTTTGACCCGTCGTAGAAGGTTCCGGTGCCGTTGCTGGTGGCAGTCACCTCCCAGCACTTGGTATTGAACTTGGTGTACGGCACATAGATGGGCCCGGCGGCTTCCGCGATGTTGTAGCACCAGCGATCATTGGCGCCTGCGGCGCCAGTCTTGGAGCCAGTCGGATCCTCGATCTGAACACGGAAAATCGGGGCCGTGGTCTTGGTGAAGTTGATGGCAAGACCGGATGCGCCGGCCATCGTCGTCAATGCGGGCGGTCCGACGGCATTGGGATCCGTCGTCTTGAATGCGCAGCTGTCCGTGTTGGGCTGATTCAGATTGAACCCAAGCAGGGCGACAGCGTTGTAGTCGTTGAACACCGTTCCGGAAACGCAGTACGGGTCACCGTCCTTGCGGGTCGTGAAGTCCTTTGGCGTGATGCTCGTCGTTGAGCCAACCACGCCGTCGGCACTACTCGTCCACGAACAGCCGTGCCAACTGCCGGTGCTCCAGTAGCCAGCCGGATTGGTCGTGCTTCCGGTGCTCCCCGCACTCGAGCCTGTGGTGCCGCCCGGAGAGGTGGTGCCGCCGGAGGACGTGGTGGTGCCGCCAGGAGAAGTGGTGGTGCCGCCCGAGGCCTTGGTGGTGCCGCCAGTGGAGATAGTGGTCCCGCCCGGGTTACCGGTGTTGCCCGCTGGGTTGCTAGTCGTGCCGCCTGGGTTGCCGGTGTTGCCAGCGGGGTTGCTGGTGGTGCCACCGGGGTAGCCGGTGTTGCCAGCCGGGCCGCCGTTGCCAGCCGGGCCGCCGTTGCCAGCCGGGCCGCCGTTGCCAGCCGGACCGCCATTGCCAGCCGGGCCGCCGTTGCCAGCCGGACCGCCGTTGCCGCCGTTCTGGATGGAGCCGCCGCCGTTGCCACCGCCCGATTGTCCGGAGCCGCCGCCCCCGCCCCCGCTCGAAGCGGGCGCGCACCCAACCACGAGCCCTATTGCCAAGGCGGGCATGAAGAGCAGGCGAAAAGTATTGCTGTAATGTGCTGGACGAGAAGTCATTCGAGGACCTCCTTAATCAAATCGAAAACAGTCTTGGACCCAGGATCGGGAAACCCTACTGGGCGGAACACTAGCGAATTAGTAGCTCGTCTAGCCGGAAATTATTCAAAAAGCGATATCAGCTCGATGGAACACTGGACGTTGGGCTTGTTGCCGTGCGGCCAACGCATGGCGCTACCATCTCGCTTCATCGATCAGACAACCATCGGTACAGGGCTTGCGACGAACCGCGCCGAAGAGGCCCTGAACAAAGTCGCGGCGCTTGAGCGTCGCCCTGACAGGCCGCCGCAGCTCACTACGCGCCTTCACTTCACGAGCCATCAGTCGATCCCTCGCTGGACTTCGAGGACGCACGATGTCCCTTTGAATCCGGCCGACAAGGCCCTTCGGGCACTCGGACCTGCCCGCCCCGCCACCTGCCCCCNNGCGAGCTTTGCTCGCCGAAGCCCGTCGCGGGAGGTGCGGAACCCTTCCAGGGTTCCGCAGTCAATCGTCGGCCGTCGTCGCTTTGGTGAGCTGAGGCCGCCTTTTCCTACCGCGGCTCAGGGCCGCCCGGTTCGCGCAAGTGCTCGAGTACGCTTTCTTCGAGCAGATCTTCCATGGTCTGGCCGCCGTAGCGGGCCGCGATGCGATCGTCGTACTCGTCCGCCACGAAGGCGAAGTCGCGGATGGTTTCCAAGAACTCCTCGCGCGAGGCTAGCTCGCGGTCGACCAAGGTGTAGCAAAGGATCACGGCCTCGCCGGCCGGCACGTAGGCAAACGATCCGAAGCGCAGAACCGCGTTCAGCTCCAGCAGCTCCAGGGCCAGCGGCGCCTCCATTCTCACGCCTTTGACCAACTGAGCGGCCAAACGAATCACAGCGTGGTCTTTCCATGGGTGCACGCGAATCATCACGCGCGATGACCCCTGCTTGATGACGAAGAAACCTTCCTCAACCTTGCGGTAGGCAGGGTTGTCCCCCAGCATCTTTTCGATCTTCTGGCTGGACACCTGCACGGCCGCTTTGGCACGCGCCTTTCGCTCGGGCATATATGATCGGTAGCACGAAGGCCGCCCGTTGCGAAGCCCCATGTGCTCGTGCGTCGCTCAGCCCTGTCCTGGCTCGCGCCGGTCGTCGCGCGAGATGCCAAGCGCCCGCATCTTCTTGTGCAGGTTGGTGCGCTCGATGTCGAGGATCTGGGCGGTGCGCGAAATGTTCCAACCGTTCTCATCCAGCTTGGACAGGATGTACTGCCGCTCGATCAGATCGCGCAGCTCACGCAAAGGCAGGGTGCGCGTCTCGGGGGGCAGGTCCAAGGCCGCCACCTTGCGCTCAGGCCGGTTCTTGCGCGCAACCTCAGTCACGATCTCCTCGGGCAGATCGCCCACGCCGATGCTGTCCTCGGACAGGATGACCAAGCGCTCGATCACGTTGCGCAGCTCGCGCACGTTCCCTGGCCACCCAAAACCCGCCAGCACAGCCAGCGCTTCCGTGGTGATGGGTTTTTCCTTGAGGCCATTCTCCCGCGCGCACTGCTGCACGAATGCCTGGCAGAGCAACGGAATATCCTCGCTTCGTTCACGCAGCGGGGGCGCCTTGAGCGGCACTACCGCCAGGCGAAAGTAGAGATCCTCGCGGAAACGACCTGCTGCGACCGCTGCGGTCAGATCCTGGTTGGTGGCTGCCAGCACGCGGACATCGACCTTGAGCGTCTGTTCGCCGCCCACACGCGACAGCTCCCCTGACTGCAGCACGCGCAGTACCTTGGCCTGCGCGGACAGGCTCATGTCCCCGATCTCGTCGAGGAAGATGGTGCCTCCGTCGGCGATCTCGAACAGCCCCTTCTTGCGGGCAGCCGCGCCGGTGAAGGCCCCGCGCTCGTGCCCGAAAAGCTCGGACTCGATCAAATCCGGCGGAATGGCCGCACAGTTCACCTTGACGAAAGGCCGGTCGGCAAGCGCGCTCTCACGGTGGATGGCGCGCGCAATCAGCTCCTTGCCCGTGCCTGACTCGCCGGTGATGAGGACTCGCGTGCGTGTGGGAGCTACCTTGGCGATTTGCGAGAAAAGCGCGGCCATGGCCGGGCTCTTGCCCACCATTTCCCAGCGGCCCTCGGTCAAGGCGCGCAGGCCCGCCACCTCGCCCGCCATCGCCCGGCGTTCGAGCGCGTTGCGCAGGGTGACCATCAGGCGCTCGCGGTCGATGGGCTTTTCGAGAA
Organism: Myxococcales bacterium; assembly: GCA_003153875.1. The sequence goes on along the minus strand of PMBY01000279.1, from coordinate 13,978 downwards.
AATCGTAGGCGCCTGCCTTGGTGGCGCGCACGGCATCGGCGAGGGTTCCGTGGCCCGAGATCATGATGACACCAGGGTCGGGCGGGGAAGCAGCGCGGGCGGCCTTGTCTCCTTTGGCCTTGTTCAGCGACTCCAGCAGCTCCAGGCCCGAGATGCCTGGCAGTTGCACGTCGAGCAGGATCAGGTCCGGGGCGACGTCAGGCAGGCGCGCCAGCGCCTCTTCGCCGCTGGCAGCCTCTTCCACGGCGTAGCCCTCGCCCTCCAGCACCATGCGCACGGTTCGGCGGATGTTCTTTTCGTCGTCGACGATCAGGATGGTCGCTGTCATGGGCCCTCCGACTCCACCAGGGGGTGCGCAGCTCGCTCGGGCAGCAGCACGGAGTAGTCCACTATGCGGATGGGCACGCCCCCTTCGCGTGCCACGCGCGCTTTTTCCTGCTCGATCCAGTCGAGGATGCGCGGCAGGGCCTGCACAGCGGCCATGTTCTTGTCGTGCAGGAGCAAGATCACGGGCGCGCCGGCGTGGGCCAGCAAGTTGGTGACATAGGTGAAGATCGCCTTCTCGCTGTTGCCACGCCATTCCCGCGGATCGGCATTCCAGCCCACCTGGGTGAGGTCGCGCTCCGCCAGCGCGCGATCCAACGACCGGCAACGGGCGCCGTAGGGTGAGCGAAAAAGTAGCGGCCGCATGCCCGTGGCGTAGGTGATGAGCTCGGCCGCGTGGTCGACTTCCTCGGCCAGTGCCCCTGGGTTCCGGCACAGATCCTTGTGGTTCATGGTGTGGTTGCCCACGTGGTGCCCGTGCACCGCCAGCTTGCGTAGAAGATCGCGACGCGCCAGATCCTCAGGTCGGTTGCGCACGATGTGCTGGCCCATGACGAAGAACACCGCTTTCAATTTGCGGCGATCCAGTTCGTCCATGATCAGCGGCGTCCCCTGCAAGTCCGGGCCGTCGTCGAAGGTGAGCAGCACCAGACGCTCGGCGGGGCCGTGCGCGGCAGCGGCAGGCGCTTCACTTGGCAATGGAACCAGGTAGCGCGGGAAGGCCGTGCGAGACGGAGATGTCTGAGCCGGCACGCCAGGCTCGCTCTTGGAACCCTGGCTCCCATCAGGTGCGCCGTCTACAGGTTCGCGCTCGGCGCCGCTCCCCGAAGCGGCCCGATGGTGACGGGGTGCCTCGGTTTCGGGCAACACTCCCCCACCGCGGGCCGACAGGCACAACGGCGCCATCATTGCCAAGACAGAAAGGATTCCTCGCAGCACGATCCGTCCGGATCATATCAAACGACGGATCGCCCCGCTGCTTTCGCGCACCCTAGTGCGTCAGCGCGGAACCGCGACTGAGACTAGAAGGGAATTTCGTCGTCGCCCGCCGGTGGAGGTCCGCCCCCCTCGCTGGGCTCGCTGGACGGCGGCTGCTGTGTTTCTTCGCCCCAACCCGGACGGCCGCCACCGGCGCGCCGACCACCGCCGCCACCGCCATTCTCGGCCCCTGCACCGCCGCCCAGGAAGACCACGCGGTCGGCGACTACCTCGGTGCTGTAGCGCTTCTTTCCGTCCTTGTCATCCCAGGAACGGGTTTGCAGTTTGCCCTCGACGTAGACCATGCGGCCCTTGGTCAGGAACTTCGAGCAGTTCTCGGCCTGCTCGCCCCACACTGTGACCCGGTGCCACTCGGTCTTTTCCTGCTTCTGGCCGCTCTTGTCCTTCCACACCTCGTTGGTCGCGACGCTCAGATTGCACACCGCCCGGTTGCTCGGCGTGTACTTGAGCTCGGGGTCGGCCCCGAGATTCCCAACCAGTATGACTTTGTTGACGCTACCCATGGGGTTCTTGCCTCCTTGCCTGTGGCGGCCCTGAGTTTCTTCTTTGCACTTTCCAGGCGGGGGGTCAATCACCGCTTCGCCTGGCGCACGAGAGTATCGGCAAGCAGGTCTTCCGGTTTCGTGCCTGGGCCGCGATATAGTGTTTTCTTTCATGGCGATTTCGACGCTAGGCGTTTGCATTGCCCTGGCCGCTGCCAACACAGCACCGGCTGCGCGTGGTCCCGTGGCCGACTTGGCGCGCGGCTTTCTGGCCCTGCGCGCGGGCGAGTACCACGAATCAGCACGCGCGCTCGACGGGCTGGCCGCAAGGCTTCCGCGCAACCGGGATTATGCCCTCTACCTGCTCGGCGAAAGTCTCTTCTACGACGGCTCCTACGCCAAGGCGCGGGCTGCCTTTTCCGAACTGGCCAAGCTGCGCCCTTCCCGCTTCGCCGGCATCGCGGCCTGGCGCGCGGTCGACTGCCAGTGGATGCAAGGCCAGCGCGGCGAGGCGGCGGTGGCGTACCGGCGGCTGCTGGCCGGAAAGACGCCGGGCACGGATCCTGCGGTGGCACGCTTTCATCTGGCGGAGTTCTCTGCCGAAGGAGCGGCGTCGAAGGGAGGAGCCGCGGCCCAGGACGCGCGCCGCCTCTACTTGCAGGTGCACCTGGACTTTCCCGCGCACCCGTTGGCCGCCGAGGCGGTCAAGCGCGCGCAGGTCCTGGGCACCTCGACCGCGGCCGTGCCCGAGGCCGCGGCGCTTTCGCCGCACGAGCGACTGCGCCGTGCGGAAAAGCTGGCCGATGGCCGCCAGTATCAGGCCGTGCTCGACGAGCTGGCCTTGCTGCCCGCGGCCTTGCCTGCAGATCTGGCCGTCGAGCGCGACTTCGCCATTGGGATGGCCAAGTACGACATGAGGCGCGACTACGCCGGCGCGGCGGTCTTGCTGCAGAAGGTAGCGTCCCAGCTAGCCGGCGAGAAAGCGGCCTTTGCGGCATTTCACGGTGCGCGTGCGCTTTCTCGCATCGAACGCAACGACGAGGCCATTGCCGGCTATCGCCAGGTGGTCGCGCGCTACCCCACGTCGAAATGGGCGGCCGAAGCCCAGTTCCGTTCGGGTTGGCTGGATGTCAATCGCGGTCGTTTTCGCGAGGCCCTGCCCGGCCTGCAAGCCACCCTGGCGCGCTACCCGCACAGCCCATTTGCCGACGACGCTGTCTGGTATCTCGCGCTGGCGCACCATCTGCTGGGCGAGCCGGCCGAGGCCCTGCGGGCGCTCGAGCACTACGAGAGCCTGTCCCACAACAACAGCGAGGCGGCGATGCGTGTGCGCTACTGGCGGGCGCGCTTTGCCGCCCAGGCCGGGCAGGTCCAGGAAGCCCAGCGCTCCTTGCGCGAATGCGTGCACCGCTCACCGCTCAGCTACTACGGCCTTCTGGCAGCGGCGCGGCTGCGCGAAGCGGGCGAAAAGGTGACCATCGACTGGCCGGTGTGGACCCAGCCCGCGCCAGCGGACAAGGCCAAGTCCGCGCACGATCCGGTCTTGGAACGCGCGCGCGAGTTGCTCCAGGCGGGACTCGACGTGGAGGCAGGCGAGGAGCTGGGGCGAGCCGAAGCCGGCGTGCTGCAACACCTGGGCAAGGCGCAAGGGCTGGCCGTGCTCCTGGAAGAATACCCGCGCATGCGCGCCTTCCATAGGGCGCTGCACCTGGCTGAGAGCCACGGCGCCTCGGCCCTGGCTGCGGCAGCAACCGGACCTGCGCGCATTTTCTGGCAGGCTGCCTATCCGCGCGCCTTTGGCGACATGGTGGAACCCCTGGCGTCGACCGGCGGCGCGCCCGAGCTTTTCGTGTACGCGATCATGCGCAAGGAATCGTCGTTTCTGCCTCACGCGCTTTCGCCCTCGGATGCGCGCGGGCTGCTGCAGCTCATCCCGGCCACTGGCCAGGAGGTAGCCAAGCATCTGGGCGTGCCGCTTTTCACCGACGAGCTTTTCGATCCCGAGGTCAACATCCGCGTGGGTGCCGCGTATCTGGGCGGATTGCTCAAGAGATTCGGCGGGCAGATCGCTTTGGTCGCGGGCGCGTACAACGCCGGCTCACATGCCATGATGCGCTGGTGTGATCAATGGGGCAGCCGACCGCTCGACGAATTCGTGGAGCTGGTGACCTACGATCAGGCGCGCGAGTACATCAAGCGCGTGCTGGCCGTGTACGCGCACTATCGTTGGCTGTACGGCGAGCCCTTCGAGCTGTCGCTTGCGGTGAATCCTCATTATTCAAGCGACGGTATCAACGACTGACGGGAAACGCTGCCACGATGTATTCGGGGCGCGCCGTGATTCTTCCGACTCTGTGGCCTCCCCTCTCACCTCTGCGTTCTCGACGGAGGGCGGCTATCGCGGTGATCAACTCCTCAAGCCCGCCCTGTGGTAAACCTCCGCCCCATGAAAGCTTCAATTCTGGTTCTGGCAGGCGACGGCATCGGGCCCGAGGTCACCGCCGAGGGAACTCGCGTGTTGCGTGCTGTTGCCGCGAAATTCGGCCACACCTTTACCCTGACCGACGGGCTTCTGGGTGGCATCGCCATCGATCGCACGGGCACTCCCATTCCCGCCGAGACCTTGGCCATGGCACGCGCGAGCGATGCGGTCCTGTTGGGCGCGGTGGGCGGTCCCAAGTGGGACGATCCCTCGGGCGACGTGCGACCGGAGCAGGGGCTCTTCGCCATCCGAAAGGAACTGGGCCTGTACGCCAACCTGAGGCCGGTCACCGTGCACCCCAAGCTGGTGGCCGCGTCTCCCATCCGGCCCGAGATCCTCAAGGGCGTGGATCTGCTGGTGGTGCGCGAGCTGATTGGCGGCATCTATTTCGGCGAGAAGAGGCGCGAGGCAGACTGGGCCAGCGACGTGTGCGCGTACAGCGGCGACGAGGTTCGTCGCGTGGTCCGGCGCGCTTGCGAGCTGGCGCGCGGCCGGCGCAAGAAACTCACTTCGGTGGACAAGGCCAACGTTCTGGAAAGCTCGCGCCTGTGGCGCCGGGTCACCGACGAACTGGTGCGCAGGGAATACCCCGACTTGCAGCTCGAACACGTGCTGGTCGATGCCTGCTCCATGTATCTTGCGCGGCGGCCGGCCAGCTTCGACGTGATCGTGACCGAGAACATGTTCGGCGACATTCTCACCGACGAAGCCTCGGTGCTGGCTGGATCCATGGGTCTTCTGCCCTCGGCGTCGCTGGGCGACGGTCCACGCGGCCTGTACGAGCCGATTCATGGCAGCGCGCCCGATATCGCGGGCCGCGGGATCGCCAATCCCTACGCCACCATTCTTAGTGTGGCCATGCTGCTGCGCTACTCGCTGGCGCTGGAAAAGGAAGCCGCGGCCGTCGAGAGCGCGGTTTCGGCCGCCATCGATCGCGGCGTGCTCACGGCCGACGTGGCGCCACCCGGGGCGCCTGCAGTCAGCACTGTGCAGGCCGGCCAGGCTGTGGTCGAAGCGCTGTAGGCATTCCGCCAAGAAAAAAGGCGGGACCCCGAAGGATCCCGCCTTGATAGGCTATTCGATCAGGCTTGGCCCGACCGGTGGTTTTCTAGTCGGTGTAGAAGAGAAGGGATCCAACCGCCTGGAGGCTGTGAACGTTGTCGAGGCCGAAGGCAAAGACCCATGGAGTGCCCTGCTTCCCGAACTCTAGGAAGTTGTTTTCCAGCGCAATTCCCATCGAGAACCACTTGGTGAAGAAGTGCTCGAGACCTATGTAGATGGGCACCGAAATGCCAATGTACGTGTCGGGACCTGGCGCTTGCGGCCTCTGGACGCTCAAATCGGGCGGCGCTCCGGCCGGCGTCGGCGTCGCACCCCACTTTGCGAACTCTAGTCCGATACCTCCGCCGATGCTGAGCCTGGTCGAGGTAGTCTTGAACGGACAAAAGAGGAAGATACCCTTGGGGTTGATCGCCCAGTTCATGTCGATGCCTTGCGTCTTGTAAATCTTGACCTGGAACTCCGGCATGATGGACAGCGTATCGGTGAGCCAGTACTTCATCATGACCACGGCGTCATTTGTCTTGATGAGGTCGGTCCCGGCGACGACACCCACGCCGAGCCCGATCTGCCCCGACATGTCAGATATCGCGGGGGCTGCCGCGGGCGGGGCCGACATCATGGGCGGCGGCGCGGCCGTTTCCGTAGAGCCCAGGGCCGGCGGCGCGCCTAGCGGCTGAGCATGGGCCGAGCCCAGCAGGCCGCAGAACGCGACCGTGGCCAAGCCTGCAACTAATTTCCAGTGAAACTTGTTCATCGAATGATACCTCCAGATTGTAGCCAACAATTGGCTGGTCCTTGGATGCACCGGCTGTCTCTCCGGCTTCCGACCGAATGCTCACCCGAAGTGACGGGCTTGTCACTTTTTTTGCCGAAAGACGCCGCAGTGAGACAAGGCGCTCTAAGGATGGAGAGCGAGCGGCAGCGACGGTTTCGCGCGTAGAATGCGCGTAGAATGCGCGGCGCTTGGCTGCTTCTACTTCTTCTGCTGCCGGCTTCAGCCGCGGCGTCTGGCTATGCCGATCTGGGAAAACTGGAACGGGAAGCGGTGGACGATGCGCTTGCTCTGCGTGGCCTGAGCATCGAGCCCGAGCCGCAGGGGAAGATCATCGGCGCGGTCCAGGTGGTGAATCTCGACGTGTTCCTGGCGCGCGAACGAGTCCCGCTGGTTTGGGCCAACATCTTCCACCGCACCACGCGCGAGCACCACGTCCGGCGCGAGTCGCTGCTTCAGGCTGGCGATCGCTACGATCAGGATCTGGCTGAGGAGACCACGCGCAACCTGCAGGATCCGTCGCTGTCAAATGTGGTGGCCGTGTTGCCGGTCAAGTCTGCGACGCCAGGGATGGTCGACNNGCGCAGAACCAACTCATCTACTACACGGCCTCGCTGTCGGAGAACAACCTGTTCGGTTGGCGCAAGTACCTGGCTGCCGTGTTCGTGATGGACCAGGGCGAGATGGCGTTCGGGCCCGAGTTTGTCGATCCCAACATCCTGGGCACGCGCCTTCGTCTGGAAGCGGCTTACTCCTGGATCTGGAAGCGCGAGACTGGACAAATCGCCGCCGGCCCACTCGAAGGCTCCTCTTCGCACGTTCACCTGGAGTATCCACTCTATTCGCTGGCCAGCCGCTGGGGTGCGGCCGCGGATTTCAGCCATGTCGACGGAGTGGTCCGCCGCTTCCTCGGCACGCAGCTGCGCCCGTTTCCACTGGACGGAGTGTCCCGCAGCACCTGCGACCCGGTGCCCACAGTCACAGCCCCGGGCGTGCCCACCGTGCCCTGGGTCTACGGGTTGAGGACGATAAACACCAGCGCGACCGTCACCCGTTCCTTTCCCAGACCGTGGGTCATCCAGCGCGTGACCGCCGGCCACGAGATCTCGCTGGTGCGGCCGTCGTTCACCTCCGACTTTCCCTATCCCGAAGGCTCACCGGAGCGGGACCAATTCGCGAGCAGGGCTTTCCCGCTATCGGAACGCGTGGCGGACCTGTTCCTGCGCTACGAGCTGTTCACGCCCCGCTACCGGACCTTTCGTGACCTCGATACCTTCGATTTTCGCGAGGACATACGGCTCGGGCCCACCCTGTCGCTCAAGGCCGGTCAGGCTGGCACCTGGACCGGATCGCAAAACGATCTCAGCCTCTTTCAGGCCTCAGCCAGCTTTGTGCAAGAGGCCCTGGGCGGACTGCACAGCGTGGGTGGTTCATGGGAGGCTCGGGTGAGCGGCGGCGAAGTGACGGACCAGCTGGTGAGGGCGCGGGTCACCTTGGCCACGCCGGTGCTAGCGCGTTTGCTGCGCGTGGTGGCCACGGGCAACCTGGGTCTGCTCTACCGCAACACCCGCAAGCGATTGTTCTCGGTGGGCGGCGACAGCGGTTTGGGCAGCTATCCTGAGGATGCCAACAGCAGGCTGCGGGCCTATGACAGCGTCCTGCGTGGCTATCCGGTGGGCGAGTTTGTCGGCTGTGGCGCGCAGGTCGTGGGCCACATCGAAGCACGCACCATGGCGCTGAAGCTGGCCTTCCTGCGCCTGGGCGGCCTGCTGTTCCTCGATGCCGGCCATGCGGCCGCGGACGCCAGCAGTCTGACCCTCTACAGCGACGTGGGCTTCGGGCTGCGCCTGCTCATTCCGCAACTCAATATCTACTCGCTGCGAGCCGACTGGGCTTTCCCTTTGCGGCCGGTGCCCGGAATGCCCGCAGGCTGGCCCGGCCGCATGACCTTCGGTTTCCGACAGGTCTTTTAGCTCACTGCGAGGCCCGCAGACCTTGCAGGGGGCACGGATGCAGCTTCAGGGATCCACTGCCCTACCCCCATCACGAACGGGATCTTCTCGCCGCATCAACCCCTGCGCGGTTGACATTATATATAGCCGAAGCGCAAGCAGGTGCTTTCCACGCCGCGTTTTCTGTTCTTCGACCTGGGCGTGCGCCACACCGCCGCCGAGCTCACGCTCTCGCACGACACGTCCGCTTTCCGAGCAATGGGTGGGCATCGAACTGTGGAAGCGCCTGCAGTATCTCGGTCGCGGGCGTCTCTTACCTGCGCACCAAGTCTGGCGCCGAGATCGACTTCATCGTCGACCTGGGAAAGCGCCTGCTGCCCATCGAGGTCAAGTGGACCGACACGCCGAACCTGACCGATGCACGCCACCTGCTGGCCTTTCTCGACGAGCAACACACGCACGCCCCGCACGGCTACATCGTCTGTCGCTGCCCCAGGCCGCTACGCCTGCACGAGCGCATCACGGCTTTGCCGTGGTGGTGGGTATAGGCAACGCTCCTCCCCTCGCCGGTCACTTCGTTCAGAACAGTGCCGCCACGAGGCGCGCTTCTCGCTCTATTGCTTTGGACGCTTGAAAATGAAGCCAGTCCACGTGCCGGCAAAAGCACTGTCCAGGTGATCCGCCAGCTCCCACTGATCGTTCCCGAGAGCGGTGAAAACGCAGGTCGTGAATCTCCCGACAGCATCTTGGGAGTTGACGTTAAGTGCGCAGCCCCTGAAAGGGGTGTTCCCTGTTCCGGCAACCCTGTTGTCCATGGTCACGAACTCCTCGCCGGATGGTTGATTGAAATAGACCGACACCACGGAAAAGGCGACGTTGCTGTCAATCTTGAGACTGGCGTACTCCCAAACAGCTGGTGTGGCGGCTTGAGCGCTGGAGCCACCGTTCTTGCTACCTACGCAGGTGATAAGTGCCGCCACTGCGAAGGCCATACCCGAGATGAACATCATCCATCGTTTGATCATGGCCGGCATCCTTCCACCTTGCGGAGATCACGCAAGATTTTCCACCGAGGCGAGTCTCAGAACCAGTGGCCAAACGCAGGACGTTCCTGGGGATATAGTCCAACGGCCGGTTGACTCCATCCTCGCCTGTCACCATCACAGTCGAACAGGCAGCGTCCATAGGCAAAACGAAGGGGTCTTTTGAGCGTTCGGCAACCACCCCGAACTGCCGCCCTACGTCTCGACGCTTTCCCCGCTCCCCGTCTCGCGTTCCGCGCCCGCGTCTTCGTCGTCGGCGGACAGGCTGCCTTTGCGGATCAAATCGAGCAGATCCTCGCCGTCCAGGCGGGCGGCGGCGTCGGCGCCGTCGAGGATGCTGGCGGCGAGCTGGCGTTTTTCCTCGTGCAGGGACAACACGGCTTCCTCGATGGTGCCACGCGCGACCATGCGGATCACGGTGACGGGACGATCTTGGCCGATGCGGTGGGCGCGGTCAGTGGCCTGATCTTCGACCGCGGGGTTCCACCAAGGGTCCAGGTGAATGACGTAGGTGGCGGCGGTCAGGTTCAGGCCGGTGCCGCCCGCGCGCAGCGAAAGCAGGAAGGCATCGGCGGTGCCGGCCTGGAAGGCGCGCACGCGCTCCTCGCGCTCGGCTGCCGGTGTCGAGCCGTCGAGAGTCAGAGTACGCAGCCCCGCCTGCGTGAGCAGCGGCCGCGCCAAGTCCAAAAAGCTGGTGAACTGGCTGAACACCAGGGCGCGATGGCCCTCGTCGCGTAGCTCGGTCAGCAGCTCGACCAGCGCGGCCAGCTTGGCCGAGCCAGCGGGGCTGTCTTTCACCACCAGGCGCGGGTGGCAGCACAGAAGGCGCAGTCGCGTGAGCGCCGCCAGGATCCTGATGTGCTGTTTGGCCTCGTCGCCAGTTCCGGCAGCAGCGCTCTTGGCCAGGCTTTCCAGGGCTTCGATGCGTGCGGCCTCGTACAGCCGGCGCTCGGTCGGGCCAAGATCGATGGTCTGGTTCATCTCGGTACGCGCGGGCAACTCGGGCGCCACCTCGGCCTTGGTCCGGCGCAAGAGGAACGGCCGCACCACGCGCGCCAAGCCCGCCTGACGGGCGCGATCGTGGTGGCGTTCGATGGGCACGGCGAAGCGTTGCCGGAACTGCTCCCATGAGCCGAGCAGGCCAGGCGTGACCAGGCGAAAGATGGCCCACAGCTCGCCCAGGTGGTTTTCGATGGGCGTGCCGGTGAGCGCCAGGCGAAAGTCCGCCTGCAGACCGCGAACCGCGCGGAACCGCTGCGTGAGCGCATTCTTCACCGACTGCGCCTCGTCGATGATCAGGGTGGAAAACTGGATCGCGCCCAGCGCCTCGACGTCCCGCACCGCGATGGCGTAGCTGGTGACAAGCAGCCCGCCCTTGCCCAGGTCTTGCAGCAGGGCCGCTCGGTCGGGGCCGCGAAAGATGCGCGGCGAGAGGCCGGGCGCGAACTTGGTGCACTCCGCGGCCCAGTTGGCCACCACTGAGGTGGGCGCGATGACCAGCGCCGGTCCCAGTGGAGCCCGCCGCAAGAGCAACGCCAGCGCCTGCACGGTCTTGCCNNGCCAGCCGCGCCAGCCAGTGGAAGCCGTCCACCTGATAGTGGCGCAGGGTCGCCTGCAGGCCCTCGGGCAACGCCGCCTCCTCGGTGCGCGCAGCCTCCAGCTTGCCCAGCACCGCGCGGAACGCGGGCACCAGCTCGATCTGGCGCTGATCCTCCACAAGCTCGGCCAGCACCGGCGCGGCCAGCAGGCCCAGCTCGAACGCGCCCTGGTTCTCGAACACCACATCGTCGAGCGCGGCCAGTCGCTCGCGCAGCTCGTCCTCCAGGGTGGCAAAGCGGCGCGCATTCAGCTTGACGTAACGCCGGCCCGCCCGCGCCGCGGCCAGCAGCTCGGACAGCGGCACCCGTGTGCCGTCGATTTCGATCCCGCCGTCGACGCCGAACCAGTCGCGCCGCCGCTGCACTTGCACCTTGAGCGACCCGCGCACGACATGGTCCACGCGGATCTCGCCCGCCGGCCATTCCACCTCGGCGAGATCGGGCCGATCGCGCAGCTTGCGCAGCACCTCGAGCGCGCCGGCGTCGTCGGGTACGTCCCAGCGCCAGGCACCGTTCGCGGTGGCATCGTCCAGGCCCAACATGCGCGCCAGGTGCGCCGCGCGCTCGCGTTCGCCGCCCAGATCGCGCTGGGCGTGCAGGTGGCGCCCGTCGCGCGCGTGCAGCACCTCGGGCGGGCCTTCGCCGGGCGGAAACAGGGGGCCGCTCTCGATCGGCCGCACCGCCATGTCCAGCCGCACGCCCGCCTCGGGCATAGGTTCAAGCTGGCACAACGTGGTGGCCGGCGGCTCCACGCGCTCACCGCGCACCGACTCGGGCAGGTGCAGATCGACTGAGCCCTGCAATCGCGGCAGCCGGCCGACCAGCTCGATCAGCGCCTCGGAAGGCAGCGTGACAGGGTAGTTCGCCATCGCCGTCAGCAGCGCATTCGTCTCTGGCGCCAGCAGAGCCAGGAGGCAGCGATTCTGTTCGAGATCCAGAAACACTACATGACGGTCGTCCCCCGCGGTCGCCAGCAAAGCGGCCGGCTCGATCTCGACCGGACCCAAGCCGAGGCGCAGGCGGAAGCCGTCTTCGACAGCTTCCACCTTGAGCGTAGGCCGCACCTTGCGCACCGATATGGGCAGCGTGCGCGCGTGGTCCGCGAACACGCGCGTCGAGCCTGCCAGCGCAGCGAGTGCGCGCCAGACCTGGCGGGGCGTCTGTTCCCGATCCGCGTAGTAGTACGAGCCGCCGTCGCGCGAGTACATCAGGCCCTCGAAGGCGCCGCGATCGGCGGGGTCGCGCAGGAGTTCCTGCTTTCGCTCAAGCTCATCCAGGCGCAGGCGCTGGCCGCGACCCCAAGCCCCGCGCTTGCCCAGTCGCTGCAGGACCGGAAAGACCGCCAGTCTGCCGCCTTTGTGCGCCACCTCCCAGACCAAGCGCTGGCCATCGTCTGCAACCTTTGTGGTCTTGCCCAGCCCCGTATCCAGGCGGTCGAGCAAGCGCGACCAGCCTGGCACGCGCAGCACAGGAGCCAAGGCCGCGGCCAGCGGCGCCGAGGGATCGCGCAAGGTCTCCAGGATCTCGTGAAGCGCGGTCGCGCCGTGTGGGCAAGTCAGGGGTTCGCGGCAACGCTTGCACTCCAGGCGCAAGCGCCCGCTGTCCCAGGCCGCCAAGTGCACGATGAACGTCGACTCGCCTTCATTCTCGGGAGGCCGCCCACAATCAATGTTCCATTCCTTGTAGGTCAGGGCAGGCGGATCGGCGGCGAGATAGATCCGCCCAGGCAAGTAAGTTCCCGCCGGGCGCGGCTTTGCTTCGGTCGCCAGCCGATCGTGTTCGCGGCGGACTAGATCCTCCAGCCGCCGCAAGAAGGGATCGTCTGGCTGGCAGGCGCGCGCGACCCGCTCGGCCTGGCGACGGTGCGCCATGGCCACCGCCTGCGCCGCGCGGTGCAGATGCGCCTTGCCCATCGACACAAGCTGGAAAGCCAGGTTGTCGCGGAGCTGCTTAGGGGCACCGATCGTGGATGGGGTCACCAGCATCGCCTCGCGGACGGTGGAGGGCAGTCCATCCAGCGCATATCCGTAGTAAGAGTTGCGCATGTGTTCGAGCGGCAGCCGGTCGGCGAGTCGCTCCCGCACTCCGTATCGGTCGGCCCAGCGGTCCAGCGCCTCGCCATTTTGCGGCGGCGCCTCAATGCTGGGCGGGCTTTCGCGCGTCACCGGCGGTGGCAACACGCGCAGGCTGGGGACGCTGGCGAGCGCGTCCGGCTCGTCGTCGATGTCCATGAAGGCGTCGTCATCGTCCTCAGCGTCGGCATCGTTGTCCGGGCCTTCATCGGGCCCGGCGTCGCCTGAGAGCAGCCAGTCCCACAGGTGCTCGCGTACCTGCCGGCCGATTTCAGGTGAGAAGCGATTCGCGAACAGGCTCTCCGCCTCTCTGCTACACAGCCCGATGACCCGGTCGATTCTGAGAATCGTGGCCACCGTCCGCACCGCACCCGCCAGCGGGCGGGAAATAGGACTTGAGCTGAGGAAGTCATTGAGGGGAGCGTCGAGCCTTTCCGTGGATCCGGCGGCCTTCAAAGCGTCTGGTACGGCGGTGAGCGAATCCGGTGTCATGGCAGGATCTGTATCGGACGACAGGGCGCATAGGTTGCGGCCGTGGCCATTGCCAACGGCTACCACATTTTGCTCAGATCGGTTTGCCCCTCCGAAGCGATCAGCCCCTTCGCGCCGCTTGTCGCAGGATCCAGCGCTACGGGCTCGACTTGATCTGCACGTGGCTGATCCGCCGCTTGAGGGCGCCCGGGGCGGCCGCCTCGGGGCTGGGCGGCGTGAGGTTCACGTGCAGTCCGAGGGCTGCGCGAACCGCGAAATGATCCTCGCTCACCGAGAAGGCGAGCAGGTCATTGATGCGCTCGCGCGCCGACAGCGGGCTCTGTCCCGAGGGCTCGCTCGCCAGCACCCGCGCTGCCGCGCCCAGATCGCCACACAAGGCGAGGGCCGCGCGCGCCGCGGTGAGGTCGGAGGCGACGATCCAGCTGGGCAAGTCCAGCCTGTCCCCGCGCGCGTCCACGAACTTCTTCGCCACCACTTTCAACTCGGCTCGCAAGGGCGCTGACAGCAGCCCATCGATGGTCTTGGCCATCTTGTCGACCTCGTCCCCGTGCGGGCCATTGCCGATCGGGCACCCGCCCAGCGCAAGCCCCGCGCGCACGGCGATCTCCAGCAGCGCCGGCGTGCCCAGGGCAAAGCGGGCAAACCGCTCCGAGCGCATCAGCACCATCCGCTTGGCCAGATCGAAGATGACCTCGCTCTG
>PMBY01000220.1 GCA_003153875.1 Myxococcales bacterium | reverse complement strand
GATTCGGTGGTTTTCGAGTTCACTATTGGCAACGATTTGTAAGGGTGGCCCCGTGCTCTGGGGCGTGATATCCCTGGGTTTTCCTATGAACCAAATGGAGATGAAGCGCATGATACGTTCTACCCTAGTCGGATTGGTGATCGCGGCCGCTCTGATTCGGCCCGCGCTGGCCGAAGAAGTGAAGCTCGGCTTCGTGGATCTGCGGCGCGCTCTCTACGAGACCGAGGACGGGCGCAAGGCCCGTACCTCGCTCAAGAAGGTCTTCGATCAGAAGCAGAAGGAACTCGACGAGCAGCAGGAAGATGTCAAGAAGGCCATCGAAGACCTGAACAAGAAGCGCACCTTGCTGCCGGCCGACACCGTCCGCCAGAAGGAGGCCGAATTGCAGGAACGCGTGGCCAAGGTTCAGCAAACCTACCTGCGCCACCAACAGGACCTGGGTGACAAGGAACAAGAGGCGACCCAACCCATCGTCGATCGTTTGCAGCGAATCATCTCCAAGATCGCTGCGGCCGAGAACTTCACTATGATTTTCGACAAGAATCAGGGTGTGGTGTTCGCCAAGCCTCATCTGGATCTGACCAACGAGGTCATCCGGCGCTACAACTCGGGCGAGGAGAAGGGGACTGCGCCCGCGTCCACTGGCACCAAGCCCGCGTCTAGCAAGAAGAAGTAGCGCGGGCCATGGAGCTCGATACGCGCGCTATCGAAGCCATCCTGCCGCACCGAGCGCCCTTTCTCATGATCGACCACGTCGAGCTGGTCGAAGCTGATCGCATCGTCGCGCGCAAGACAGTGGCTGCGAACGAACCGTTTTTCCAGGGCCATTTCCCCGGCTGTCCCATCATGCCCGGCGTGCTTATCATCGAGGCCCTGGCTCAGGCAGGGGCGGTGCTGGGCGCCCAACGCAGCTCCTTTGATCCATCTCGTCAGATCATGGTCTTCATGGCCATCGACAAGGCGAAGTTCCGCAAGCCGGTACTTCCTGGCGACGTTTTGAAGCTGGAAGTGGTTCCTCTGCGCATGGGAACCTCTGTGTGGAGAATGCGCGGTGAAGCGAAGGTTGGCAACGTCTTGGTCGCTGAGGCGGAATTTCTCGCCGGCATCCGGCCCCGCAGCAACGTGGCGCCATGAACTCACCGGACATCGGGCTACGTCGCCCGTGGCTGCCCGGCCACGCGCGGCCGGTCCGTAGTCCGCCAAGAGCCGCCGGAGGCCGTGGTCGTGGCCGAGGTCGAATCAGCACCGTCATTGCCCTGCTCGCTGCTCTAGCTGGCCTCTCCTGCCGGCGGGCGCCGCATTTCATGCGCGGGGACGCGGCAGCCGTCGTGGTCGTGAAGCGGCCGAGGGACGCAGGGGGACCGCCACCAGCCGGGGAACGTGAACCCAACAACACACCAGCGCAGGCCCAAGAGCTGGCATGGACCGGTACGCCTCCTGCTGCGGCGGTCAACGGGAACCTCGATCGGACCGACGCTGGCAAGGCAGGGGACGTGGACGTCTTCAAGGTCGTCGTCCCGGGCCAGCGCGTGGCCGTCTCCTCTGACGCGGGCCAAGCTGCCGATCGGCTGGTTGCCGCCAAACGCCTGTCCGTGGTCATCAACCCCGAGGCAGGACTTGCGCTGGCCGTCGATTTTCTCGACGAGGCGCTGCGGCTCGTGAAGACAGTGGCGGCTGGGCCGGGCGAGACCGTGGGGCTGCCCAACATGGCCGTGCTGCCGGGCTGCGCTTACTACCTGCGCGCCCGAGTGGCGCCGNNNGCGATCTGTCGTGGCAGGGCCGAAGCGCGCTTGCGTCCGGGCTGTTCGGCTGGCGTCACGATGAGGACTGGTACCGGCTGTCGCTCGACGCCATGGAACCCGGGTGGGTTCTGAACTTGGATCTCGAAGGCGTGGACGATGTGGCTGCCGGTCTGGCCGTCAACGATTCAGCNNGGTACCTGACGCTGGTGCACCCGCTGTCGGAGGCCGATGGTGGTACGTGGTCGTGCGCGCGGAGAGCGGGCTCGATCGCGAACATCGCTACGTTCTGCGCGCAGAGGCCGTGCTGCCCGAGGCCCGAGGTGGGTTCGAGACCGAGCCCAACGACGATGCGGCCCACGCATCGTCGCTGGCCGAGGGCACGACCACCGGCTATCTGTCCGTGGGCGACGTGGATGTCTTTCGTTACCTTGCGGCCGAGCCGCGCGGGCTGGACATCGAAGTCAGCCCGCCGTCCAGGGTGAGGGTCAAGGTCGAAGTCATCAGAGAGCGCGATGGGCAAGTCCTGGCCGAATCAGTTGCTGCCAAAGCGCGCCAGACAGTTCGCATCCTCGGGTTCTCGGTTCCGGCCGAACCGATCCTGGTGCGGCTGTCCCAGGGCAAACACGACGGCAACGCCAGTGAGCCCTATCTGCTGAAAGTGGCCAGCCGGCTGCTACAGCGAGATGCAGGAAGACGAGACTAGAGATCCTTCCCCTCTCTGATATGGGAACCCTGAAAGGGTTCGCTCCGCCCTTCGGCCCCCCACCCGCCACCTTCTCCCCGCTCGCTTTGCTCGGCCTCGCCATGCCCTTCGGCCCCGCACCCGCCACACCCACCCCGCTCGCTTCGCTCGGCCTCGCACGATGGTGCGTCGCCGGCGACGAGGGCGCGCGCGAAGCGCGCGGGGCGGGCAGGGCGGCGGGCGGTCCCGAAGTCCCCGCAGGGGGAGCCGGCGGGCTCCCCACGCGACTAGCGCGTTCAAGAACCAAGGAGGGACGGAGTCAACAAGACCTGAGGTCTTCGGTTCAGAACCACGACACCTGTGTCAGGGATTGGCCCGGCCCATCCTTTTTGTTGCAGGTAGGCCAAGACCCGGCTTGGGCACGCAACCTGCCGATTCTACGGCGCTTATTGCGGCCAGCATGCGCTTTCTTGACTGACAGGCGGCGATGTTGCAAGCCATAGAAGAAGGTCATCCCATGCTCGAGCCCTGGATCATCGACGAGATCCGACGCCGCGAAGAGGAAGAACGCCGTCGTGGCGAACGGCCCCAGCTTGAGTTGCCCGTCCCGGACAAGCCCGGTGACAGGCCGGGAAGCGACGCGGGCGACGACGAGGGGCACGATTCCGGGACCAAGCGGGGCGTAGTCATAATCGCAATGTGACCGGGCGGGTTCGCGGAACACTCGATTTTTTGCGTTCCCCGCCAAACCCCTTATCAAGGTGTGATGGACCTTGAGCAAGAGGGCAAGAAGCGGGATTTTCTGGTTCGGGGTTTTGTGGGCCGCGTGGAGGAGCGCCGTGAGCTCGATGCTGCCCTTGGCCGAGCCATCCGCTTCGATGCGCCGCAGTTCGTTACGGTCATCGGAGAAAACGGGTTGGGAAAGACGAGGCTTGTCCAGGAGTGGGTCAAGCACGTGGAGGAAGCCGGGGAATTCCGCGTCTTTCTTGCCAGCGGCAAGCCGCCCGCAGACGGCCAAGCGGCACCGTTCATGATGCTCGCAGCGTTGCTGCGCAAGCGATTTGGAATCACGCCGGTGATGGACGACGTGACAGCTCAGGCCGTATTTCGCGCCGAATTGCAGTCTGTCTTTGGGGATCGCCGCGTGTCCGAAGTCGCGGGCTTGCTGGGCCAGTTTCTGGGCTTCGAGATGCCGGAAAGCCCGCTCGCCCAGTCGCTGGCCATGCGTCCCGAGCGGCAGCTCGACATGGCGCGCGCCATTTTGGGACGTTTCTTGGAAGAGGATGCGCGCAAACACCCCCTGGCCTTGGTGGTTGACGATGTCCACTTGGCTGACGATGCATCACTGGATGTGCTGCAATGTCTATCCGCCGAGCTGGGTGAAGCGGCCATTGTCGTCGTGGCCACGGCCCGGCCCGAGTTGTTCGTGCGTCGGCCGGAGTGGATGAAGCAAGAAGGCAGCCACGCGCGCGTCGACGTGAAGCCGCTGGGGCCCCTGGAAATGGATGTGTTCATCAAGTGTGCGCTCGGCGCACAGGAGCTGGCGCCGGGGTTGGCGGAACGGGCCGCCATCGAGTCCGGCGGCAATCCTTTTCTGCTCGAGCAACTCCTCGGCGTGTATCACGAGCACGGCATTCTGGTCGCGGCCACAGCGAGTTCGTGGCTGTTCGACACGGACCGCGCCGACCAGGAGCCCCTCGCGCTTGGACCTGAAGCGGCGGCCCAGGCGCGCATGGCCACGCTGTCGTCTGCCGAGCGAGAGCTGCTTGGGCGTGCAGTGGCCATGGGGCCGGTGTTCTGGGCCGGTGGCGTGGTGGCGTTGGGACGCATCGGTGCCGATCCTTGGGATCCGACCATCGTGTTTGCTCCGGATCCGTCCATCGAACAGACCAAGCGGCTGGCGGTGTCGTTGCAGGAACGCGGCTTCGTCCACCCAGCCCCGGAAAAGATCCTGGATTGCGGTGAGACCGCGTGGGCCTTGACCGAGCCGGCGGTGCGTACCTTGGTCGAGACCACGGTTGACCCTCGGACCTTGGCCGAGCGCCGGCGCTTCGCGGCCCAGTGGATCGAAGCCAGGTTGGGCGCCTCGCCGTCGAGCGAGCAGCACGAGTACGTGGCGGTGCTCTATGCCGAGGGTGGCGACGATCGCAGGGCCGCGTTGGCCTATCTGGCAGCCGGGGATTTGGCGGGCCAGCACCGGCGCTACGAACGCGCGCGGGCTTTGTATCTGCAGGGCGTCCGTCTGCTCGCGGCGGACGATGCCATGCTCAAGATCGACGCCTGCCACAGACTGGGCGACGCGGCGGCGCGGCTCGGTCGAAGCCGCGAGGCCCTGGCCCACTTCGCCGAGATGCTCAGGGTGGCGTGGCGGCTAGATCTGCCGGCCAAAGGCGGCGCGGCGCATTCGCGCATCGGGCGCATCCATCGCTCACTGGGCGACTATCGACTAGCGCTGCAGCACCTGGACATGGCCCACCTGCTTTTCGATCTGGCGGGCGACCGGCCCGGGGTGGCGGCCAGCCTAGACGACATCGGTCGGGTCAACTACCTCATTGGAAGACCGGATGAGGCCATCCGCTGCCACCAAGCTGCGCTGGCCATCCGCGAGGAACTTCACGACCAGCGCGGCAAGGCGCTCACGCTGTCGTGGCTGGGGCTGGTCGAGGCGCACATAGGCGAGCTGGGCCGAGCGCAACAGAGTTTCCAGGAGGCGCTTCTTATCAGCAAGACCACGCGCGACCCGCATGGGGTGGTCTTTTCACTGCTCGACCTGGGAAGCCTGGCGCGCGAGGCAGGGCATCCGGGGCTGGCGCAGAACCTGCTGGAACAGGCGCGCGCCGTGGCCCGCGAAATGGGCGAGTGCTTGAATGAGTGCCACGTGGCCCTGCAGATAGGCGAGTGCCATCTGGCGTTGGGCCAGGTAGCCGAGGCCGAGGCCGAGTTGAAAGCGGCGCGGGACATCGCACGCAAGTTCGGGGCGCGGCGACTTTGCGCCGAGGCCGACCGTGGGCTTGCCGAGATCTGCCTGGCCCGCGAAGACCACCTGGGCGCGCGCGAGCACGCCAGTCGGGCCGCGGCCGAGGGTGAAAAACTGGGAGCGGGGCCGCTGGTGGGCGCAGCCCTGCGCGTGTTGGCCACCGCGCTTTCGCGCGGCGCGCCTGGCGAGTCGGAACGCGGTGGTCCGCGTGAGGTTTTCGATCGGGCTGTGGAGGTTCTCGGGGAATCACGCGCAGAGCTGGAGTTGGGCCGCGCCTTCACTGCCTATGCAGAGTACGAGGAGCGCACGGGCAGGGCGGCCAATGCGGGTGACCTCCGCGAACGGGCGCGAGAGATCCGCAGGCGGGCGATTCACGGGGAAACCGCTAGTCTCGCGGAAGTGTAGGCGACCTGCGGTCACCCCACCGGCGGTCAAGCCCGGTCTGACTCGAAGGCAGCAGAGAAAATTCTTGTGCTGGTTGCGTGAGCCTGCTCACAATATGAGCCGATCTGCGTTCAGACATCACTACTTCACTGGGAGCAACGACTCACAATGCGCAGCCACGTAGCCCTCGCATGGGCGGTTTTTCTGGTGTGGATGGTAGCTTGCGTCAACGTGGACAAGCCCGGCAAAGTCGCCAAGTGCGAGCAGCCCGGCAGCAATTGCGCCGTGGGCGGACGGGACGGGGCCGTCGCTGCCGACGCTCAAGACGCCGATGAGAACGACGACTTGGGCCAAGATGGTGTCGCAGACGCACCCCCTTTCCAGGGTTCCGAGATTGGAGCGTCCGATGGCGCACGTGACCGCGTGTTGGATGGGCCGCCAGCTGTTTTCCGGGATGCCGCCCAGGATGTTGCACAAGACGTGGCTCGCGATGCTGCGGGCGATCAACCAATCGGTCCTTGCTGGGGCGCTAGCGGACCGGTCAAGGCTGGCATTGTTTGCCGCGCTGCCGTTGATCTGTGTGATTTGGATGAAGTTTGCGATGGCATCCACGCCGACTGCCCGGCCGACAAGTACGCGCCAACAACGACGGTGTGTCGCCAGGCCGCAGGTGACTGCGATATCGCCGAGAGTTGCACCGGTTCCAGCCCCGACTGCCCAGTCGATGCTGTGATGACTGCGGGCACCCTCTGTCGCAAGGCCGCGGGCGCGTGTGACGTCGCCGAGAGCTGTTCGGGAACCGACCCCGCCTGTCCGGCCGACGGCATGGTTCCGCCCGGAAGCACCTGCCGCCCGTCCACTGACGGAAACCAATGCGATCCGGCGGAGGTTTGCACCGGCACGAGCGTGTCCTGTCCTGCCGACGTCATATACGCGCGCCCTGCCGCACCTACGGGCGCGAAGGCGGCGGTGGGGACCGTCGCGGGCACGGCCAGCATCTCGTGGACCGCTCCTGCGGGAGGCGCGCCCACCGGGTACAACGTTAAGCGGAGCGCCACCCCCACGTCGGGCTATACCATCCTGGGCACGCCGCCCACGACCACCACCTCTTCTTATGCCGACACCGGCCTCACCGGCGGTTCGACCTACTACTACGTCGTGTCTTCCATCAACACCGTCGCAACCTGCGAGTCAGACAACTCTACCCCAGCCTCTGTCACGGCAGTCAATCCTTGCACACCCCCGGTCGCGCCCGTGGTGACCGCTACCCCGGACAACGCCCATGTTGATCTCAGCTGGCCACCCTCGGCGGGCGCAACCTCATACAGTGTCGGGCGCAGCGTGACGCCCGGGACGGGCTACTCGTCGACGACCAGCATCACCACTTGCACAACGACCTGCAGCTACGCCGACATTAATGTTTCAAACGGGACGACCTACTACTACGTGGTTACGGCCAGCAATGGAAAGTGCAGTTCCGTCAACTCGGTGGAGGTTTCGGCTGCGCCGAGCTGCACACCGACGGCTGCGCCGACCAACCTGAAAGCCAAGGCCAACAACGGCTCGGTGGCGCTGTCATGGGACGTGACCGCGGGTGCAGTTTCCTACCGAATCAAGCGCAGCCTGACCTCAACTGCTGGCTTCGACACGGCATTCACGTCAAGTACGCCCAGCTTCACGGATGCCACTGTCATCAACGGGACCACCTACTATTACGTGATCGAAGCCAACAACGGCACGTGCCTCTCGGTCGATTCCGCAGTCGTGTCTGCCCTCCCGGCCTGTACGCCGCCCTCCGTGCCAGGCAAACCCACGGCCACGCCAGGCGATGGCCAGGTGACGCTCTCGTGGCCTGCCTCGACGG
Source organism: Myxococcales bacterium (assembly GCA_003153875.1). The sequence goes on along the minus strand of PMBY01000220.1, from coordinate 722 downwards.
GCGGCGCGAGTTCGTATCAGGTTCTGCGCAGCACGACGAGCGGCGGTCCGTATGCGATTCTCACTTCGCCAACCAGCACGGGCATCACGGACAGCGGTCTGACCGACGGGACGACCTACTTCTATGTCGTGAAGTCCAACAATGGGTTCTGCCTCTCCGCCCCCTCGTCCGAGTCCTCTGCCACGCCGGTGTGCACGCCGCCGTCGGCCCCGACCAATTTGCTCGCAAGCCCGAGCGACAGCAAGGTCACCCTTTCCTGGACCGCCCCGGCCACGGGAACTGTGAAGTCGTATGTCGTCACGCGCACGACAGCCGGCGCCGATGCCCATACCGACATCGCGGTTCCCACAGGGACTACCTTGGCCGACTCGCCGCTGGTCAACAGGACGACGTACTACTACGTGGTCAGCGCCAGCAACGGGAATTGCCTTTCGGCCCCCTCGGCTGCAGTTCCCGCCACACCGAACCAGGTCTGTGCACTGACTGCGCCGATGAACGTGGTCGCCACGGCAGGCAACCAGCAGGTGACGCTCACGTGGCCCATTTCCGATGCCGGTTCGCTCTCGTACGTCGTCTCGCGCGGCACAGCGGCCGGCGGTCCCTATGGGACGGTGGTTCCCAGCCCGAACCCGGCGGGGACCATAGACACGGCCGTCAATAATGGGACGACCTACTACTACGTGGTGACAGTCAGCAATGGCACTTGCACCTCGCCCAATTCG
>PMBY01000501.1 GCA_003153875.1 Myxococcales bacterium | reverse complement strand
GACGGAGGTCCACTTCCCGATGGACCCTTCACCGACCTGCAGGCCCTATGTGCCGCGGTCAGCAGCACCTACGTGCGGATGATCCAGAAGCTGAAAGCCGGGGCCGTGGCGACCAGCACGCTGGGGCGGTAAGAATTCGGTCAGGCAGCGACGGCACCCACGGCCTGGTGGACATCCAGTTGCTCTAGCAAGCCAGCCCCCCGGTTCACAGCCCGGAACTGCAATTCCCCACGCCACGCCCGTGGTAACCTGCCGCGCACTTGTGAACCTCCACCGGGTTGTCCAGCCATGAAGCCGTCCCGTCGGGCGCTGCTGTGCCTGGTTTTGTCGTGGGCCTTCTGGGCGTTTCTGGCGGCCCACATCGGGGCGAGCCGGGCGACGCTCTACGATTACACGGATCACTGGTCGCACTATGGCAGGGCGGCTCTCTTCTTCCGGCATGGCTTCGACGTGTACCGCTTCCCGGCGTCGCACTACTGCGCGGCACCCTCGGACGCGGCGGCCCGCGGCCTCCCGCAGGAGGGAGGGTGCGGTTGGTGTGTCGCGGCCGGGGCCTCCACGGACAAACGACCGCTCTGCATTAATTGGCATGGAGTGCGAAATGCCTACCCGCCGGGCCTCGCGCTCTACTCGCTGCCGGAGGTGCTGCTGCTCCAGCACACGTCGCTGTCGCTGCGAGCGATCAACTTGTTCACGGTTCTCAAGTACCTGATCGTCGCACACCTGCTCATCTGGTTGCTGTTCAAGCTGGTGTTCCAGCCGCCCGAGGACGATCGGGCGGAGCCGGGAGAGCGGTGGCTCAGATACGGACTTTTCGGCCTGTTCTATCTAGAGATCCTCAAGTGGACGCTGTCGGGCTTCTACGATCCCATCGCGGTGTGTGCGCTGTTCGTGGGCGTGTGGCAGTTGCGCCGGAACCGCGGTGTGGATGCGATGCTGGCGTTGAGCGCAGCGGTATTTCTGCACTTCCGGGCGCTCTGGTACCTTCCACTCTTCGCCTTCGCGGGCTGGACGGTCCTGCGGAATCGGGAATGCGGCAAGGGACGCGCAGGCGCGCTCGCAAGGCTCGCCGCCTCAGCCCTGGTGCTCGGCCTTTCCCTCTACGCCTTTGTCCTGCTGTATCCCGGGCTGAAAGACTTCCTCTCGAACAACGGCGTGCGCTTGAAGGATCTCTCGCTCACCACGGCCGCTAGCTGGAACCTCGTCCTGCCGCTGCTGCCGGTGCTGATCTACCTCGCCTGGACTCGGCAAGGGACGTTGCTCAGCTGCGTGCTCTGGCAGCTCTTCATGGTCACTCGCACGGTTCAAATCCAGGGCTGGCACATCCTCTTCCTGCTCCCCATGTTCGGGCTCGCCCGCCTGGAGGGGAAACGGGGATCGCTGGTCGCAGCGGCGGTGGTCTACCTCACCGAGGCCTTGGTCATCTTCTACAACGGCGCCCCGATCTTCCACTACGCCGTGCCGCTTCCGGGCGGCTATCTCATCGACCTGATGCACCAGTGGCAGGCCTGGTGGTGAAGCGGCGAAGCGGCCTCCGGCCGGGCGCCCTCGTGAATAGTGCGGGCTAGGCCGCCGCCCCAACCGTGCCTTTCTACGAGTTCTCCAGGACCACGCCCTCGATAATGTTGGCCACATCTTCACAACGGTCGGTGGCGGTCTCCACCAGCTCGTAGATCTCTTTCCANNGCCTCATTTTCCAGCCGGTTGATCTCGACGCATTTCTCCAGAATCAGGGCCGGATTCTTCAGATTGCGCATTCCGGAAAGCGCCTCCAGCACGCGTTCCGCCCCGTGCATCAAGGTGCGCGCCAGGCCGGCCAATTCCGGGGTGGGTTCGTGAATGTCGTACACCACCAGGTTCTGAGCGGCCGCCTCCACGAAATCCATCACGTCGTCCATTTTCGAGATCAAGCGGAAGATGTCGTTGCGATCGATCGGCGTGATGAAGGTCTTGTGCAAGCGCGCCACAACACCGTGAGTGATGTGGTCGCACTCGCTTTCGATGACCTTCACGCGCGCGCTAACCGCTGCCCAATCGATCGCACTTTCCGCCATCTCAAGGAAGGCACGGCAACCCTCCACAGTCTTGGCAGCGTGTTTCTCGAAGTCGTCGAAAAAGGACTCTTCTCGCGGCAAGAAACGCATGATCTGGGGCTGTATCGCTGAACCTGGCCGCGCTGTCAACCTCGTGAACCTGCCCCGACGGTGCAAGCTGGTTGCGCGCCGGCGAGCCCCAAACTCAGCCAGTCGCGTGGGGAGCCCGCCGGCTTTGCCGGCGGCGTACCATCGCCGGAGGGTTTGGCGAGGCCGAGCGAAGCGAGGGTGGGGCGGTGGCAGGTGGGGGGCCGAAGGGCAGAGCGAACCCTTTGAGGGTTCCCATGTTGGATCGCCCCGTGGACCAGAGGCCTCCGGTGTTCCATAGTGGGTTCGTGAGCGAGACGCCCAAGCCAGTTTCCCATGGTCAAGTCGTGGCCTTGACCCGCTACCGCGCCCAGCTTGAGCGCGGACGTCGCAGCCGGCGCGCCGACTCACTCTTTGCGACAGCCGATCCGGTCGGCGCCATTCGTGCCCTGCCGCCCGACGAGTTCTTCTACGTCCTGCACGAGCTGGGCTTCCCAGAAGCCCTTGAGATTCTGGTCCACGGCACGGCCGAACAAGTGCAAGGTGCGCTCGACCTCGCCCTCTGGGACCGCGACCAGATCTCCACCGAACGCGCCGACGAGTGGCTGGCCGCAATAGCCCAGGCTCCCTTCGAAACCGTGGGTGCTTGGGCGCGGAGCCTGGACATCGAACTGGTCGCCTTGCTGATTCGCCAGCGGGCTCGCATCTACGACCTATCGCTGGAGGAACCGCCTGACGAGCCTGAAGGCGTCCTCTTTGACACACCGGATCGCCTCTTCACCTTGGAGCTACTGGGCGACGAGCAGACCCAGCGGATGACTCAGCACCTGGTGGAGAACCTCTATCGCGCAGACCAATTCATGATGCGTCGGTTTCTGGTCGGCATGCGCTCGGAACTCGATTCGGAATTGGAACAGACCGCCTTCCGCTGGCGATCGGGCCGCATGGCCGACCTGGGCTTCGTGGATTTCTACGATGCACTCGGGGTCTACCGCGAGCTGGATCCCGCCAGCGTGCAACTGGAACCCGGGCCGGTCGCCTCAACCCAGCCCTCCGACGAGTTGGCCACAGATACCCATCTGCGCCTGCCGGTGTTGATGGCCGACCGCCTTGCTGGCGCCACGCCGTTCGCCCGTGCGGTGGCAGGCCTGACGTCAGCGGCAGAAGTAACCGCCCTGCACAGCGGCCTGGTGGCCCTGTGCAACCGGGTGCTCTCCGCGGACCGAGTCTCGCCCGGAGACGACCCAGCCGTGGCCGCCGTGCTTGGGCGGGTGGCAGCCACGCTGGACCTGGCTGTGGAGTTTCTCAGCCGCGGGGACGAAGCCGCCGGCGTGGCCGCCGTACGCCGCGTGTCCGTGACCAAGCTCTTCCGGCTGGGCGTCAGCCTGATAGGCAAGCTGCACAAACTCGCGCGGTCGCTGGAGCGAGACAGCCCCTTCGCGGTACTTCGGCCAGCCATCGACATGTGGGAGCCCGAGGACTCCGAGGTCATCGGCACCCTGACCAAGTTGCGTCCGCTCTTCCCTTGCCTGCTCGACCGCCCGCCCAGCACCGGCGAGCGTCCTTTCGCAAGCCTCCGTGACCTGGCCGCGGCCACGGTCGCCATCGAACGAGCCGGGGCGGCCCTCGCCCTGGTGGTGGGCCTGGGCGTCCGGCCCGGGCATATCACCCCCGAGCGCCTGAGCGTCATGGGTGTGGCCGATCCCGCGGTGGTCGACACCGGCCTGCTGGCGCGAACCGTCCTGGTCCAACGCCTGCTGGGACGAGGGCCTGGCCCTGTCGAACCCCTGCCAGCCCAGGCGGTTTCTTCATTCAAGAAACAGTTTAACGGCAGCGATCAACACATTGAAACAATGGCACAATCAGCCGCTGCTGTTCTGCAATCAGCCGCGCCTGGTGGGCGTTTTACGCCAGCCACGGAAGCAGTCGCCACCCGCTGGCTGCATGGCCTGGCGCCGCTCGGACCAGTCCTGTTGGCGGACAAGTCCAACCGCGGACCAGGGTAGCCAGGCTACTGCAGCATCCGCTCCGCCCTTGACACCGATGGCCGGCCCGCAGTACGTGGAAGCGCTACTAGATGGGCCGCGTCCGGGAAGTCGGGAATAAAGTTCCAGTTTGTGCGGTTTGCCCGGGGTATCGCAAGCGGCTCCGACCGAACAATCAAATGAGGATCAAATGCCAGAGCTGATGATTCAGGTTGAGAACCTCACCAAGGTCTACGGCGACACGCGGGCCGTGGACGACGTCACGTTCAATGTGCGCAAGGGCGAGGTGCTCGGTTTTCTGGGCCCCAACGGCGCGGGCAAGTCGACCACGATGAAGATACTGACTTGCTACCTGGCGCCCACCGGCGGCCGCGCCAAGGTGGCGGGATTCGACGTGTTCGACGACTCGCTGGAGGTCCGCAAGCACATCGGCTATCTGCCTGAAGACACCCCGCTCTACAAAGACATGACCGTGCTCGAGTATCTGCAGTTCGCGGCGGCCATGCGAGGCATGACGTCCGACCGCAGCGAGAAGCGCATCAAGGAGATCGGGGGCCGCTGCGGCCTGCACGAGGTGGCGGGCAAGTTGGTGGGCGAGCTGTCACGCGGCTACCGACAGCGCGCAGGACTGGCGCAAGCCATGCTCGACGACCCGGACATCCT